>CAZLCK010000005.1:0-52431 GCA_964558235.1 uncultured Coriobacteriaceae bacterium
CAATAGACACAACTATGCCATATCTTTTAGCTTTCCTATTACTTATCTGTGGAGGTTTAATAAGTACAGCTATCGCAATACGAAGAGCACGTCATAAGATGAACAAACTACATAAGAGTTAAGAGTTCGCTAGAAGAAATCGCATGTAGAGATTGAAGTCAAAAGATAGATAAGGGTAAACCAGTAAGGTTTAAATCGAGAAAGGGCGGGGAGATCCTCCAATGTCATCGGCTTAAGTTAATGACATTGGGCGATCCCCGCCCTTTTTTGCTGCTGTAATACTGTGAACAATTCGATCTTCTTACCGCTTACCGGTAAAGAAATCAAAAATATAGATACGCCCGGTGGCGTGGTATTTGACTTGCCCCGGTCACGATGGTAATCTTATTCGCTGTGACTTAATGCAAGCGAGGGATTACTGTCTTTATTTTGCATCTAATTTCTCGATGTTTGTGTTTTTAATAAGAAAAGTTTTGA
Organism: uncultured Coriobacteriaceae bacterium; assembly: GCA_964558235.1. Lineage (GTDB taxonomy): Bacteria > Actinomycetota > Coriobacteriia > Coriobacteriales > CADBOM01 > CAZLCK01. The sequence goes on from CAZLCK010000005.1 coordinate 478, forward strand.
GTAAAAAGAAGGAGTAAGGTTTGCCCACGATAAATCAGCTGGTTCGCAAGGGCCGCGTGAAGACCTACAACAAAAAGAAGAATCTAGCTTTGCAAGCATGTCCACAAAAACGTGGAGTTTGCACAAGAGTTTTTACAACAACACCAAAAAAGCCTAATTCGGCTCTTCGTAAAGTTGCTCGTGTGAGACTTGTTACTGGCCAAGAGGTTACAGTTTACATCCCAGGTGTGGGACATAATCTCCAAGAGCACTCGATGGTCTTGATTCGTGGTGGTCGTGTTCGCGACCTACCTGGTGTTCGTTATAAGGTTATCCGTGCTGCACTAGATTGTGCTGCTGTTAACGATAGAAAAAAGGCACGTTCTCGCTATGGTGCAAAAAAGCCTAAATAGTTTTAGCGAGCATGTAAGCTAAAAGATTTTAGTAGCTTTACGTACAAACACTAGCGATTTACAACAAGCAATTCGCATTAGCAAATGTTTTTATAAACAATTAGTAAGGGGATAAATAGATGCCGCGTCGTGCTGCTGCTGTCCGCAGAGAGATTATGCCGGATGGCGTTTATAACAACAGACTGGTAACACAGCTCATTAACAAGGTTTTGCTTCACGGCAAGAAGTCAAAGGCAGAGGCAATTGTTTATGGTGCTTTTGATCTAGTTGAACAAAAGACAGGAAACGACCCACTCTCTGTCTTTAAAAAGGCAATGGAGAATGTTCGTCCAACACTTGAAGTTAAACCAAAGCGTGTTGGTGGTGCTACATACCAAGTTCCTATGGAGGTCAACTCCCGTCGTGCTACCACACTAGCAATTCGTTGGATTGTTGACTTTTCGCGCAAGCGTAAGGAAAAGACGATGATCGAGCGCCTAGCAGCGGAGATCATCGATGCATCAAATGGTCAGGGAGCCTCAGTCAAGCGTCGCGAGGATCTCTACAAGATGGCCGAGTCTAATAGGGCTTTCTCACACTATCGTTGGTAGGAAGTGGATAAAGAGTAAATATGTCAAAAGTTAATTTAAATGTAACTAGAAATATCGGCATCATGGCTCATATTGATGCTGGTAAGACTACAACTACCGAGCGCATTCTTTACTACACCGGAAAGACTCACAAGATTGGTGAGGTTCATGATGGCGCTGCAACGATGGACTGGATGGAACAAGAGCAGGAGAGAGGTATTACGATCACCTCTGCTGCTACAACATGTTTCTGGAAGGATCATCGTATTCAGATCATTGACACCCCAGGCCATGTCGACTTTACCTCTGAAGTAGAGAGGTCTCTTCGTGTTTTGGATGGCGCTGTAACAGTTTTGGATGCTGTCTCTGGTGTTCAGCCACAAACTGAGACAGTTTGGCGTCAAGCTATCCGTTATGGTGTTCCTATTATCGTCTACGTCAACAAGATGGATAGAGTTGGTGCTGACTTCTTCCACGCTGTGGAGACGATCTCCGATAGGCTTAATGCTAATCCAGTTGTTATGCAACTTCCTATTGGAGCTGAGGATCACTTTGAAGGTTTAGTCGACGTCTTGGATATGACAGCATGGCATTTCAATGAAGATGAAAAGGGCATGATCTATCCAAGCCAAGGTGAGATTCCGGCTGAGTATCTTGAGGATGCAGAGATGTATCATGAGCAACTCACCGAAGCAGCAGCTGATTTTGATGATGAAGTTATGATGCTAGTTCTAGAGGGAGAAGATGTTCCTGTAGATATGCTGAAGACTGCGATCAGAAAGGGTTGCTGTGCTGGTAAGCTGACCCCTTGCATCTGCGGTTCTTCTTACAAGAACAAGGGTATCCAAGAGCTACTCGATGCAATCGTTGATTACTTACCTTCTCCATATGATGTTAAATCGATCGTCGGAACCGATCCTAAGACCGATAAAGAGATCGAGCGCCATGCAGATCCTAAGGAGCCATTCAGTGCTTTGGCCTTTAAGATCATGGCTGATCCATATGTTGGTAAGCTTACATATATAAGAGTTTATTCTGGAGTCTTAAACGTTGGCTCTTATGTTTACAATGCTTCTAAAGATAAAAAAGAGCGCATCAGTCGTCTTCTTCAGATGCACTCAAATTCAAGAGAAGATATTGAGCAGTGTCAAGCAGGCGATATCTGTGCTGTCGTCGGTTTAAAAAATACTCAGACTGGCGATACTCTTAGCGATGAAGGACATCCAGTAATTCTAGAGTCGATTGATTTTCCTGATCCTGTTATTGACGTTGCTATTGAGCCTAAGACTAAAGCTGAGCAGGATAAGCTAACAGTTGCTTTGGCAAAGCTGGCCGAAGAGGATCCGACATTTAGAGTTTCTACAAATAATGAGACTGGTCAGACGATCATCGCTGGTATGGGCGAGCTACATCTTGAGATCATTATCGATCGTTTGATGCGTGAGTTTAAGGTTGAAGCTAATGTTGGTAAGCCGCAAGTTGCTTATCGTGAAACTGCTGGACATTCTGTAGAGGACGTCACAGGAAAGTTCATGCGTCAGTCTGGTGGTCGTGGACAATATGGACATGTTGTTATCGACATGGAGCCACAGACGCCAGGCAAGGGCTATGAGTTTGTTAATGCTATTGTTGGTGGTGCGATTCCTAAGGAATACATACCTTCTGTTGATAAGGGAATCCAGGAGGCTCTTGAGAGCGGCGTTATGGCTGGATTTCCAACTGTTGATATCAAGGTCACTTTAAAAGACGGTTCATATCACGAGGTCGACTCCTCAGAGGCCGCCTTTAAGATCGCTGGTTCAATGGCTATTAAAGAGGCACTTCGTAAATCTGATCCTATCTTGCTAGAGCCATACATGGCTGTTGAGGTCGAGACTCCAGCAGATTATATGGGTGATGTTATGGGTAGTCTCTCCTCAAAGCGTGGACAAATACAGGGTATGGATGATCGTGCAAATGCCAAGGTTGTTAAGGCAAATGTTCCTCTCTCTGAGATGTTTGGTTATGCAACCGACCTTAGATCATTTACTCAAGGACGTGCATCTTTCACGATGCAATTCAAGTCCTATGAGCCTGTACCAAAAAATATTGCAGATGAGATAGTTGCAAAGAATTCTTCTGCACAGTAGGTATTGCGTAAGAGAAATTAGAATTTTTCTGGACGATATTCAAGGTAAAAATCGCTCCGGTGAATTATGGAGGTAGTTTAAGTTGGCAACCCAAAAGATTAGGATTCGGCTCAAAGGATACGATCATGAGATCGTTGATAAGTCGACTCAGCTCATAGTTGAGACTGCGATTAAGACCGGCGCTAAAGTTTCTGGTCCTATTCCTCTACCGACTGAGCGTAATATCTACTGCGTTATTCGTTCACCACACGTTAACAAAGACAGTAGAGAAGAGTTTGAGATGCGCACTCATAAGCGTCTTATTGACATTCTTGAGCCAACTCCATCAACTGTTGATTCAATGATGCGTCTTGATCTTCCAGCTGGTGTAGATATCGAGATCAAGCTATAAAAATTAGCTTTTACCGTAGAGGACTTATCCAATATAAGGATGGGTCTTTTACGCTAAGCATATAGGGGTGGTCCTCTGAGGGAGGCACAAAAGGGTGCCGAAATACAAGGGCTCATGACCACATGGAAGCAAGGAAATAGATATGGCGAATATGATTTTGGGTCGAAAGCTTGGGATGACTCAGGTCTTTGATGACGAGGATAGAGTAGTTCCTGTAACCGTTATCGAAGCCGGACCATGTGTTGTCTCTCAGATTAAGACCAAACAGACCGATGGCTATGAGGCAATCCAGATTGGATTTGGCGATATCCGCGAGAAGCTTGTTAACAAGCCATTGGCTGGCCACTTCGCAAAGGCTGGAGTAAAGCCAATGCGCTATCTTCGCGAGGTTAGGGTAGATGACGCATCTGCTCATGAGCTTGGCGAGGTTATTACAGTAGATATCTTTAGCGAGACCGAGAAAGTCAATGTGACTGGTACATCGAAGGGTAAAGGTTTTGCTGGAGTTATCAAACGCCATGGTTTTGGTGGAGGTCCTGGTGGACATGGTTCTCACTTCCATCGTGCTCCAGGTTCTATTGGACAATGCGCTTATCCTTCGCGTGTTTTTAAAGGCGTTAGAATGGCAGGTCATATGGGTGACGAGCGAGTTACTGTTCGCAATTTAAAGGTCGTCCGTGTTGACTCAGAGCATAATGTATTACTAGTTAAGGGCGCAGTTCCAGGCGCGAACAATGGTTTGGTGATGATCCGCGAGGCATAAATTTGTCTTAAAAGCTAGGATCTACTAAAGCCAAAAGGAGCGAAAATCAATGGCAAAAATTGATATTTATAACCAGGAGGGCAAGAAGATCGATGACGTTACTCTCTCTGAGAACGTCTTTGGTATCGAGCCTAATGTTCATGTAATGCATGAAGTTTGTCGTGCCTATCTTGCATCTTTGCGTCAGGGCACTCATCAAACAAAGACCCGCGGCAAGGTCCGTGGTGGTGGCAGCAAGCCATGGCGTCAAAAGGGAACTGGGCGTGCAAGACAGGGTACAATTCGTGCGCCTCAATGGAGAGGTGGAGGAACTGTCTTTGGGCCACATCCTCGCAGTTATGATTTCAAAGTTCCTCGCAAGGTTGTAAAGCTTGCTATGAGATCTGCACTCTCTGCAAAGTATATTGATGATGAGATTCGTGTTGTTGACTCTTTGGAATTTGAGAATCCTCGCACTAAAGATGCGGTTAAGTTTCTAAAGGCAATGAATATCGAAGGTAAGACTACTTTGGTTATTGACGATGAGGATTACAACACCTATCTATCATTTAGAAACATCCCAGGTCTTAAGATTATTGGTATGAGACAATCCAATACTTATGATTTGATTAATAACAAGAACTTGATTTTTACATTGTCAGCTGTCAAGTACATCGAGGAGGTGCTCGCCTAATGAATAAGGATCCCCGTGAGGTGATCATTCGCCCAATTATTACTGAGCGTTCATTTGATCAAATCGAAAACGAAAATCGTTACACCTTCGAGGTGGCGAAGACCTCCAACAAGATCGAGATTGCTAATGCAATACATGAGATCTTTGATGTACGTGTAGTCTCTGTCAAAACAATGAATGTTAAATCAAAGCCAAAGCGTGTCAGATACGCTCTTGGTAGGACAAGAACTTGGAAAAAAGCAATCGTTAAGCTTGCTGAGGGCGATACAATCGACCTCTATTCCAACTAAGGTAAATAAGTAGAATTGCCTGGCCGGCCTAAAACTACCGGTCAGGTTTTTTATCTGCCTTGATGAGCTTAAGGTAAGGTAAAGTCTTGATCTGTTGTGCGTGTGATATGGATACGCACGGAGCCGTGGTAGTTCGGAGTCAGAGGTGTCCAAGACTAAAAAGTAGTCGAGAAACTCCCATGGACACTTTGGGCCATCGAATACTAACTAAGGAGATGATATGGGAGTCAAGCAATATAAGCCGACTTCACCGGGACGTCGTTTTCAGTCTGTCTCTGATTTTGCTGAGATCACCAGATCTAAGCCCGAGAAGTCTCTAGTTACTGCTTTGCCAAAGAAAGCTGGGCGTAACAACAATGGCCGCATTACCTGTAGACATAAAGGTGGCGGACATAAAAGACAATACAGAGTTATTGATTTTAAGCGTAATAAAGATGGTGTACCTGCAAAGGTTGCTACTATTGAGTACGATCCGAATCGTTCTTCAAGAATTGCGCTATTGCACTATGCAGATGGTGCTAAGGCATATATCCTTCATCCAAAGGGTCTAAAAGTTGGAGATGTTGTTACTAGTGGTACTGGTTCTGATATCAAGCCAGGATGCGCTTTAGCACTTGCTGATATCCCAGTTGGTACTCTAGTTCATGCCGTTGAACTTCAGCCTGGTAGAGGAGCTGCGATGGCACGCTCTGCTGGAACCTCTGTTCAGCTAATGGGTAAAGAAGGAAAGTATGCAATACTTCGTCTTCCATCCTCAGAGATGAGACGTGTTCTTCTAACTTGTAGAGCTACTGTTGGTGAGGTTGGAAATGCTGAGCATTCCAACATCAAGGTTGGTAAGGCCGGTAGATCTCGTTGGGCTGGTATCCGTCCAACCGTTCGCGGTACTGTCATGAACCCAGTCGATCACCCGCACGGTGGTGGTGAGGGCAAGAACAAATCTGCTGGACGTCATCCTGTTACACCTTGGGGTAAGCCAACCAAGGGTCATCGTACCAGAAATAAGAAGAAGGCATCTTCGAAGCTTATCATCCGTCGTCGCAATAAATAATTAGGCGAATATCACTATAAGAATTGGAGAACAATAGTGAGCAGAAGTTTAAAGAAAGGACCTTATGTGGAGCCAAGGCTTCTTAGCCGTATCTCTGCTATGAATGAGTCTGGAACCAAGGATGTCGTAAAGACCTGGTCTCGTTCTTCAACCATCTTCCCAGAGATGGTAGGTCACACCATCGCTGTTCATGATGGTAGAAAGCATGTTCCTGTATATGTTACAGAGTCCATGGTTGGTCATAAGCTTGGAGAGTTCGCTCCTACTAGAACCTATCGTGGATATAAGAAGGAGGGCAAGTAGATGGAGGCATATGCAATCGCTCGCTACATCAGAATCTCTCCTCGCAAGGTTAGAAGTGTTGTCGACCTTATCAGGGGCAAAGATGTTGAGGCTGCACGCGAGATTCTAGCATTTTGCGATCGTGATGCTGCTGAGCCAGTTCTTAAATGTCTAAACAGCGCTGTTTCCAATGCTGCTCAGGCTGGAATCCCTACGGCTGGACTCTACGTTAAGACCACTTATGTGGATGAGGGACCAACGATGAAAAGGATTCGCCCTCGCGCAAGAGGAAGTGCCTCTAGAATCCGTAAGCGTTCTAGTCATATTACGGTCAAAGTCGCTCCGAGAGGGGAGGAGTAATCGATGGGACAAAAGGTTTGCCCTGTTGGATTCCGTATCGGGATCACAGAGGAGTGGCGCAGCCGTTGGTATGCCGACAAGGACTACGCTAAGACTCTAGCAAACGATCTTGAGATCAAGAAATATTTGCAAAAGCGCCTTGATCGTGCAGCGGTTTCTTCAATTGAGATTGAACGTGCTGGTGAGAAGGTCAAGGTTATTATCACAACCGCTCGTCCAGGTATCGTTATTGGTAAAAAAGGTGCTGAGATAGAGCAACTAAGAAAAGAACTTATCGAAATTGTTGGCATCCATGTTGATATTGATGTTATCGAGGTTAAAAGACCTGAGCTAGATGCTACTTTAATTGCACAGTCAATCGCTGAGCAGCTCGAAGGTCGTGTGGCATTCCGTCGCGCAATGCGCAAGGCTGTTCAGACTGCGACTAAGTCTGGAGCTTTAGGAATTAAAGTTCAGTGTTCTGGACGTCTTGGTGGAGCAGAGATGTGTCGTCGTGAGTGGTATAGAGAGGGTCGTGTTCCTCTGCATACTCTTCGTGCAAAGATTGACTATGGCTTTGCGATTGCTTCTACCACAATGGGTTCAATCGGAGTAAAGGTTTGGGTCTATCATGGCGAAAAACTTCCTGGTATGCAGACTCCTAAGCCTGCACTTGAAGGCCCAACACGTCCGCAACGCCATCGTCGCGGCGAAGGAAGGAAGTAATCAATGCTTATCCCTAAACGTGTCAAGCATCGTAAGGTGCAACGTGGTTCCATGAAGGGTAAAGCCAAGGGTGGAACCAAGCTAAATTATGGCGATTTTGGAATTCAAGCTCTTGAGCCACATTGGATTACCAATAGGCAAATCGAGGCTGCTCGTGTTGCTATGACTCGTCAAATGAGACGTGGTGGTAAGGTTTGGATTACTATCTTTCCCGACAAACCCATCACAAAGAAGCCTGCAGAGACCCGTATGGGTTCTGGTAAAGGTAATCCTGAGGAGTGGGTGGCTGTTGTTAAGCCTGGCAGAATCATGTTTGAGGTTGGACAAATTGACCCAGCAACTGCCAAAAGGGCTTTAGAACTCGCTATCCAAAAGCTCCCAATCAAGTGCAAGATCGTCAGCCGTGAGGACATGGGTGATTAATGATGAAGGCATCTGAAATAAGGGAACTTTCCAGTGAGGATCTAAACAAAGCTCTTAAAGATTCACGTGCTGAACTCTTTAATCTTCGTTTTCAAATGGCTACGAGCCAGCTGGATAATACTGCCCGTATAAAAATGGTTAAAAAAGATATTGCACGAGTTTTGACTGAGATTCGTGCACGCGAGATCAAGACCGCGTAAAGAGACGTACAAAAGTTGCTTTTCGTAAAAAGGAGTTAGTTTAGTTGATGAGCGAAAACAGAAATAATAGAAAGGTCCGTCAGGGCGTTGTGGTCTCCGCGGTCAACGACAAGACTATTGTTGTTATGGTTCAGGAACGCAAGCCTCATAGGGTCTATTCAAAGATGGTTAACAGCACTAATAAGTTTCATGCTCATGACGAGAACAATGAAGCAAGTGTTGGTGATACTGTCTCTATCATGGAGACTCGTCCCCTCTCCAAAAATAAGAGGTGGCGCTTGGTCGAGATTATCGAGAAGGCCAAGTAATCTAGTCGGTTAAATGGAAGCTTAATTAGTTTAAGTGTTTAGAGAAGCATTTGGAGGATTTCGATGATTCAGCAACAGACCATGCTGGCCGTCGCCGACAACTCGGGTGCTAGGAAGGTGCAGTGCATCAAGGTTCTAGGCGGATCTAAGAGACGCTATGCAGGCCTTGGAGATATTATTGTATGTTCTGTTAAAGAGGCTACACCAAATGGCGGTGTCAAAAAGGGCGATGTTGTTCGTTGCGTTATCGTGAGAGTTAAAAAGGAAGTTAGGCGTAAAGACGGCAGCTATATAAAATTCGATCAGAATGCTGCTGTTGTTATTGACCAATCTGGTGCTCCACGTGGTACGCGTATTTTTGGCCCAGTCGCACGCGAACTTCGTGAGAAGAAATTCATGAAGATCTGCTCTCTTGCCCCTGAGACACTTTAGAAGGGAATTGTCAAAAATGGCTATGAAAATTCGTAAGGGAGATCGCGTAAAGGTAATCGCAGGTAAGGATAAGGGTGCCGAGTCCGAGGTTATGAGGTCTCTTCCTAAAGAGCATAAGGTTGTAGTTGAGAAGGTCGCTATCGCTAAGAAGCATCAAAGGCCTACTCAGGCAAATCAATCTGGCGGCATTTTAGAGATTGAAATGCCGATAGATGTTTCTAACGTCATGCTTATTTGCCCAAAGTGCAGCAAGCCGACAAGAGTTGGAGCTAATTTTGTTGATGGCAAGAAGGTTAGAGCTTGTAAGCGCTGTGGCGAAAATATTGACTAATCTAGCCTGATCTTAGTCTTTTTAAGAGAGGCTATGAGAGGATGTAGGGTCGGAAATCCTGCATCAAAGCTATTTAGAAAGGACATATTTAAGGTGACAACACCGCGTCTAAAAGAGGACTATAAGAACAGAGTTGTTCCACTGTTAGAAAAAGAGCTCAATATCACTAACATTAACCATGTCCCCAAACTAGAGAAGATCGTTGTTAATATGGGCGTTGGCCAAGCAGTCTCTGACAGTAAGCTTTTGGATTCTGCTGTTAATGATTTGCGTATTATCACCGGGCAACAGCCTGTTATTACAAAGGCTCGCAAGTCTATCGCAAGCTTTAAGATTAGGGCTGGTATGCCTATAGGATGTAAGGTAACTTTGCGTGGTAATAGAATGTGGGAGTTTCTAGATAGACTTATTTCCACTGCAATTCCTCGCATCAGGGACTTTAGAGGTCTTTCTGCTACAAGTTTTGATGGTAGAGGCAATTACACTTTTGGTGTTACTGAACAGCTAATTTTCCCTGAGATTGACTATGACAAGATCGATAGAGTCCGCGGCATGGACATTACTCTCGTCACGACTGCGGAAGATGATAAAGGAGCCAGAGCGCTTCTTGATGCTTTTGGTTTTCCCATCAAGGATTAACAAGGGAGGGAATTACTCGTGGCGAAGAAATCTATGATCGCTAAGGCTAAAAGAGAGCCTAAATTTTCTACTCGTCAGCACAATAGATGCTCACGTTGCGGACGCCCAAGAGGCTATTATCGCAAATTTGGACTTTGTCGTATATGCCTAAGAGAGCTTGCAAGTAGAGGCGAGCTTCCAGGTATTCGCAAGGCTAGCTGGTAAGTTTAGCCTTATAGATTTTATCCGGCCGAACAGGCGCTCAGATTATCGATAGATAAAAACTAGGGCGAACCAACGGCAAGATGAATTAGGAGGATTTAATGAGTGTAACTGATCCAATCGCGGATATGTTAACGCGCATCCGTAACGCAAACTCCGCGTCAAAGGACTCGGTGAAGATGCCTTCAAGCAAGAAGCTTGTGGCAATAGCTCAAATTATGAAAGATGAGGGCTATATTGCTGGTTATGAGGTTATCGAGGCTCAACCGCAAAACGAGCTAGTGATTACTTTGAAGTATGGCCCAAAGAAGACGAAGGTTATTCGCGGCATTCGCCGTATCTCTAAACCGGGTCTTCGTATCTATGCTGGAAAGAATGATCTTCCAAGAGTTTTGGGCGGTCTAGGAACAGCAATTATCTCAACCTCGCAAGGCGTTATGGCAGATCGTGACGCTCGTAAAAAGGGAATCGGCGGGGAAGTCCTCGCTTATATCTGGTAGATGTTCGGGTATTGAAAGGAGTGTAAGCATGTCTAGGATCGGTAGGATGCCAATCGCAATACCCGACGGAGTCGAAGTAAAAATCGATGGCACCAATATGACTGTTAAAGGTCCAAAAGGCGAGCTAAGCAATACTTTCTCTGAGCTAATCAGCTTTGAGATAGAAGATGGACAGCTTCATGTTAAAAGAGCTAACGATGAGGCAGAAGCCCGTTCTTTGCATGGTTTAACAAGGACTTTAGTCTCTAATATGATTACTGGAGTTACTGAAGGGTATTCCAAGAAGCTTGAGCTTGTTGGTGTTGGATATCGTGCAACTCTAAAAGGCTCTGATCTTGAAATGTCACTTGGATATTCTCATCCTGTTGTTGTTAAAGCTGTTGAAGGTATCAAGTTTGAGTGTCCATCTCCTAATGAGATTATCGTTAGCGGAATTGACAAGCAAAAGGTTGGCCAAGTTACAGCTGACATTCGTAAATGGAGAGCACCTGAACCCTATAAGGGCAAGGGCATTCGTTATGAAGGTGAATACATCCGCCGCAAGCTTGGTAAGGCGGCAGGCGCAGCGTCATAGCGTGACGTTTATAGCGCTTAAACGTATGCGAACGTATGGTTTTGATTATTAGCTAGGAGTTATCGATGGACAAGTCGAAGCAAAAGCTTTCAAATCTCAAGCGTCGCCAGCGCCGTGTAAGAGGAAAAATCTCTGGTACAACGGATCGCCCAAGGCTACGTGTTACGAGATCTAACGCTCATATTTATGCACAGGTTATTGACGACCGTGCAGGTAGAACAATCTGTTCTTGCAGCTCTTTAGATGCTGAGTTTAAGGCATCTGGCAAGAGTGGCTCCAATAAAGAGGGAGCTCAACTTGTAGGAGAGCTAGTAGGTAAGAGAGCAGCTGCTCTTGGAATTACCGAGATTGTTTTTGATCGCGGTGGAAGAATCTATCATGGTCGTATTCAGGCACTTGCTGATGGCGCTAGAAGCGCTGGATTAAAGTTTTAAGGGAGGAGAGGCATGCCACGTAAACAAACACAGGCTCCCGAGCTTCAAGAGCGCGTCGTTTATATTAATCGCGTCTCTAAGGTTGTAAAGGGTGGTCGTAGGTTCTCTCTTACCGCTCTAGTTGTTGTCGGCGATGGTAAGGGAAATGTTGGTGTCGGAATGGGTAAGTCCCAGGAGGTACCCATTGCAATTCGCAAGGGTGTCGAAGATGCCAAGAAGAATATGTTTAAGGTGCCAATTACTGCTGAGGGATCAATTCCTCATGAGGTATTTGGACAATATGCTGCTGGTAAGGTAATGCTAAAGCCAGCTAGACCTGGTACAGGAGTTATTGCCGGCGGACCAGTTCGTGCTCTTTTGGAGCTTGCTGGCGTTGAGAACGTTTTGTCTAAGTCGCTTGGTACCAATAACGCTATGAATATCGTTAAGGCTGCAGCTGAAGGTCTAAAGCAGCTCTCCAGCCCGCAGGAAACTGCCGATAGACGTGGCGTGAGCGTCGGGCAGATCTTTGGCTGGAAGGAAGACTAAAGATGGCTGAGCAAAAGAAGACCCTTCGTGTCACGCAAATAAAGTCCACAATTGGATATGCCGATAATCAGCGTCGCATTATTCGCTCATTAGGTCTTGGCAAGATTGGACGTTCACGTGACCATGTTGATTGTCCATCTGTACGTGGGATGATCTTTAAGGTCAAACATCTAGTAAAGGTTGAGGAGATTTAAATGCAGCTTTCTGATCTAAAGCCGGCTCCCGGCTCAACAAGATCCCGCAAGCGCGTTGGCCGTGGTGCTGCTTCTGGACATGGCAAGACCGCTGGTAGGGGAATGAATGGTCAAAAGTCTCGTTCTGGCGGTGGGAAGAGAGTTGGATTTGAGGGAGGTCAAACGCCTCTAGCTCGTAGACTCCCAAAGCTTCCTGGGTTTAGAAATATCAACAGAGTTGAGTATATCGCAGTAAATGTCGATCGTCTTAACGATAAGTTTGAGGCTGGGGACGTTGTTGACGGACAGTCTTTAGCTGAAAAAGGTATTATTAAACATGCCGACGATCTAGTTAAGATTCTTGGAAACGGAAACATTGATAAGAATTTGGTAGTTAGAGTCGACAAGATTTCAGCGAGTGCGGTTTCAAAGATTGAAGCTGCTGGAGGAAAGGTTGAGCCAGCTTGCTAAAAGCACTTATCAATGCGTTTAGGGTAGTTGACCTGCGCAAGAAGATTTTATTTACGATCTTCATTTTGATTCTATACAGGATCGGATGCTATATTCCTGTGCCTGGCGTCCCATTTTATGAGTTGGCAGATTATTTTGCCGATACTACTGGTGGACTCGCTATGCTCAATATGTTTGCCGGTGGCGCTCTGTCCTACTTCTCGGTGTTCTGCTTGGGCATAATGCCATACATTACTGCTTCGATTATCATGCAGTTGATGCAGGGCGTTATCCCATCGGTCTCTGCATGGGCAAGGCAGGGTGAACTTGGAAGAAAAAAGATCACAAACGTTACACGTTGGATAACGCTTGTGATCTCTTTGTTAAATGCAATCGGATATCTCTTCCTGTTTAGAAGTGAAATTACATTTAATACATCAGGACTTCCAGGGATATGGCTAACGAATATCGTTATAGTTGCAACTCTGGTTATTGGAGCTGCACTGATTATGTGGTTCGGAGAGCTTATCACTCAGCGTGGCGTTGGTAACGGTATGTCTCTTATCATCTTTGCCAATATCCTCTCGGGATTCCCACAAGCTGTTTTGTCCTCTTTACAAAGTGGAGATAACGGAATTTTAATCACTGCAATCATCATCGTGATTGTTCTGGCGGTAATTCCAGCAATTGTTTGGATTGAACGCGCTCAAAGAAGAATTCCTGTTAACTATGCAAAGCGTGTTACTGGACGTAGAGTGATGGGCGGCACATCTACATATATTCCTCTAAAGGTTAATGCTGCCGGTGTTATCCCAATCATCTTTGCTTCAGCTCTTATTTACTTGCCAGCACAGCTCTCAGCGATCTTTTCTGATGTCGATTGGCTAGGCGCTGTTGCTGATGCTGTAACAACTGGTTGGATTAACTGGCCTGTTATGTTCTTGTTGATAGTCTTCTTTACATATTTTTATTCTTCGACTGTCTTTAATCCTGAACAAACAGCAGATCAGCTTAGACAAAATGGTGGCTTTATACCAGGAGTAAGACCTGGGACTGCCACAGTGCAATACATCAGAAATGTATTGCGTAGGATTACGCTGCCTGGCTCTATCTATTTGGGATTGGTCGCTATTGTTCCAACTATTATCTTCTATTTTACTGACAATGCTTTAGTTAGTGCTTTGGGCGGAACATCGATTTTGATTCTCGTAAGCGTTGGTCTTGATACTATGAATAAGATTGAGAGCCAACTTAAGATGCATAATTACGAGGGTTTCTTTAAGTAACAAATAATCTAGTTATCCTGTTAAAACATTTTGCAGGTTTAACTTTTTTGAAAGGAAGCGTAACTAGGATGAATCTTGTTTTGCTTGGTGCGCCTGGTGCAGGAAAAGGGACTCAAGCCGCTAAATTAGTTGCTGAATTTGGGTATGCTCATATCTCTACAGGAGACATTTTGAGAGCAGCTGTCAAAAATGGCACCAAATTAGGCTTAGAGGCTAAAAAGTACATGGATGCTGGTGATCTTGTGCCAGATAGTGTTGTAATTGGACTTGTAGCTGAGCGTTTGCAAGAACCAGATACACAGGAAGGCTTCATTCTAGACGGTTTTCCAAGAACTATCCCACAAGCTGTCGCTCTATCCGATGAGCTAAGAAAGCTTGATCGTGAGCTTGATAAGGCCTTGGCTGTAGAGGTTGATCCTGAGGTAATTACTAAGAGGCTTTCTTCTCGTAGATGTTGCAAAGACTGCGGTCATATTGGATCTGTTGCAGACGAGAAGTGTCCAAAGTGCGATGGTGAGATGTATCAAAGAGATGATGATCAAGAGGATGCAATTCGTAATCGTTTGGATGTGTATGCAACGTCAACTGCGCCTTTGATCGACTATTACCGTGGAGTTAATGTCCTTGTCGAAATCGATGGCGATAAGGATCCAGATGAGGTTTATTCTGATGTTAAGAAGGCCTTAGGTCTATAAACCTCTAACTTTAAAGTGCTCTTTTAATTTAGCTCGGGATTTGAGTTTGCCTTCTTTTTTAAGAAGGATTAAATCCTGAGCTTTTGATTATTTTTTGTCTAAAGGGGTGTGATAAAGCTAAAAGATGGATATTAAGATCAAAACCCCTCAAGAGATTGAGGCTATGAAGGAGGCTGGGCGTATCAGCGCTAAGGCTCTTCGTAAAGTTGGGGAGATTATTGAGCCTGGCATCTCTACCTTAGAACTAGATCACCATGCAGAGGCAGTTATTAGACTTGAGGGCGCTATTCCAGCGTTCAAAGGGTATTGTGGATTTCCAGGATCGATCTGCTCCTCAGTAAATGACATGATCGTTCATGGTATTCCAAGAAAAGATTATATTATCCAAGAGGGTGATATTGTCTCTGTAGATACCGGTGCAATTATCGATGGTTGGGTTGGAGATAATGCTTGGACATTTGCTTGTGGTGAGATATCAGATGATCTTAAGCGTCTTTTAGAAGTCACTGAGGAGTCTATGTGGGCTGGAATTGATCGAGCTCGCTCGGGGCTTCATTTAGGTGATATCGGACATGCTGTTCAAAGCGTTGTTGAACGTGCTGGATTTAAAGTTGTAAAAGAGTATGTCGGCCATGGTATAGGCCATGATATGCATGAAGATCCGAATGTTCCAAATTTTGGAAAAGTTGGACATGGTGTAAAGCTAGTCGAAGGTATGGTATTAGCTATTGAACCTATGGTTAATATGAAGTCTCATAAGACTCGTACAATCTCTGATGGTTGGGGAGTTAAAACAGCTGATGGCCTGCCCTCGGCTCACTTTGAAAAGACCGTAGCAATTACAGCGGATGGTCCTGTGATTTTGACCAAGGAGTAAAAAATGACACGCAAAATGACAATTTCAGAGAAGATTTTATGCGCTCATAGTGGGCGTGATGAACTAGCTCCTGGTCAACTAGTCGAGTGCGATGTTGATATTGTTTTAGCTAATGACATCACAGCTCCTATCGCTATCAAGGAATTTAATAAGCTTAATTGGGGTAAGGTGTTCGATAAGGATCGTATCTGTTTAGTTGGGGATCATTATTGTCCAAATAAGGATATCAACAGTGCTATCCAAGCAAAATCGATGCGTGAATTTGCTCGCGAATATTCTATCTCTAATTATTTTGATGTTGGACGTGCTGGTGTTGAACATGCGCTATTACCTGAGCAGGGGATTGTTGGTGCAGGTGATCTAGTAATTGGAGCTGACTCTCATACATGTACATATGGTGCATTGGGAGCATTTTCCACAGGCATGGGCTCAACTGATGTCGGAATGGCATTTGCTACAGGCAAAGCTTGGTTTAAAGTTCCACAGACTATAAAAGTTATGCTAAATGGTCATTTGCAAGAAAATGTCTATGCAAAAGATGTCATGCTTCATTTGATCGGACTTATAGGTGTTGATGGTGCACTCTATCATGCTCTAGAGTTTTACGGCGAAACCGCTAATGATCTTGAGATTGAAAGTAGAATGACAATCTCCAATATGGCTATCGAATGTGGCGCTAAGGCCGGTATTTTTCCAGCCGATGATAAGACAGTTGCCTATCTCAATGGGCGTTTTAAAAGAGAGCCTAGGATTTTTAAGGCTGATGAGGGTGCGCAATATAGTCGTGTCGTTGAGATCGATTGTTCAAAACTTAGACCAACGGTTGCCCTACCTCATCTTCCATCCAATACACGCACTGTCGATGAGGTTAGAGATATGAAGATCGATCAGGCAGTAATTGGATCTTGTACCAACGGTTATATTGATGATATGCGTATTGCTGCTCAGATTTTAAAGGGCAAGAAGGTTCATTCTGACGTAAGGTGTATTGTCATTCCTGCAACTCAGGAGATCTATTCTCAGTGCATCAAAGAGGGATTGATAGATATCTTCTTAGATTCACAATGTGCAGTTTCGACTCCTACGTGTGGGCCTTGCCTTGGGGGTTATATGGGTGTTTTGGCGCCAGGAGAGCGTGCTGTTGCAACGACAAACAGAAACTTTATTGGTCGTATGGGAGATGTAACTTCAGAGGTTATTCTCTCTTCGCCAGCAGTAGCTGCGGCTTCGGCTGTTATGGGCAGAATAGCTTCGCCCGATGAACTTTAATCAAGGTAATTCAAGGAGGGCAAGATGGCTATTTCAGGAAGAGCACATGTATTTGGTAGAGATATCGACACCGATGTTATTATCGCTGCTCGTTATCTAAACGTTAGTGATCCCGAGCTTTTGGCACAGCATTGCATGCAGGATATAGATCCTGACTTTGTCAATAGGGTTAAACCTGGCGACATAATGGTTGCACAAGAGAACTTTGGTTGTGGATCTTCTCGCGAGCATGCACCAATCGCTATTAAGGCAAGTGGAATCGATGCAGTTATTGCGAAGAGTTTTGCAAGGATTTTCTATCGCAACTCCATCAATATCGGTCTTCCAATTTTGGAATGTCCAGAGGCAGTCGACTCAATCGATGATGGCGATACTATTGAGGTCGATACCGACTCTGGAATAATCAAAAATCTCACCAAAGGCAAGGAATTTAAAGCAGAGCCATTCCCAGAGTTTATTAATGAGATCATTGAAGCTGGGGGACTAGTTGAGCGAACGCGTAAGATTTTGGAGGCATCCAAGTGAACACATATAAGATTTGTGTTTTGCCAGGAGATGGTATTGGTCCAGAGGTGATGGATCAGGCGATTAAAGTTTTAAATGCTGCTGGGGAAAAGTTCTCATTTAATCTGGAATATCATACCGAGCTTATTGGTGGTATTGCAATCGATAATACTGGAAGCGCCTATCCAGATGAAACTTTTAATACCGCTAATAGCTGCGATGCAGTTTTACTAGCTTCTGTGGGAGGACCAAAGTGGGATAAGGGTGAGGTTAGACCAGAACAAGGTCTGCTAGCTCTAAGAAAGTCGATGGGAGCTTATTGCAACCTTCGCCCCGTCAAGGTTTACCAAGCTCTGATCGATTCTTCGACACTAAAACCTGAGGTTGTCGGAGGAGTAGATTTGGTTATTGTGAGAGAGCTTACTGGTGGAATATATTTTGGAGAGCATCTAACTGAAGAAAATGTTAAAGGTGCTGGTTCCAATAATACTTATGGCAGACGCGCTCACGATACGATGGAATATAGTGAGTATGAGATCGAACGCATTGCTCGCAAGGCCTTTGAAATTGCTCGTAAAAGGGGTAAAAAGCTAACTAGTGTTGATAAAGCCAATGTTCTCGATACATCTAAATTGTGGAGAAAGATTGTTCATGAGCTGGGGGATAGCGACTACACCGATGTTGAGTTAAGTGATATGTTGGTAGACAATGCTGCAATGCAGCTCATTAGAAATCCAAAGTCTTTTGACGTGATTGTTACGGAGAACTCTTTTGGAGATATTTTGTCCGATGAAGCATCGATGCTAACTGGCTCACTTGGCATGTTAGCCAGTGCTTCTTTGGGTGATGCAACTCCAATCTTTGAGCCGTGTCATGGATCTGCTCCAGATATTGCTGGTAAAGGAATTGCAAATCCACTTGCGCAAATATTGTCTGGAGCAATGATGCTAAGGTATGCTCTTGACTTAGGCGATGTTGCTGATGCGATTGAGAAGGCAGTTGATAAGGTTTTGGAAGATGGTTGGGTTACAAGCGATCTTGCTTTAGAGACTACTGAAAAATTTAAAATATTGAACACAGAAGAAATGGGTCAAAAAGTTATCGAGGCTCTATAGAAAGCTGTTAATTCTAGGAAGGGAAAACACAATGGCATCAATAGTTGAAGGAAAATATATCTGGAAAAATGGTGAGCTTATTGACTGGGCAAGTGCAACTACTCATGTTTTGAGCCATGCTCTTCACTATGGAACAGCTGTCTTTGAAGGCGCAAGATGTTACGAAACTGACAAAGGTCCAGCTGTTTTTAGACTTAAAGAGCATATGGATCGCCTTTGTAGATCGGCTAATATGATCATGATGCCACTTCCTTATACATCTGAGGAGTTATGCGAGGCCGTAAAAGAGACGATCAAAGCAAATAATTTAAAGTCCTGCTATATCCGTCCATTAGCTTATAGAGGATATGGTTCGATGGGTGTCGATCCAAGGCAGTGTCCAATTGAGGTCATTATCGCAACATGGCCATGGGATGCCTATCTTGGACAAGAGGCGCTCGATAATGGCATTGCTGTTGGGATCTCTTCATGGCGTCAACGCTCTGCAAACTCTACTCCTGGTGCAATCAAGTCATCTGCAAGCTATTTGAATTCTGGTCTTGCTCATATGGAGGTAGATCTCAATGGCTATGGTGAGGCAATTCTTTTAAACGAACAGGGATTGGTTGCTGAAGGATCTGGCGAGAACATCTTTATCGTTCGTGATGGAGAGCTTATCACTCCACCCCTGTCAGATGGTGTTTTGTCAGGAATTACTCGTGATTCTGTTATCAAGATTGCTCGACATGAAGGATATACAGTCCGTGAGATGTCGCTTGTGAGAACCGATCTCTACACAGCAGATGAGGTCTTTATGACTGGTTCTGCTGCAGAACTCACCCCGGTCAACTCGATTGACAGACGTGAAGTTCCATGTCCTGGGAAGATCACAAAAGAGATCCAAAGCAAGTTTTTTGATGTTGTCAATGGACGCTCAGAGGCCTTTAGAGAATGGAATTATTATCTATAAGGGTTTTAAAGGATTTACGAGCCGTCTAAATAAATTAGGCGGCTTTTTGTATAGTAAAGCAGTTTTTATAAAAGCAGTTAAGGTAGATAGTAGATGCCTAATTCAATTTTCGTAGAAACATATGACACTACTTTAAGAGATGGAACGCAGTCCGAAGGTGTTTCTTTATCTATTGAAGATAAGCTAAAGATAATCTCTAAACTCGATGATTTAGGTGTTACTTATATCGAAGCAGGATATCCTGCTTCAAATGAGAAGGATGCAGAAGTCTTTCAACGTGTTAAGCAGTTAACCTTGCAGAATTCTAAAATTGTTGCATTTTCTATGACTTGTAAAAAAGATTCGCTGCCACAAGATGATCCAGCTATACAGACATTAGTTGATTGTGGAGCTCACATAGTTGCTCTAGTTGGTAAATCGGCTGCGCTTCATGTTGAAAAGACACTTGGGACAACACTTGAAGAAAACTTGCGTATGATCTCGGATACGATCTCCTATTTGTCGAAGATGGGCCGTGAAGTTTTCTTTGATGCTGAGCACTTTTTTGATGGATATAAAGAAAATAAGGACTATTCGACTGAAGTTTTACTAACTGCTGCAAGAGCTGGCGCTAAGCGTGTTGTGCTTTGTGATACAAATGGCTCTACTATGCCACATGAGATCAGCGAGATAATTAAGGAAGTCATCGCTGTTTTTGATAGAGACTCTGATTGTGCTAATTGTAAGGTCTCGATACACGCTCATGATGATTGTGGTCTAGCTGTTGCAAATTCTTTAGCTGCAATTAGAGCTGGTGCTGTGCAGATCCAAGGGACAGTCAATGGCTATGGAGAGCGTGTTGGTAATGCCGACATTATTTCGACAATTGCTAACCTAGAGCTTAAGATGGGTTTTGCAACAATTGGTAAGAAGAATTGTAAAAAGCTAACCCATACCGCACATTTTGTTGCCGATGTTTTCAATAGATCTCTTCCACCAAATCGTCCATTTGTCGGTAGTTCCGCATTTGCTCATAAAGGCGGATTACATGTCTCAGCATTAAGAAAGCTCGAAGGCGCATATGAGCATGTCAACCCAACCGATGTTGGCAATATGTCCCATGTGGTTGTAAGTGAACTTTCTGGCAAGGCATCAATTTTGGCTAAGTGCCAAGAGTTTGGAATCGATCCAACCGATGCTTTGGATGCAAAAGAGCTTTTAAATCTTGTGAAGAATATGGAGTCCAAGGGTTATTCGTTTGAGTTGGCGGATGCATCGTTGGAGCTTATGTTTAGACGCGCTCTAGGACAGGATATATCGATTTTTAAGCTGGAATCATATCGCGTTATAACAGATAGACGCGAAGATAGTGAGGCTCTAACTGAGGCTACAATCAAGATTCATGTTGGCGATGATCGCTTTATTGCAACTGGCGAAGGCAATGGCCCTGTAAACGCGCTTGATGTTGCTTTAAGACAGGCAATTACCAAATTTTATCCAGAGGTTCAAGATATTTCGCTCACTGACTTTAAAGTAAGAGTTTTGGATGAATCTAGTGGCACAGATGCAATTACCCGTGTAATTATTGAGTCTAGATGCGGATCTAAAAGCTGGGTTACTATTGGAGTCGATGGAAATATCATCGAAGCTTCCTGGAAAGCATTAGTCGATTCTTTAGCTTACGGGTTGCGCATTCTTTAAAATATGTCCAAGTGCAAATTGATTTTTGCATGATGTTTTTATCGGTCAATTACAGTTGGAGAATAAGCATATGGATAGCAGGGTCTATACAGATGAAGTAAAAGTTTTATGCATGGCTCTAAGTAAAATCGATGACCCTGAGGAAATCTTTAAGCTCTTGTCAGATGTCTGTACCATCCGTGAGATCTTGGATTTAGCGCAGCGTTTTTTGGTCGCCAAGCTTTTGGATGAGGGCGAAACATATAATGTTATCAGCGAAAAAACAGGGGCTTCTGCTACTACTATTGCTAGAGTTTCAAAAGAACTTAAGTACGGTTTAGGTGGATATGAGATTGCTTTAAATGCAATAAAAGAATTGGATGAAAAGAAAGATCAATCAAGTTCACGATAACTTGTAGAGTTTTTAGATAGATCTTGATAAGAAGCTATCTAAAGCAGCTAATCATCATCAGATATTAAAACTCACAAGATCGAAGCGTATCAAAAGAGAGAATAAAGCATAGATGGCATTTGTACATTTGCATAATCACACTGAATATTCATTGCTTGATGGAGCTACTAAGGTTACCGAGATGGCTGAATATGCTTATAGCCTTGGTATGGAGGCTATAGCCATTACAGACCATGGTTATATGTATGGAGTTCCTGAATTTGTAAAGGCCTGCAATAATGTTACCGCCAAGGCTGAAAAACAGTGGAAAGAAGCTTGCGAAAAAGCTAGAGAGGCGGGAGAGGAACTCCCAAAAAAGCCACATGGAATAAAGCCCATCATAGGTTGTGAGATCTATTTCACTCCAGACTCAACGCTTGCAAAAGATCATAAACCAGAGCTCTACCATATGATTTTGCTCGCTAAGAATAACGTAGGGTACCAAAATCTCTTGGAAATTGTAAGCGATGCTGCAATTGAAGGTTTTTATTACAAACCACGGGTTACATTTGATTCTTTGGAAAAAAATCATGAAGGTCTGATTGCAACTAGTGCATGCATTACTGGAATTATTCCAAAGTCCATCGATGATGGTCGCTTGGAAGATGCAAAGCTGTGGGCACAAAAATTCGCAGACCTTTTTGGTGTTGATGATTTTTATATTGAGCTACAAGATCAGGGTATAGCAACCAGTAGCGGTATGTCGCAATCAGATCTAAATAAGCAGCTTGTCGCACTCGCTAAAGAGCTGGGAATAAAGACAATTGCAACAAATGATATCCACTATTTGCGGCGCGAGGATGCTCAGACCCAAGATATTATGCTTTGCATTGGTATGGGAAAGCAGCTAGAAGACCCTAGTCGCATGAGATTTGAATGCGATGAGTTCTATCTAAAATCCGAAGAAGAGATGCGCGAAATTTTCGCTGATTATCCTGAAGCATGCGATAACACAGTAGAGCTTGCTGCAAAGTGCAACGTTGAACTTTGTCACGATTTGATTTTGCCAAGACTACCACTTCCAGATGGCGAAACAAACGAGTCGATGTTAAGAAAATTTGCAACTGAAGGCTTGATCAAGCGATATGGCGACCCTTTGCCACAAGAGGTTATCGATCGTTTTGAATACGAGTATGACATCATCTGTACAAAGGGCTTTGCTGCATACTTTTTGATCGTTCAAGAGTTTGTTCAATGGGCTAAAGACAATGGAATAGGTGTTGGTCCTGGCCGTGGTTCGGCCGCCGGTTCGATTATCAGTTATGCACTTAATATCACAACATTTGATCCATTAGAAAACGGTCTACTCTTTGAGAGATTTCTTTCCCCAGAGCGCACTGAGATGCCAGATATCGATATGGATTTCGACGATGAGCGAAGAGAAGAAGTCATCGAACATGTAAAAGAGGTCTACGGTGAGGATCATATCGCCAATGTGATTACCTTTAATAAGATGAAGGCCAAGCAAGCTATTCAAGATGCTGCGCGGGTTTTGGGATATTCACTCGGTAAGGCACTCTCGATTAACAAGCTTTTTTTGAGCCCATTTGCAAATATTGCTGGGACTATGGGAGAGTCAGAAAAGAAATCTGACAATACCGAATATTACAATCCCGACTTTGTTGATTTTTATAACTCTGATCCTGAAGTTAAGCAGATCGTAGACGCGGCTAAGAAGCTTGAAGGAACAATTCGCGGTGAAGGTGTTCATGCTAGCGCAGTCGTTATCTGTCGTGACCCAATTAAAGAGCATGTTCCAGCTAAGCTAGATACAAAAGAAAATTCGATTATTTCGCAATATGACGGTGTAAATATTGCCGATCTAGGTCTTTTGAAGATGGACTTTTTAGGACTTAGAACCCTAACAGTTATCTCTAAAGCTTTAGAAAATATCGAGCATAATCACGGTATTAAGATCGATTTGGACTCTATTGACTTTAAAGATTCGGCAATTTTTGATCTCTTTGCACGAGGGGACACAACTGGTGTTTTTCAGATCGAATCGGATGGTCTAACAGGTCTTTTGCAACGCATGAGACCAGATAGATACTCCGACATTATCGCTGCTATTGCGCTGTATCGGCCAGGACCGCTCGAGGCTGGTATGGTCGATGACTTCATCAATAGAAAACTTGGTCTTACAGAGATCAAATATTACGACGAGAGATTAAAAGATATTCTTGAAGAGACCTATGGCACCATCGTTTATCAAGAGCAGGTTATGCAGATTTCTGTTAGGATGTCTGGTTTTTCTGCCGGAGAGTCCGACAAGATAAGAAAGGCTGTGGCCAAAAAGCAGATCGACCTTATGACAAAAAAGGTTGATAAGTGGTCAGATGGTCAAGAGGAGACCATGAAGGATCACTGGATGAACGGTGCGGTTAGAAATGGTTATGACCTAGCTGTTGCTCAAAAGATTTGGGATGATGTTGAAAAGTTTGCATCATACGCCTTTAATAAGTCGCACTCTGCTGCATATGCAATTTTGACCATGCAGACAGCGTGGCTTAAGGCCTATTATCCACTCGAATATATGGCCGCTGTTCTTACGAGCTACATGGGTAAAAATGCAGATAGAATCAGAGTAGTTATAAACTCGCTTAAGCAACAGGGCGTGCAAGTTTTGTCTCCCGATGTTAACTCTTCTATGCGTGATTTTACTGCCGTAGGACAAGATATTCGTTTTGGATTGGCCGGCATTAAAGGAATGGGACAGGCTGTTGCAGATGAAATCATTGCAGAAAGACAGAAAAACGGCTCATTTAAAACTATCCATGATTTTGTTAATAGGATTTCTACCAAGGTTTGCAGTAGGAAAAATGTTGAGATTTTAATTAAGGCGGGAGCTTTTGATTCAACTGGCTATACAAGAAGACAGATGCTTCTATTTATTGAGCGCGATGGTCTTTTAGAGCAGGCTGCCCAGCACCATAAAGATAAAGAATCTGGCCAGGTATCTATGTTTGACATGTTATCCGATGATGACGACTCTGGTTTTATTGAAGAGATTCCTGCTCCAGACGGGATTGAATGGGAGAGAAAGGTTAAGCTCGACTTTGAAAAAGAAGTTTTGGGCATGTATATCTCCGATCACCCCCTAAGTCCATATCAAGTAGATTTAGATGAGATCTCAGATTTCAAACTATCCGTCTTCAGTGACACATCAGCCGATATTCATATCGATGAATTTGGGGATTCTTCATCTGTTAGTATCCCAACTGACAAAGATATTACTTTGGCGGGAATGGTAACAGATTTGGCATATAAAATTACAAAGCGTGGCGACAGGATGGCAGTCTTTACTCTTGAGAGCATGGATGGCTCGATCGATTGCATTGTGTTCTCTAAAACTTTAGAAGAATATGGCAAATCATTAGCTGAGGAAAATATTGTTAAGATTCGTGGTCGCTACGATAAAACCGATAGAGGAAGCCAGATCAGAGTCAATTCATGTATTGCACTTACATATGGACGCAAGGTCAAGATCGAGACCGAGGCTGAAAATATCGACAGAGATCTCCTAAATGAAATTAATCGTACAATTTGTGAATTCCCTGGTGCTGATAAGATCTCTTTTGTGATCTTTGAAGGGGGAGTAGCAAAAAGCGATATCGATTTGCCCCAGCATGTCGATGGTGGGAGTTTGACGCTTCTTTCTGCGCTCGCAGCACTTTTAAAGGGCAAAGGCAAAGTTGTTGTATAGCGAAAAACTTTTTAGACTAACAGCCCTTAAAGGCGTGGGGATACGCTAAGTCTGGAAAATTGCAGTTGTTGTATAGCTTCTATTTAATATAGTGAGTTGCGTAAAAGACAAAATTAACCACTTTACTTTAGTACTCTATTGCTCTACTATGCTAAAGTATCAACAAATGACTACTTATAAAATTAAAGCAAAGTTGTAAGGAGTAGAGAAGTTGCTACCAATAACTCCTCGAGGTTTTAAGGATATCTTGCCAGAAGAGGCTCGAATTAGAGAACAATTGAGAAAGAGCGCATCTTTAACATTTGATCTATGGGGATATGATCCAATTGAAACTCCTACTTTAGAGATGCTAGAAGTTCTAGAACGCGGATCTGCTTTGAGCTCACCATCTTTTAAATTATTTGATGAGGATGGTTCGCTCTTGGTTATGAGGCCAGATGCAACACTTCCAATTGCTAGAATGGTTGCTTCTAGACTTGGCGAACAAATTCCAAAATATCGCTTTAGATATGATTTGAGAGTCTTGCGCGACAATAAGTCCGATAAGGCTACATCTAGAGAGTTTACACAGCTTGGGGTTGAACAGATTGGCTATAGCGGCTCTGAGGCCGATGCGGAGACAATAATTGTTTTTATAGAGAGCCTTTTAGCATGCGGACTTCGCGGTTTTAAAGTTGATTTTTGTAATGTAGCTATCCTAAAAAGCTTAATTAAATCCTGTAATCTTTCTGAACAAGATGAAGAGAGCATCTTAAATGCATATCACTCTTCAAATCATGTTGGCTTAGCTTATGCAGTTGAAAATCTTAATATGAATAAAACTCTAGCCAAATGTCTAAAAGGGCTTATAAAGATACATGGCGATCATGATGCGATAGTTGAGTGCAAAAAACTATTATGCGATTGCGATGTTGATCAGTCTCCGCTTGATTTATTAGAAGAGACTTGGGAGATCATTGAAGATTGCGGCTACGCTGATTATATTGGCATCGATTTTTCATTAATGAGCTCTTTTGATTACTACACGGGATTGATTTTATTTGCTTATGCACCTGGTTTTGGTAAAGAGATCGGATCTGGCGGCCGATATGACAAGCTTTTAAAGTCTTTTGGACGAGATGTTCCAGCTGCTGGCTTTGCCTTTTCTTTGGAAAATTTGATGCAGGCTCTCTCTGTTCAGGGAAATCTAAAATCTACACCGCGTGATATTGAGTATGTCGAAGAGGCGGGATCTGCATCATTTAAAAAAGCTATGGCACTTCACTCTAAAGGAATTGTTGCTAGCATTGGAGGCGATAACTAATGAGCGCCCTAAGACGTGTATTAGATCGTCCACTTAGAATTGCTGTTCCAAAGGGTTCTTTGTTTGAAGATAGTGTCAATACACTAGAAGCTGCTGGTATCGATGCTAGCATTTTAAGAAACCCCGGACGTCAACTTATCTTTACTCAAGAAAAGTACGAGTTTGTTATCCTTAGACCCACCGATGTTCCAACATTTGTTGCATTTGGTGGTGTGGACTGTGGAATGTGTGGTGAAGATTCCATCGTAGAGTCGGGCGCCGACATCGTTGAGATGGTAGATCTCAATTATGGTGGATGTAGGTTTGTAGTAGCTGAGCCTAAAGATTCAAAAGCAAAAACTGGTGATGCGTATAGCAGGCTAGGTGTGCTAAAAGTTGCAACTAAGTACCCAAATATTACGAAGGCCTATTACGATTCGATCGGTACCCAAGTTGAAATTGTTAAGCTCCATGGCAATATTGAACTAGCGCCTTTGTGCGCAATGGCAGATAGAATTGTAGATATTACTGCTACAGGAACAACTCTGAGAGAGAATAATTTGGAGATTGTCTCTGAAGTTATGCATTCAACTGCAAGATTTATTGCTAATCCCGCTGCTGTAAGAATTGATTCAAGGATTAGGATGTTAGCTTCTAAGATTAATGAGGTTGTGAAAGCATAATCGATGCGCAATATAAGAAAGGCTTAACTAAGTGGATATTCAAGTTATTAGATTAGAGAGTGACGAAGAATTAGATTTCGATTCGCTAGGTCGTGATGGCTCTTGTAGCGAGGAGATCACCAATGCTGCACGTGAGATTATCGATGATATTCGTAAGCGTGGAGATATTGCTTTATCCTATTACACTGAAAAATTTGATCATGTGAAACTGGAGACATTCTTGGTTCCAGACGAGATGATCGATTCTGCCGAGAGATTTTTAGAAGCAAGCGTAAAAGATGCGCTTGAGAATGCATGTGAATCTATAATGGCTTTTCATGCAAATAAGATTCCTCAATCAGATTTAGATCTCAGGCCAGACGGAACTTTGATTGGGTATCGCGTTAATCCGCTTGATAGCGTCGGACTCTATGTTCCAGGAGGACGCGCTTCATATCCTTCGACGGTCTTGATGAATGCTATTCCTGCAAAGATGGCTGGTGTAGAGCGACTTGTTATGGTCACGCCACCTTCGCAAAATGCCACAATGGATCCTGTCTTGTTATATGCTGCCAAGCTTGCTGGTGTTGATGAAATATATGCAGTAGGAGGAGCGCAAGCTATTGCAGCTTTGGCTTACGGAACTGAGTCGATCGAAGCAGTTGATAAGATAGTTGGCCCTGGAAATAATTATGTTGCTGCAGCTAAACAACTAGTTTCTGGAAAAGTCGGAATCGATCTACAGGCCGGACCATCTGAAATTTTGATTCTTGCTGATGATAGTGCCAATCCAAGCTTTGTTGCTGCGGATATGCTTTCTCAAGCTGAGCATGATCCAGATGCCTGTAGTTATTTAGTTATGGTTGGAGATGAGATTCTAGAAGACGTTTTGTCTGAAATGGATCGAATCTCTAAAGGATCTTCTCGCCTTGAGATCATAGAAGAATCGATAAGTAATAATGGACTTATTGTTATCTGCCCAGATCTTGCAAGTGCGATAGAGACTGCCAATGGGATTGCTCCAGAGCATCTTGAGATTATGACTGATAATCCAATTGAACTTGTTGGACAACTCCGAAATGCTGGAGCAATTTTTGTTGGACAATGGACTCCAGTTGCAATGGGCGACTACATTGCAGGGCCATCTCACACTCTTCCAACATCTGGAGCTGCTCGTTTTGCAAGCCCTCTTACAGTCGACGATTTTGTTAAAAAGACATCTGTGATCTCCTATTCATATCTAGCCCTGTCTGATGATGCAAATTCTGTTATTGAGATTGCCAATAAAGAGGGCTTTGAAATGCATTCGCGTTCTGTTATGGAAAGGATCGATCTCGTCGATAAGCTTACTCAGTCAGGTGAGGGCCTTAATTAAAGAAGCGATTAGCGAATAGTAGATATAGCTTTGAAATATTTCAGCTCCAATGAAAAAGGATTGTTTATTTGATTTTCTTTTAAAGATTAAAGCAAAATCATTTAGAAAAAATTAGAAAAGAGAAGACAAAAGTGAAGCTAAATGATGCATTAACAGGATTAGCAGCTTATGATCCGAAATATTTAGATGCTGATATCTTGTTATCTGCTAATGAAAATCCCTATGATCTGCCTTCAGAAATAAAAGATAAGGCTTTGCAGGAGATCTCAAAGACTAATTTCAATAGATATCCAGATCCTACTGCAAATACTTTGAGGGAACTGATTGCATCTAAGCTTTGCGATATTGTTTTACCAACTCTTCATAATTCCCAAAAGCCCTATGAGAGTTTTGATGGTATTACTAGGGATTATATTGTTGTTGGTAACGGGGGAGACGAGCTGCTTTTTAATACATTTTTGGCCTTTGGTGGTAATGGAAGAAATGCTTTAACTAGCGTGCCAACATTCTCTGTTTACTCGATTGACGCCCAACTTAATAGTACAAATATCATCGAAATACCCAGGGATAGTAACTATGTTTTTGATGAGAACTCGTTTATTGAACGTGCTTCGAGAGATGATATAGATATCGTTATACTTACGAGTCCTAATAATCCAATTGGAGACACACTGAACTATGATTTTGTAAAGAGACTCTTAGCTAGGACAAAAGCGTTAGTTCTAATCGATGAAGCTTATGGAGAGTTTTCTGGAAAAAGTGTTATTCCACTTATTAAGGAATTTGACAATCTAGCTGTGCTTAGAACTTTTTCAAAGGCCTATGCTTTGGCGGGTGTGCGTCTTGGGTATATGGTTGCAAATCCTAAGATCATCTCTACATATCTTATGGTGAGACAACCCTACTCAGTAGATGCTGTTTCTCAAGCTATCGGGAGGGTTGTCTGTAATAATCTAGAGGTTTTTGTGCCAAAGATTCTTACAATTGTACGTCTGAGAGATGAGCTTCTAGAAAAGCTATCGTGCATAAATGGGCTTGAGGTTTTTGAAAGTAGATCGAACTTTATCATGGTTAGAGCAAAAGGTGCTGCTGGTATTTGGCAATCTATGCTCGATGACCGTATTTTAATCAGAGATTTTTCTAGTTCCGACTATTTAGATGGATGCTTAAGAATTACTGTTGGAACAAGAAGCGAAAATGATGCCATGATCGATTCGTTAGCTGAAGCGATTATGAAGGGAGTTTAGTGTGAGAGCTTCTCAGATTCAAAGAACAACCAAGGAGACCGACATTACAATTAGTCTTGATCTAGACGGAACTGGTAATGCTAATTCCAACACTGATATTCCTGCGTTTAATCATATTATGGAAGCGTTTGGACGCCATGGTCTTTTTGACCTAGATATACAAGCAAAAGGCGATATTGAAATTGATGCACATCATACTGTAGAAGATGTTGGAATTGTACTTGGGATGGCATTTGATAAATGCTTAGGCGACAGATCTGGAATCAAGCGATTTGGCGACTGTATTTTACCAATGGATGAGGCTCTTGTATTAGCAGCAGTTGATATCTCTGGCCGTGGACAACTTCACTGGAATGTGAGTGTACCAATCGAAATGATTGGCCTTTTTGACACAACTTTGGTAAAGGAGTTCATGATTGCACTAGCTACAAATATGGGTGCGACTATACATGTACGCTTGCTTGCAGGTGAAAATACTCACCATATCATTGAAGCTTGCATGAAGGCTGTTGGACGTGCGCTTAGTGAGGCTGTATCGATTGATCCTAGAAGAACAGGACAGATCCCCTCTACAAAAGGGGTGCTCTAAGTGGCCATAGCTATAGTCGATTATTGTAAAGGCAACCTGCGTAGTGTCCAAAAAGGCCTGGAATCTATCGGTGTTAGTGCTTTTATTAGCTCAGATGTTGATAAGATTTCAAAGGCGAATGCAATTATTTTGCCCGGCGTGGGTGCCTTTGCTGATGCTTCAATTACGATGAAAAACCTAGGTCAACTTGAGCTTTTACGCGAGATGATTAATGATGGAGTTCCATTTTTAGGCATATGTTTGGGTTTACATTTGCTATTTGAGTATGGAAGTGAAGGTCCTGGAGGAGACTTTGAGGGTCTTGGCATCTTAAAAGGCAGATGTGATAGGTTGCCTTCGGTTATTGAAGGATCGATGCGGGTAAAGATTCCACATGTTGGGTGGAATACTATCGAAAGAACATCTGTGCATTGTCCGATTTTAGATGTTGTTCCAAAAGGTACACATTTTTATTTCACTCATTCCTATAGATGTATTCCCGATGAAGAAGGTGTTATTGCTGGTACAACTAATCATGGAATCGATTTTGTTTCAGCGGTTTGTTACAAAAATATCTATGGTGTGCAATTTCATCCAGAAAAGTCATCAGCTGCAGGTATGCAAGTTTTAGCTGAGTTTGTAAAGGTGTCTGGGGTGTAGAGGCTTTGATTAAATTTTTTCCCGCAATCGATATTTTAGATGGTAAAGCTGTAAGGCTCGCAAAAGGTTCTTATGAGGATGTAACTTCATATAACGACGACCCTGTCGAACAAGCTGCTATTTTTGCTGATGCTGGTGCGCAGTGGATCCATATCGTGGATTTAGATGGTGCAAAAAAGGGTGAGAGTTCAAATCATCTCCTGATTGAAAAGATCTTGTCTAAGGTAGATGTAAACATAGAAGTCGGTGGCGGCATAAGAACTCTTGAGACCATTGATAACTATGCAAGAGCTGGAGCAAAACGCATTGTTTTAGGTACGAAGCTCGCAACGGATCCAGATTTTGTTGCTGAGGCTGTAAAGGGGTACGGCGAGCTTTTAGTTGCTGGCGTTGATGCTCTCGATGGGCAGATCAAGATTTCTGGCTGGATTGATTGTGGTCAGGTTAGCGCAACTACTCTTATAGGGCAGCTACAAGATATGGGCATAAAACATCTTGTCTATACAGATATCTCTAAAGATGGCATGCAAAGCGGTGTTGATGTAGATCATTATGTTGAGATCGCAAAGATTGCTGGATTTAAAGTTGTTGCCTCTGGCGGAGTAGCATCGATCAAGGATATTCAAGCGCTCGCTGCACAGAGTCATTATATCGAGGGTGTAATTGCTGGAAGGGCAATATATGAAGGAAGCCTCGATATAAAGCAGGCCATCGAAGCGTGCAAGTAAAGGGGACATGATGCTTACAAAAAGAGTTATTCCATGTCTTGATGTTAAGGACGGCCGTGTTGTAAAAGGTGTAAATTTTGTGGATCTAAAAGATGCAGGCGATCCAGTTGAACTTGCATGTAAATATGACCAACAAGGTGCTGATGAGGTTGTTTTTCTAGATATCACTGCAACTTCTGATGGAAGAAAAACAACTATCGACATGGCATCAAGAGCTTCTGAAGAACTACATATTCCATTTGCTGTTGGTGGAGGATTTAGAGATGTAGATTCGATTAGGGAGATGATCGCTGCAGGTGCCGATAAGGTCTCAATTAATTCTGCTGCAGTAAAAGATCCTAGCTTAATTACTCAAGCATCTTTGGCATTTGGCTCTCAAGCTATTATTTGCGCTATCGATGCTAAGAGAGTTGATGGAGCTGAAGATAGGTGGAATGTCTATGTTGCGGGAGGAAGAATAGATACAGGTCTTGATGCTGTCGAGTGGGCGAAAAAGGCTGCCTCATGTGGAGCTGGTGAGATTTTGTTGACCTCCATGGATAGAGATGGCACGAAGATTGGATTTGATATCAAACTCACTCGTGCAATTTCAGATAGTGTAGAAATTCCAGTGATCGCTTCTGGCGGCGTTGGAGAGCTCGAACATTTTTCTCAGGGCATTCTTGATGGTGGAGCTGATGCTGTTTTAGCTGCTAGTGTCTTTCATTTTGGACAATTTAGCATCGCAGAAGTAAAAGAACATATGAAGTCATGCGGAATACCTGTGAGAATGCCGAATGAAATTTCCTATCCCGACCCAATTAGACCTCGTGAGATTCTAAGCATTAATGATCTCGCTTTTGACGTGTCTGGATTGATTCCTGCAATTATTCAAGATGTAAGTACTGGCGAAGTGCTCATGATGGCTTGGATGAATGATAGGTCTTTGCAGAAAACCTTACAAACAAGGACAACTTGGTTTTGGTCACGTTCAAGACAGCAGCTTTGGAATAAGGGCGAAACAAGCGGTAATTTTCAGCATGTACGCGAAATTTTTATAGATTGCGATCAGGATTGTTTATTGATTAAAGTTGAGCCGCAAGGCCCGGCTTGCCACACGGGAAATATGACATGCTTTTATAGAGAGCTTAACTAAAAGGTGATAAACATGGGATATATGACTGAAAATGTTAATCCAGCCGATGTTTCGACTACTTTTGCAACGCTTGCTCAAACTATCAAATCACGTCGAGATGCCGATCCAGAAAAGAGCTACACCTCTAAGCTTTTGAATCAGTCTGAAGAAAAGCTTTTAAAAAAAATTGGCGAAGAGGCTATTGAAACAATTTTGGCTGTCAATAGCTCAAAAGAGCATCTTAGGTATGAGATTGCTGATCTCTTCTATCATGTAATGGTTTTGATGGAAAAGCATGATTTGACTTTAGAGGATATTGCTGGAGAGCTTAGTGCGAGAATGAAATAGCAACTTTGAATCATGAATGATTTTGAAAATAACCTAGATTTTGATGATCAAATCATAGAGATTGGCCAAAGAAGAGAGCCTGATGCAAAACAAAATGGTAGCGTAGAGCTCATTTTGGATGATGAAGATCTATCTGACTTCACATATGCTAAAAATAGCAGTAGAGATTTGGATAGTTCGCAAAAAGTCGGCAGCTCTGTTTCACATAAAATAAGGCATGATGATGAATTTGAAGAGGGAATTATAGATTCTTCGCCTCGACCGATTTCGCAAAAAATTGTTTTAGTTTTAGCTATGGTTGCAATAATTGTTGGGGTGATCTATGTCGGCATTTATTGGGCTGATTAATATTTGGGCTTCAATGTGTATTTTAGTAAAATGAGCTACTGGTTAGATTCAATTTAAGTTCACGTAAAACATAAAACGTTATATAAGGTGCTCTTACGTATACCTTCAGTACACCAAAAGGAGCGGCGTATGCCTAACGATAACGAAAAACTAGATCAAAATGTAAACGATGAAATTAATGTCGATTTAGCTTCAACTGACAATATAGACAATAGCGGAGATGATATCCCACTTAAGACCGACATATCAAGTGATTCGGAAGACCTTGTTGTGGATGTTGACTCAAAGAATGAGGATTCATCTGGCATTGGTTATGATGATAATCACGATGAGTTGCAGGCCGCAACAGGGGAGTTTTTCAAGATTGCAGCCCTTGATCCATCTGAGTCTGCAATGAAATCCAGGCGGAAAATGCGCATAACAATTATTGTTATCATTGTTGTAATTATCGTATCAATCGCTGCGGGATACTATGTTTTGTCATCACAACATTCACAGCGCAATGCCCAGTCTATCGAATCAAATACTGGCATCAATGCTTCAGATATCGATCTTTCTGCATCTATTCAATCTGAATACGCAACTATTGTTCCCGATCTATCCTCACTAGTTGGACTGTCGCTAGATGATGCATCCTCTGCGCTTGGCGTTGACTATCTACTAAGTGAGAGCGAAGGTCAAAATTCTTCAGATAACGGTAGCGAAAATGAAAACTCGATTGCTACTTTGATCTATTCTCCAGCAGACCTCGGAGACACTACTTTAACCAATCCTCCCACAGTGGTTTTGACTACCAATGAAGAGGGGGTTGTTATCTCAGTAGAGTTTACATCTGCACTTACTTTAGTTGGGCTTCCAGGAGGTATGACATTTGCTGAATTGGTTGCAACATCAGATGTGTTAGATTCTGTTTTAGATTCGTGTGGAATTATAGATGGTCTATCTAGCTATGAAGCACCATCTGCAGATAGCTATACAACATATGTTGATCCAGATGCAGAGTCTAGGGTAGTCGCTATGGAATCATCCACATTTTCTGGATCTGTTACCGATCAATCTGACTTTAGTAGTTGGACAGTAGAATTTGTATACGATTATCAAGCCGATGGGGCAACTCAAGATGATCCAGTTCGGACTATAACTATCACCTTGTCCTAAGTTAACGCAGGCAACCTCTTACAGCACACCCCTAGGCGGCGAAAGTGTGAAAGTTTCGTAAGTAACGTAGGTGTCTCATTAGACGGATTTGATAACATCCTTGGCCGGCTTAAAGATTGACCAATAATCTCGAACTTTCTAGAATTAACTAGATTACATCTGGTTGTTACCTGTTATTCTCAGGTTTTATATATGGTCTCAAAAAATGAATACGGATGTTCTTTTAGTCCGCTGGCCTATTGCCATGATGTGATTGATCTATGTCTAAAGGCACGGTCAGTACTTTTAAAACCAACGCCTTTTTTGTATTTTTGCTGCAAGCAGCCTTGATTTTGCTTGCATTGAAATGAATAAAGGGAGCGCTACCCATGGATATTGTTATACCTGTGATTACGGCTATCGTTGGAGTGGTCGTAGGTGTTTTGGTAGCTTTCGTAGTTTTGAATAATAAGACAAACAAAGCACATACAAACGCCGAAAATATTATAGAAAAAGCCAATAAGGACGCTGAGACAATTAGGCGTGCTGCCGAAGTTGAAGCAAAAGATAATGCTTACAAGCTTAAGCAAAAACTCGACAACGAAATCGAAGATAGAAAAAGAGAGCTTTCACAGCAAGAAAATCGATTAATGCAGCGTGAAGACTCTTTGGATCAGCGTTCAATCAATTTAGATAAACGCGAGCATCAGATCTCTTCTTTGCAAGGTCAAGTTGAAAAGAAGGAACGCGAGCTTAACATAAAGCTCGAAGAGGCAGGCGAGCGTCTAGAACAGATTGCCTCCATGACAAAAGATCAGGCCAAAGAAGCTTTGATTAACCGTGTTAAGGGGGAGTGCACTAAGAAGGCGGCAGCTATTATTCGTCAAGCAGAATCACAAGCTCAAATGGAGGCCGACAGAAAGGCAAGAAACATTTTGAGCATGGCTATTCAGCGTATGGCCGATGATCAAGCTTCAGAAAGAACAATCTCTTCTGTGCCAATTCCAAGCGACGATCTTAAGGGAAGAATTATTGGTCGTGAAGGAAGAAACATTCGAACTTTTGAGCAGATTACTGGTGTTAATTTAATTATTGATGACACTCCAGAGACCGTTGTTATTTCGTGTTTTGATCCTGTGCGCCGCGAGATTGGGCGCATTACACTTGAAAATTTGATCGCCGATGGAAGAATTCATCCAGCAAGAATCGAAGAGATGTTTGCTAAAGCGACAAAGTTTGTTAATCACCAAATTATGCAAGCTGGTAAAGAGGCTGCATTCGAGGTTGGAATTCATGACTTTGACTCTGAGATTGTCAAGACTTTAGGACGTCTAAAGTTTAGAACATCTTATGGCCAAAATGTTTTACAGCACTCGATCGAGGTTGCTTATCTAACTTCCATGATGGCATCTGAGCTTGGAATCGATCCAATTCCGGCTAAACGAGCTGGACTTCTTCATGATATTGGAAAGGCGATCGATCATGAAGTTGAAGGTTCTCATGCTATAATCGGAGCGGATTTAATCAGACGTTTTGGTGAGGCTCCAGAGATCGTTCATGCTGTTGAAGCTCACCATAATGATATTGAGCCAAACTCTGTGATCGCCGTTTTAGTTCAATCAGCCGATGCTATCAGCGCTGCTCGACCTGGAGCTAGAAGCGAGTCGATGGAAAATTATATCAAGAGACTCGAAAAGCTTGAGACTATTGCAAATTCACATGAAGGTGTTGAGCGCACATATGCTATGCAAGCTGGACGTGAGGTTAGAGTTATGGTTGAGCCTGATCGAATTAGCGACTCGCAATCAGTTGTATTAGCTCATGAAATTGCTCAACAAATTGAATCTGAGATGCAATATCCGGGACAGATCAAGGTTTTGGTTATAAGAGAGAGTCGGGCTCAGGATTATGCTAAGTAAGGTTGTGCACTAAATTATGTCGCTTGCAAATTTAGACTCTCAAAACATAGAAGAACAACATGCTGGTCGGCTGAGTGCTGACCAGCATGCGCATGAAGAGCAAAATTCTAGCAGCTCTCTTTTGGGCTTTATTCAATCTGTCGCTGGAGAGTCCCACGTTAGGGTTGAAGAAAATTTAGGCAATGGCTATGTAAGACTGAGAAGTTCTGAGGCTGAGCGTAGGCAGGCAAAACACGATATCAGATGTGTTGAGGATATCATTATCGAGCTTTTGCGAAATTCCCGTGATGCTCAAGCGACATCTATTTTTCTAGCTACTAATAAAGAGGGCGAAGAGCGCACAATTACCATTATCGATAATGGCAGGGGAATTCCTGAACACATGTATGAGATGGTTTTTGAGCCGAGAGTTACTTCAAAGTTAGACACCATGAGCATGGATAGGTGGGGAGTTCATGGCCGAGGAATGGCTCTATTTTCTATCAAATCTAACTCCACTAGTGCAAAAGTGCTCGATTCTGCTGAAAATATGGGAACTGCTATCCAAGTCAAGGTTGATACCGAGCTTTTAAGTGAGATCAAAGATCAGTCTACAGCTCCAGATATCGAGCGTGACGAAAATGGAGACTTAGTTGTTGTTAAAGGTCCGCGAAATATCAATCGTAAAGTTGCAGAGTTTGCGATTGATACTCGTCATCAAGTCGATGTTTATCTAGGATCTCCTGCAGAGATTGCTTCAACACTGATTGATTATGGTGACCATGAAGCTTCTCCAAAAGATCTTCTTTTTAATGATGATGTTTCTGTTTTACCAATTTGCCAACGCCTTGCATCTTGTGGGTCGGCAACTGAGTTGTTAGAAAGATGCAATAAGTTGGGATTGCGTATTTCTGAGCGAACAGCATATCGTGTAATGCATGGGCAGATACCAGGATTAAAGCCCTATCTGTCGATTCTCACTTCTAAGAAATCATCCTCTTCACAAAGGGTGGATATTTTTAAAGATAGTCGTGTTTTAAAGATTGATAAGGACGATATTGCTGCGTTTTCGCGCAAGTTGGAGAGCGCATTTGAAGAGTTGGCGAGTCAATATTATGTAAGCTTGGCTGAAGAGCCCAAAATCAAGATAGGCAAGGATTCGATAAAAGTTACCTTCCCGATTGAAAAAGAGTAGCTTAAAGAGAAAATCACTAATAATCGGGGTATTTTTTCGCAAAAAGATATAATATCTTTCAGCGGCTTGTTTACACGTACAACGTAAGTTGAATAGAACTATAAATCTAGCAAAATAAAAAGCTTTTTTGAACTACTGAAGGTAAAACAAATATGGAATTTTTAAAGGTGTCGTCAAAATCATCACCATCATCTGTTGCTGGTGCAATTGCAGGAATGATAAAGGATGGCGTTCCTGTTGAGATGCAGTGCGTAGGAGCGGGAGCGGTCAATCAGGCCGTAAAAGCAATCGCTATTTCCCGTGGTTTTTTAGCTCCAATCGGAATTGATATTATGTGCACCCCTTCATTTGCAGATATTCTGATCAGCGGAGAATATCGTACAGCAATTAGATTTGCAGTTGAGCCAAGGTATATCAGGGGAACAAGTAACAACGATTAATGATTTAAATGAAGATAATTCCAAAGATAGAGATGCATTGCCATACGACCTATTCGGATGGTGTGGTTGGTGTTGATGAGCTTTTAACACAAGCACAAAATGCACGTCTTAGATATATTGCTATTACCGATCATGATTGTATCGATGGCTCAATTGAGGCGCGCAATAAAATGCCTGAAGATATGGTGTTGATTCCTGGCGTTGAGATCTCATCGAGCTATGAGGGCAGAGACGTCCATATGCTTGGATACTTTATCGATCTCGATAATAAAAATTTCCCCGAAGCTCTAAAGAAAGCTAATGAATCAAGAACAAAGCGCTCTGCCATTATGATTGAGCGTCTAGCTAATGCTGGACATAAGATCTCTATTGAGAAATTCAAAGAGAGAGGCATCGTTATCAACAGATCCAATATTGCAAGAATGCTTGTTGAGGTTGGTTCTGCCAAATCATTTAACGAGGCTTTTGAAGACTACATCGGCAGAGGTTGTCCTTTCTACGTAGAGAAAAATGATATGAGCGCTGTTGAGGCTATCAAGCTCATTAAATCTGTTGGTGGCTTGGCTGTTATTGCTCATCCTGCTTACTACCAAGTTGTCGATGCGATCGAGGTTTTGGTTGATGAGGGTCTAGATGGAGTTGAGTGCTACCATAGCGAGCAGAGCCGTTATGAGGAATACGAACTCGTAAAATTAGCTAAATCTTTGGATCTAATGATTACCGGAGGGTCGGACTATCATGGTGATACCGTACACCCAGGAAAGCTTGGATCATCTAGCCCATCTCCACAAGATGTTGTGAACTTTATACAACGCGGGATAGACTTAGGCTTTGATCTCTGAAGGCGCAATCGATGGCTAATCTTAGTGGAATTACATTTTTTATCAAAACCTTTGGCTGTCAGATGAATTTAAGCGACACCGAGGTCATGACCGGTCTTTTGCTAGCAAATAATGCAACCGAAGCTATAGATGAGCAAAGTGCAGACGTTGTCATCTTTGTTACATGTTGCGTGAGAGAAAATGCTGACAGCAGAGTATATGGTCAGATTGCGTCGATGATAAATGATCCTGTGCGAGAGGGATCAACAATAGGTCGAAAGATCGTTGCTGTTGGTGGTTGTATGGCACAGCGCGATGGTGAAAAACTTCTCGAAATGTTACCAAATGTGGATGTAGTTTTTGGAACGCATACTATCGAAAAGTTGCCAGAGCTATTAGTGCAAGCTATCTTTGATAACGATAGAGTCTGTGGGTTAAGCGAAGATTCTAATCCAATTGATCGATTTGCTCCAACACAGAGAAAATCGCATTTTCAAGCATGGCTGCCAATTATGAAGGGTTGCAATAATTTTTGCACCTACTGCATTGTCCCTTATGTTCGTGGGCGTGAGATAAGTAGGGATATTGAAGATGTTGCAGCTCAGGCCAAATTTTTAGTTGAAGATGGCGTACGTGAGATTACATTGCTTGGCCAAAATGTCAATTCTTACGGGCGAGATCTATATGGTGAGCCTCGTTTTCATGAAGTTTTACGTCGTGTGGCACAAAGTGGCATCGAGCGAATTCGTTTTGTGACAAGTCACCCTAAAGATCTAACAGATCAAACTATAGATGCAATGGCTGAACTTGATTGTGTAATGCCTGCCCTACATCTGCCTGTTCAGTCGGGCTCCGATGCAATTTTGCATGCAATGAATAGAGTTTATGATTCTGCTAAGTATTATCAAACTGTAGAAAAGCTAAAAAGTGCTATTCCAGATATTGCACTTTCAACCGATATCATAGTTGGATTTCCTGGAGAGACCGAAGATGATTTCCAGGCAACTTATGACCTAGTGAAAGATATTGGATATTCTCAGGTGTTTACCTTCATCTACTCAAAGCGCGAAGGGACTTCTGCTGCAAAGATGATTGACAACACACCTCATGAGGTTATTCAAGACCGTTTTGATAGACTGGTTAAGCTTGTTCAGCAGTCTGCTTGGGAACAAAATCAAAAAGATCTTGGAAGTCTCACTGAAGTTTTAGTCGAGGGTACTTCTAAACGTGATGATCTTGTTCTGTCCGGTAGAAGTCCAAAAAATCAAACAGTGCATTTTAAATATCCTAACGGAGCAGAGCTCGATAGTCTTCTTGGTAAGATGGCCAAGGTTAAGGTAGATGTTGCTAAAACTTGGTATCTATCTGGTGAGCTTATTAGTTACGATTAGTGTAAATGCTTAATAACAATATTCAAAAACTCATCGATCAGATTCTTCGAATGGTAAGTCGGACTCCTCAAGATATGCCTATAGCTATTGTTGGCCAAACTGGAGTTGGAAAATCTGAAGTTGCAGACAAGTTAGCCGATCAAATTGATGGTGAGATAATATCTGCTGATTCGATGCAGATATATAGGGGCATGGATATTGGCACGGCAAAGGTTAAAGTTGAAGATCGAAGTGTGCCATATCATTGCTTAGATATTGTGGATCCAGGACAGGCCTATTCAGCCGCGCTTTATCAACAAGATTCTAGACGGGCGATGCAGGAGATAATCGATAGAGGCAAAAGGCCTATTTTTTGTGGTGGTACAGGATTTTATCTAAGAGCAGCACTAGATGAGATGAATTTTATTAACGGTGAACAGGTTAACAATCCTGTCCGCGATTACTGCACCAAGTATTCAGAAGCCTACGGAGCAAATAAGCTGCATGAGATTTTGGCCGAAAAAGATCCAAAAAGCGCTGAACTGATTCATCCTAATAATGTAAAGCGTGTAATTAGAGCTCTTGAGATGCTCGAAGAAGGGACGAATTATTTCGAGCAAGTTAGTGGGATGAAGGATTTTATTTTTTGGAAGGAAAGCCTTCTGTTTGGTCTTAGAACAGATAGAGCAAAGCTATACGAGAAGATTAATATCAGAGTAGATAAGATGATTCAGCTGGGCCTTCTAGAAGAAGTTAGGGGATTAGTTGATCAAGGTTTCGAGGATGCTTTAACCGCATCACAGGCTATTGGGTATAAAGAAATAATCGATTACTTTAATGGTGAGATCTCTTTTGATCGAGCAGTTGAATTAATTAAGCAATCTTCTAGGCGCTATGCTAAACGACAAGATACTTGGTTTAGACGCGACCCACGAATCGTCTGGTTAGAGATCTAGCTTTTGTTCATTTCAAGCACTTTAATATTTGCCCAACGCACTCACAGCGATTTTAAAGCCTATTTATGTGATTTAACAAAGGCGAAAACTTCTAAATGTACAATCCCTTACAGCGACATTGAAACTATCAAAAGATTGAGGGAATGCATGTTATTAGAATTTGCAAAAATCCATGGTGCTGGAAATGATTTTGTTTTAATTGATGACCTAAAAGATCAAATTGAGCTAACGCCAAAGCAGGTTACTAAGATTTGTGATAGGCACTTTGGTGTTGGTGCTGATGGAGTAATCTTAGTTAAGCCAAGCAAAGATGAATCTGCATGTGGATTTATGTTTTATTACAATTCCGACGGAACGCGCGCGCAAATGTGCGGCAATGGTGTAAGGTGTTTTGCAAAATTTGTTATCGACCGTGAGCTTGTAGATATATCAGATGGGTTTATCAATGTAGATACTCCTGCAGGGATTAAACATATCGAGTTTGTCTTGGATGAAGATAATAAGCTTAAGCTCGCTACGGTCAATATGGGAAAACCGATTCTCATAGCCGAGCAAATCCCAACAACACTGCCATCAAATTCCGATGGTTTTGTAATTTCTCAAGATATTGAAACTTCTATGGGAATTTTGCAAGCTACTTGTGTATCGATGGGAAATCCACATTGCGTTATCTTTTTAGATAATCCAAAGTTCTTTGATAATCCTAGCTCTTTTGATATCGCTTTAATTGGTTCTGAGCTTGAGACAAGTACATTTTTCCCAGAAAAATCCAACATCGAGTTTGTCTATGTTGGCAAGGATTCTCAGATTAAGATGCGCGTATGGGAGAGGGGATGCGGTGAGACTCTAGCATGTGGTACTGGAGCATGCGCAACCGCTGTGGCAGCAAATCTTACAAATCGAGCTTCAAAGAAATGCACTATCGAGCTTTTGGGCGGTATCTTAGAGGTCGAACTTAGTGATAATGGCGATATCATAATGACTGGACCGGCGCAGGAAAGCTTTACTGGAATAATTAACATCTAGGTTACGCGTTAATAAAACGTATAGATGAAGAATTAAAACAACTATGGAGGAAATTTATGAGAACAGCAAAGTGTTTAGATAATATGCCCCCTTATCTCTTTGCAGAGATTGATAAGAAAAAAGCTGCCCTAGTCGAGCAGGGTGTAGATGTGATTTCTTTGGGAATTGGTGATCCAGATATGCCAACTCCTGAGTTTATTGTCAAAGCTATGGAAGAGGCGATTCAAAATCCAAAGAATCATCAATACCCAGATTATGCAGGGTCTTTAGAATATAGGCAGGCCTGTGCTAGGTGGATGAAAAAGAAGTTTGATGTTGATTTAGATCCAGATACTGAAGTCTTGGCTTTGATTGGCTCTAAGGAGGGAATTGCTCATATTCATATTGCCTTCGATGATCCAGGCGACTATGTTTTAGCGCCAGCAATTGGATATCCTGTATATAGTGGTGGAGCAACTCTATGTAATGCAAATACATACTTTATGCCAATGCGTGCAGAGAACGATTTTTTGTGCGACTTTGACAATATCGATGAAGAGATTCTCGCAAAGACAAAGATCATGTTTTTGGGTTATCCGAACAATCCAACAGGCGCTGTTGCTCCAGAGTGGTATTTTGACAAGGCGATCGAATTTTGTCGTAAGCATGATATTTTGCTAGTACATGACAACGCATATTGTGACATTGTTTATGACGGATACGTAAGTCCATCGATCTTGCAGCGACCAGGGGCTAAGGACGTTGCTATAGAGATGTTCTCACTTTCAAAGTCATATAACATGACTGGCTGGAGAATTGCATTTGCCTGTGGTAACAAAGAGGCTATTAAGGCTTTAGGAACCGTTAAGAACAATCTCGATTCTGGTCAATTTACTGCAATTCAAGATGCTGCAATCGTAGCGCTAGATTCCTCACAAGAGTGCATCGATGAGATGAATGCAATCTATACCAAACGTCGCGATGCAGTTGTTGAAGCGCTGTGTTCAATTGGTCTAGATTGCGTTGCACCAAAAGCTACAATTTATGTATGGTGTCATGTGCCTAAAGGTATGACCTCGGCAGAGTTTGCCCAAAAGGTATTGGAAGAGGCGCATGTTATAGTGACACCAGGAAGTTCTTATGGTCCTGATGGGGAAGGATATATCCGTATATCGCTAACTACTCCAGATGATAGACTGCAAGAGGCTGTAAGAAGAATAAAAGAAACACTCTAGGAGTAACATGCCGCAAGACGGCTTCGAATTTGAGCTCTCGCAAGCAAATGAGAGAGAGCGCGCGGTGATAGTTGGAATTGATAGAGGCGATCCAAGATGGCCTCTTGATGAGTCACTTAGCGAGCTTGCTCGTTTGGTAGATACTGCTGGAGCCGATGTTGTGGCATCTACATCTCAAAAACTTGAATCTGTTAACCCCAAGACATTTGTCGGCAAGGGGAAAGTTGAAGAGATTGCTGAGTTGGTACAAAGTTATGATGCATCTGTTGTAGTCTTTGATGATGAACTGACACCTTCTCAGCAATCTAATTTAGAGAAAGCTTTTCCCAAGGCAAAGGTTATAGACAGAACCGCTTTAATCCTCGATATATTTTCGCTTCATGCTCTTACTCGTGAGGGACGTTTGCAAGTTAGGCTTGCGCGTAATCAATATCTATTGCCACGCCTAAGAGGTATGTGGGCGCACCTTGCATCACACAGAATGGGTGGTGGAGTTGGTTCAAGATTTGGTGAGGGCGAAAGCCAGCTAGAAGTTGATCGAAGGATGGTTAGAAAGCGAATTGATAAGATTCGCCAAGAACTAGCCAAACTCTCTAAAGATAGGCGGACTCAACGAAAAGCACGCTTTGGTGATACTGTTTTTAAGGCCGTTTTGGTTGGCTATACAAATGCTGGAAAATCAACCTTGCTAAATGCATTGACAGATGCTGGTGTTTTATCTGAAGACAAGTTATTTGCGACCCTCGATTCAACAACACGTAAACTTACACTGCCT
The DNA here is from genome assembly GCA_964558235.1 of uncultured Coriobacteriaceae bacterium. Taxonomy (GTDB): domain Bacteria; phylum Actinomycetota; class Coriobacteriia; order Coriobacteriales; family CADBOM01; genus CAZLCK01. The sequence continues at coordinate 44,948 of CAZLCK010000005.1, forward strand.
GAGGGACGTGCCATTACATTAACCGACACAGTTGGGTTTATTCAAAAACTTCCCACTACCTTGATTGAAGCTTTTAAATCTACACTCGATGAGGTTACTGGAGCTGACCTAATTATTCATGTTTGCGATGCTTCATCTAAAAGGATGGATTCGCAATATGATGCTGTACAAGGTATTCTCGAGCAGATAGGCGCTGTTTTGATTCCTTCGATTGTTGTTTTAAACAAGATCGATCTTTTGCCTGATGAGACAAGATATGCTTTTAAGCGCAGGTATCCAGATGCTGTTTTTATCTCTGCAATGAATCATTTTGGTCTAGATGATTTGCTACAAAGAATCTCTATGGTATGTTCTTCTGTCGATAAAACTATGCAGGTGCTTATTCCTTATTCGCGTGGAGAACTTGTTAAAGAGGCGCATGAAAGATGTACCGTTGTTTCAACGCGTTATGTGGAAGATGGAACTGAAATGACTATTTGTTGTCCCAAATCGTTAGTTTCATCTTTTGAATCATTTGTATTGAAATAGGCATTCAACCTTAGATCTTGCATGGTAAAGATGGAAAGAAAAAAAGACTTCTATCAAAACACTTTGAAAATAAAGACCTTAGATTCATTTTCGCTAAGTGAAGATTGTCTAGTTGACTTAAATGAGGGTCACCTTAAGAGTAGTTCAAGTCATAATCTAGGTTTTTCATCACATGGTGACTTTGCACAAAGTTTGCGAGATTGCATACAAACTCCAACTCCATATATAGATCTCTATGCAAATTGTGATATTGAAATCAGCCCTAATGAGCGCGCTTTAATTCCAACTGGGATCAGTTTAGAGCTTCCTTCAGGTTATGGCGGATTTATCTTGATAGATTCATTTTTTTGCAAAGAGAGGGCAGTTATGCTTTGCAATCCTCCAGGTTTAATTGATAGTGGGTATCGGGGCGAGATTAAAGTTTCTATATGCTCTTTTGCAAAAGAAAAGCTTTTAATAAAGCGTGGCAAAAGAATTGCTCAACTTATAAGCATCTACTCTCCACAGCACAACATAGAAAATAAGGATTTAAAAATGAATAACAATGTCAAAAGTTCTACGCTCGATGATCATACAATCAGATTTTCAATACTTTGTGATGTTGTGGACATACCAACTTATTCTCATGAATCAGACAATGGTATTGATCTTAGTGCATCGTGTGATTTTTCACTCAAGCCATTTGAGATCTTAGAAGTGGGCTTGGGTGTTGGTTTAGAACTGCCTCAAAATAAGATAGGTTTAATTCTACCTCGTAGTGGACTTTCCTTTAAGGATGGTCTTACTCTTGCAAATAGTCCACAGATTGTAATTGCCCCAGATATTAGTCGGGAAATTACGGCCACTTTTATCAATCTTGATCCAAATAAGACGATTGAGATTGCCGCAGGGTCTCGCGTAGCACAGCTGGTGATCTTAGATATGCCAAATATTCAGACAGAAGTTGTCTCAGAACTTTCTAAATCATCTAGAGGCAGTGATGGCTTTGGCAGCAGTGGAGTTTAATTTAGCATTTTCCGATGACTAATTCATTGTAAAATTGTGTTTGTGCCGATACTTTGTATCTGTACCAATAGTATTTGAAATCTGTTCCTAAGGAGCGCCATGTCTGGATTCATTCTAAGCTGTTGTTCGACAGCAGATCTCACTCCGCAGCAGTTCAAAGACCTAGATATTCATTATGTTTGTTTCCATTTTTCAATCGATGGAAAACAATATCCAGATGACCTCGGACAGTCCTATCCTTTTAAGCAATTCTATGCTGATATGCTAAAGGGTGGAATCACAAAAACTTCTCAGGTAAATGAGGGAGAGTTTATCGAGTATTTTGAGCCATTTTTACAACAGGGCTTAGATATTTTGCATGTAACGCTTTCCTCTGGAATCTCTGGTGTTTATAACTCTGCAGTTATTGCTAGAGATGAGCTTTTAAAAGAATATCCAGATAGAAAGATCATAATTGTCGATTCGTTAGGCGCATCTGGTGGTTATGGATTCTTAGTTGCCGAAATGGCGAGACTAAGAGATCGTGGTATGGAGATCGAAGAGCTTGCTAAGTGGGCAGAGGATCATAAGCTTGAGGTAAACCACTGGTTTTTCTCGACAGATTTGACCTTCTATGTCCGTGGAGGTCGTATATCTAAAGCTTCAGGCTGGGTTGGAACGATGCTAAATATCTGTCCATTATTGAATATGGATAACGAAGGTCATCTTATTCCAAGATTTAAGATTCGTGGCAAAAAGGCTGTTATTAAAGAAATTGTTAAAAAAATGGAAGAGTATGTACGCGATGGACTCAACTACTCAGGTAAGTGTTCAATAACTCATTCTGATTGCTATGAAGATGCTAGTGCGGTAGCTGGTTTAATTGAGGAGCGTTTTGTTAACCTAGATGGCAAGGTTGATATCAACTATGTTGGAACTACAATCGGAAGTCATACCGGACCAGGTACTGTAGCTTTGTATTTCTGGGGCAAGACGCGTGATGAATAATAGGGGTCGATAGTTAGATACTAGACCTTAGACCTACAAAATCGATATATTTTCGTTCAATAAGAGTGTTAAAAAAGGATTTAAATGTCGGATATTGAGCAAATAAGAGAGTTATTTCAAAAGGATAGATTTGCAACTATTTGTGTTGGTGCAGTTATCGATGAAGTAAGCGACAATTGCGCAATATGTTCTTTTGAGATTCAGGATAGTCATAGAAATGCTGCAGGAAATGTAATGGGTGGAACCATCTTTTCCTTAGCTGATTTCGCATTTGCTGTTGCTACAAATTATGGTGGAGACTTAACCGTTACGGTTAGTTCTACGATTCAGTTTATTGGCGGAGCTAAAGAAGGAAGATTAGTGGCTAAGGCAACTCCAGATAAGATTGGTAGGTCTGTCTGCTTTTACACGGTGATTGTAGAAGATGAATCTGGCCATATTATTGCAAAAGTTGCTATAACTGGAAAAAGAACTGCTGGTAAAGTTGGATAAAGTGACCTATGTGTGGTACTAGAACTCAAGAACCCCGACATCGCGATAGGAGGGCGGAAGATCGCGAAGATCGGGGCATTCTTGATAGCCTTAAAGACGATCACTTTAATCGGCTTTGAAAGGGAAGTAAAGAGAAGGAAGATATTTTAAATCTTATGCGATCGTTAGCTTCTTAGCTTTAGGCTCATCAGCGCTCTTTTTAGGCATCTTTACTTCAAGGATTCCATTGTTGTAAGCAACTTCGATACTGTCGATATTTACATCGCTCACATCAAAGCCTCTAGTAAATGAGCCATAGGAACGTTCGCGTCTAATGTAATTTCCGTCCTCGTCTTTTTCTTCAGACTCACTGGAGCGCTCAGCGCTGATGGTCAAAATATCATCTTTGACCTCAATATCAATATCTTCTTTATTAAAACCTGGAAGCTCAGCTTCTAGCTCATAAGAATCGCCGTTGTCCTTGATGTCGGTCTTAAATGCTGGAACCTGCGGGTTTCCGAAGAAGTTTTTCTCAATTTCATCAAAGATCGAAAATGGATTGTAACCTCTTCTGCTGATAGTGTTTCTTCTAGTTAGTGGCATAATCTCATACATTTTAAATCACCTCTTGATATGTTATATTTACTTGACTAAGTCAGATTATAGATAGAATATCTGATTAAGTCAACAATCTTTTGGAGAAAATATGAGTCTTAGACTAGCAAATTTTATAGCATCTTTAAATGAAGATTTTTCAGATTATTGCTCATCACGTCTTGGGCATTGTGGAATTACTCCTGGGCAGATCTCCTTTTTGGTATATATTGGTGATCATCCAGATTGTTCTCCGACACAATTAGCCAATGCGATTAGGGCAGATAGCGGCCATACTGCTAGGCTTATTAAAAAATTCGTTTCGTGCAATTTGGCAACACGCGTTCAAGATAAAAATGACAAACGTTCTTGCACAATAAGACTCACAACACTTGGAGAGTCTAGGGTTGTAGAGATTAAAAAACTCTATGTTGAATGGGAAAATGCGATAACAGCAGTATTAGATGAAAACGAAAGAGAAACTTTGTTGTCGATATTAACAAAGATGCGTGGACTTTAGGTCGAAAAAATTGCCCTCTCTTTTTAAAGCTTGCACCTCTGAATGCTTCTTTGTACAAACCTATGTGCGTAAAACATATGCGTAGAAACAATTGTTATCGTTGTGTATTCTCCGGAAATGCTAGTTTTTAAGGAACTAAACGAGTTGCATTTTCTGGATTTAAAGTCATGCTCTGAAAACGATTTTCCATATATTCATTATCAAAATATTCTGCATAAAACAACTCTATTTTACTAACAGGTTCATATCCTGCTTCTCGTTTGTACCAGCAATCAATGGCTTGAAATGTCATTATGCCATCTACAATCATTAAAATCATGCAGATTGTAGTTACAGAATATCTCCAACTAATTGGAATCTTTTTTATAATCCATAAAAGCATCGGGAAGAAAAGCTTTACCCAGACAATGCCAAGAATTCCCCATGCAGTCATGAAGAATCCATTTGTTCTTCCATCGATCGATAAGAATGTTCCAGTGTAGTCCCAAGCGACAATTCCAAATGAAAACTCTAAAAACCAACTGGTTAAATATTCAAACCCACCGCCAATTGCTGCACTAATCAAAAATATGATAAGTATGTTTTTACCTTTCATCCTGTTTAGGGCTACAGTCATTAATACTCCACCAAACCCATATATTGGAGAGAAAGGCCCAAATAATAGTCCCGCTCTGTCTTGATAGCCTCCAAATACTACAGCGTGATAGATGGTTTCTAAAATGAGACCTAGTATTGAGCAGAATGTAAAGATCCAAAATAGGTAGAAAACATTTAAATGGGCAAATCTGTTAGGAGCAAGATCTGCCTCTTGCTCAACCATACGTTCATTTCTAAGTCTGCGTTTCTCTAGACGATTTTCTTTTTTGATCTTTCGTTCTGCATTTACTGCAGAAATAACTTCTGGATCTAGTATTAGGCTAACAATCATTACGACAATAACTAATACGAAGATCTCTATTAAATACCAGCCAATACCAAATAGCGCGATGCTTAAGGGTATGGAAACTATAGAAACAATGCCTACTGTGAAGTTAAGAAGTGCAGATTGCTTTCGTTCCCCTTGAAAAAAACAGACACATTCTGCTATGAGTAACGCTCCAATACCAAATTCAATAGATAACAAAATGATAAATATAACTACTGGAATTAAATCAATATCACCAGAGATATAGACAATGACTGAATAAAGCTGTGAGATCGAAGAGGCAATTGTTAAGATTGCAAATATGCTAGATACAACACCTAGAATGACATCTACTGCTTTTAATTGCCTAATGCGCATTAAAACCTCAATCAACGGTCATATTTTTGAACGAATACTCAATTATATGTGATTTGAACCATTTTCTCCATTGTCTCACTATAAAAAATTTTTTGGTTTTTCGTATGTTCATCTCAATTTAAAACACTTATTCATTTTGGATAAAAAAGCCAACTATTATCTTTCTAAGGGAAGAGGTTTTTATAGCTAGAGAGAGGGGAATTCTTATGGATTTTAAAGATATTAATCCGGATCTCTACCGCAAAGAATTCCATTGGAAAGAGGGTGACTTTGACGTTTATCGCACTTGTCACTGGTCAGCTCCAGGATGTCATGACAGTTGCAGCTTTTTAGCATATGTCAAGGACGGCAAGTTAGATCACGTCGAAGGTGATCCAAATCAGCCCTACAATCAGGGACGTCTTTGCATGCGTTGTCTCAATCTTGTGGAGACACTTTATGCAGAAGACAGGCTCAAGTACCCACTCAAGCGTGTAGGTGAGCGCGGCGAGAATAAGTGGGAAAGAATCACTTGGGACGAGGCCTATGACATTATTGAAGAAAATGTCAGGCGTATCCAGGATAAATGGGGGCCAGAATCAATATGCGGAATGATCGGTACAGGCCGTAATGTTTGTTGGCAAAACCCACTTATCTGCTATGCAGGCTTTGGAACACCAAATATGTCATTTGGATTCCTTTCTGGAGACTCCTGCATGGTTCCAAGAACATCTTTGGCATTTTGTGTCTATGGTGATCTTCCAATTTTGGATGCTGCTCAGTTTAATGAGGAGCGATATGATCATCCAGATTACAAGTTCCCAGAAGTTATTATGGTCTGGGGAAATAATCCACTAAAGTCCAATGGTGACGGCTTTTTAGGACACTGGATTGTAGATTGCATGTCTATGGGTGGAACTGAACTCATCGTCATCGATCCACAAGTTACATGGCTAGCTTCTAGGGCAAAGATCTTTATCCAGCCACGTCCTGGAACAGATGCAGCAATTGCCATGGCAATGATGAATGTCATCATTCAAGAAGATCTATATGATCACGATTTTGTTGAGAAATGGTGCTATGGCTTTGAGCAACTTGCTGAACGTGTTAAGGATTGGACATGCGAGCGTGCTGCAGAGATCGCTTGGCTAGATGACCCCGAGATCATTGCCCGTGCAGCAAGGATGTATGCTGCTGCTAATCCAGGCGCTTTGCAGTGGGGTCTAACAACTGACATGCGTGTAAATGGAATCAGAGAAGCTCATGCTCTTTGCAATATCAACGCGCTTTGCGGAAATATCGAACAGCCCGGTGGAAATCTCTTAGCTAAAGAGCCATGGCATATGAATCTTGCATATCTATGCGGCTACTTTGAAAATCTTGATATGGAGACGCGTGCTAAGAGAATAGGTGATGATATGTCGCCTATGCATCAATTTGGCTACAGTTCTACTGCACAATCTGACTGCGTACTCCAAGCAATTGAGACTGGAGAGCCATATCCAATTAAAATGCTATGGTTCCAGGGTAATAACACTATTGCCAACATGGGCGCAGAGGCTCCAAGAATCTACGAGGCGATTAGATCCACTGAGTTTAATGTTGTGGTTGACTACATCATGACTCCAACTGCGATCGCTTGTGCAGACGTTGTTTTACCTGTTGCAATGTCTCCGGAAAGAAATGCTTTGCGTACATGGTGGACTCCATTACGCGCACAATCTAAGGTTTGCGATTTCTATGAGGCTAAGACAGATGAACAGATCATTCTTGAGCTTGGTAAGAGGTTAAATCCAGATGCATGGCCATATGAGACAGATATAGATCTTTTGAATGCAAGGCTCACCGAGGGTGGTGTTCCATTTGACTTTGATGAGCTGCAGGAGAAGGTTTATGTATGGCCACCACAGGGCTATAGGCGCTATGAGACCGGTGAGTTACGTCCGGATGGCAACATAGGATTTAATACTCCAACAGGACGTATTGAGCTTTATTGCACTACTCTAGAGGCATTTGGCAACGATCCAATGCCAGATTATGAGGAGCCACCAGAGAGCCCAATTTCTTCTCCTGAGTTATTCAAAGAGTATCCATTAGTTTTGACTACTGGACATCGTT
>CAZLCK010000006.1:0-35891 GCA_964558235.1 uncultured Coriobacteriaceae bacterium
TTGATGTTCAAACTCTGTGCACTGCAAGGGGTACTTAGTGAGAAATATGCTATGAATATCCCCTAACTGTGTACCGAGAAGTGTCACATGATATTCGTGGGGTCTTTATCCTTGATTCCAACGAGCACAATCTTCGACTTTAGTACTCCAATCCATGCTACCAATGCAATTGCCATAAATACAATCATCGTTACGGCAACTCCGATGATGAAGTTTGGCCACGGCAACATAATAATTACCATACCAACGCATCCGATCAATGTGCGGCCAACGTTTAGTAGCGCTGCAGCAGAGCCGGTGTCTTGTTCTTGTTGCTCTAAAACAATGTTTGTTGCATAGGGTCTTGGAACAGATACAACATAGGCAAATATCATAAAGCTTGCACAGAACAGATATTCATTGATAGGTCCTGCAAACAGCATAAAAAACCCTATAAGCACACAGGCAACAAGCATTATTGTTGTAAATCGCTTTGCACTAATATATTTTGATATCGCAATCCAAGTTGGAGGTCCGGCGATCATAACTACGCTTGCTACAGCAAAAAAGAGACTATATTCCATCTCGGTACGCCCAAAGAAATCCATATAGATATAAGATCCAACAGCAACATAAGCCATAAATGGAAGTTCAGACATGTTGATAATAATCAAAAATGAGGTAAATCCAGGATTTTTAGCGACTACGCCAAGGCGCCCCAATGTCTTTTTGAGATCTTCATTAGTTCTTTGGGATTGTGGAAGAGTTTCCCGAAGTAAGATTGCTATCACAAGGATCGCGATGCCAGTTGCGGCTAAAACCCAAAAAGTTATGCGCCAGTTAGTAAATTGAACAATCACAGCGCCAATAATTGGAGCAAGTATTGGCGCAATATTCATAAGAACTTGCACCAAAGCCAAGACATTTTCCCTAAACTTAGAGGCAAAACTATCTTTGACAATCGACATGCAGATCGCAGAAATTCCTCCAGAACCAAAAGCTTGAGTAATTCTAGATACTATTAACATCTCTATTGAAAACGAGATTGCACAAAATGCACCGCCAATGGTGTAGATCATAACGCTAATCAAAAGAGGTGGGCGTCTTCCGTATTTGTCACTTAAAGGACCAAAGATAAGCATTCCAACAGCTAAAAACAGGTAATAACCTAAAATCGTTAGATTTACTGCAGATTCTGTGGTGCCAAAGTTTTGTGCCATATGTGGCACAGCTGGAGTATACATATCCAGCGCCATCGGCGTTAAAAGCTCTCCGATGCAAAGAAGCGCAACTAGTCCAATTCCACCTAGGGCAGGTTGTTTTATTTCTAGGTGGCTTTTGATAGAGCCCATCTTATCTCCTTAAACCCTGCATGCTGAGATGCCCATTATAATGTTATAAACAAATCGATGCTGCAACGCTCGGTATAATAGTTAGAAGTTAAAAAGTTAGGAATAAAGTGAATTTTCATAATGCAAGTTTTCGTGCGGCATATGGTACGTCTTCACAATTACCTAAATCTGTAAATGCTGAGATCTCCTTTGCGGGACGATCTAACGTTGGAAAGTCCTCGATTTTAAATAAACTGATGTATCGCAAAGACTTGGCAAAAGTTTCATCGCAGCCAGGTAAGACTGCAACTATAAATTTTTATAATGTTGATGGTAGTGACTTTGTGGATCTTCCAGGTTATGGATATGCAAAGGTTGCAAAGAAAGAGAAATATCGTTGGAGTGAGCTCATAGAGGGATATTTTTCCCAAGAACGTCGTTTTGCTTTGGTTGTATGTTTGATCGATATTCGACATGACGCATCCGAATTAGATAAGCAGATGGTCGAGTTTTTACAGCATCGTGACTTGCCTTTTACGATTGTTTTTACTAAAGCAGATAAGCTTTCAAAAAGTCAGGGGATTAGACAGGCTGCATCATTAAAAAAGCGATTCAATGTGGAAGACGAAGGCAATTTTATTATTACTTCTTCTCAAAAAGGCACCGGAATTGATGAGCTCAGAAAACTAATTGAGCATGCTATTGAACGCGCCAAACTAAGTCAGTAAGAAGCTAAGAAGAAAAGAGAAACCAAGAGGAAAAGAGAAGAGAAACAGGGGACGAATATGCCATTTCAAAGTAAGCACTTTCCACCATTTTTTAGGGTTCCAATTGAGCCCGATAATCCGGCGGTACTTAGATATGGGTCGATGTGCGATATGTGTTCGAACTGTTCAGTTGTTTGTACCGATTACACAGACATCTTGCATCGCTATGATCTAGAAAAAACGGAAGATCGAGCAGTATGTATCTACTGCGGACAATGCGTTGTTGAATGTTCGTCCTTAGGCATGCAAGAGATACGCCATTTTGATAAGATCGCTGCGCTTAGAGATGACGGATCAAAAGTTTTAATCGCATCTATTTCTCCATCTGTGAGAGTTTCTGTAGGAGAGATATTTGGCATTGAGGTTGGATCTTTTACACAAGGTAAGCTCGTTGCGCTTCTGAGAAAGCTCGGTTTTGACTACGTTTTGGATACTAATTTTGCAGCCGATCTCACAATCATGGAAGAGGCAACCGAGTTAGTAGAGCGCATCAAAAACGATTCTCTTCTCCCACAATTTACTAGCTGTTGTCCCTCGTGGGTGCGCTATTGCGAGCTAGTTCATCCAAACTTGATCGACAATCTATCTACTGCAAAGAGTCCAATTGGAATGCAGGGAGCAACTATTAAGACCTACTTTGCTAAAAAGATGGGAATTGATCCAGAATCGATTGTGAACGTTGCAATTACACCTTGCACATCCAAAAAATACGAAATTACATTGGATAGTTTTGGCTCAGCAGGCAAGAGCCTGGGAATTGATGGTCTTCGTGACATGGATTATGTCGTGACCGTTGAGGAGCTTGGACGTTGGGTTAAAGAAGAGCTTTATGATTTGGACTATTGCGCATTAGAGGATAGCGAGTGCGACTCAATCATGGGTCAGGCATCTGGAGCCGCTGTAATCTTTGGCGCAACAGGTGGTGTTATGCAGGCGGCCTTGCGTGAGGCTTATCGAATGATCACTGGTAAAAACCCTCCGGCAGAGGTGCTGGATTTGCAACCTATCAGAGGGCTAGAGGCGACTCGTGAAGCGACCTTAAATATAGATGGGCAGGATATCAATGTCGCAGTTGTTTATGGCCCAAAAAACATAACAAAGTTTATCGAGCATATTAATGAGAACTCAAAGCAATATCACTTTGTTGAGGTTATGACCTGTCCGGGTGGGTGTTCTGGTGGAGGAGGCCAGCCCAAAGGAAGGCATGCTCGTGGGCTTATCCCTTCGAAGAAAAGAGTTGAGGCGCTATTTAATCGCGATCATGCTATGGTTTTGCGTATGAGCGGTGATAATCCAGAGATTCAAACTCTCTATAAGGATTTTTATGTTAATCCTGGAAGCGAATTAGCAGAAGAGCTCTTGCATACAAGCTATGCTGATTCTAGCTTTGAGCTAAAGAAATAAAAGGAGGGGCAAAATAATGGGCATGTATGATGCATATTCATGGGGTAAGGCTCCTGAAGCAATTTCGAGCGATCAAATTGTAGAGACCATATCGACCGATGTAGTTGTAGTTGGAGCTGGTATGGCTGGATGCGCTGCTGCTGCAAGTGCTTCTGAGATGGGACTTTCGACGATTTTGGTCGAAAAGCGCTATCGTACAAGTGCACGCGGACTACATATCGGAGTCGCCAATTCCAAGCTTTTGGCAAAAGAGGGAATTGTAAATGACATAGACGAGATCTGTCGTACATGGATTAGCGTTACAGGATCTCGTGCAAAAGAGAGCGTTATTAGACGTTTTTTAACTGAGGGCGAACACGCAATGAACTGGCTTTTGGACATCGCTGAGCAAAATGGTGTTGGAGTCAGAATTTTTGCTGGTGGCTATAAAGGTATAACTTACAAAGAGTATGAGTGTACGCATCTATTTGATGGTGGCGGTGCAATGATCGTCAAAATGCTATACGAAAAGGCTCTTTTACATGGTACTCAGACGATGTTTGATACTGCAGCTAAGCAATTGGTCAAAGATGATGAGACTGGCCGTATTACCGGGGTAATCGTTGAAGATAGCGAGGGGTTCAAATTGATCAGAGCCTCCCGCGGTGTGGTATTGGCGACAGGCGATATTGCTGGAAACGAAGAGATGTGTCGCGATCTAGCGCCTATGGCTTTAAAGGCAAACTTTTGTGATAACCCAGAGGCAGCTTTTGAGACAGGCGATGGACATCGTATGGCTGTTTGGGCTGGCGCAAAGATGCAAGATGCACCATTTCCGTGCACAATTCATCTGATGGCTTTTTCGATGATGTCATTTTTCTTTTTGATCTTAGATCAACAGGGCAAGCGCTTTATGAACGAAGATGCTTGGGCTCAGGGCAAGGCGGTCAATATGATCAATAACGATCCTGAACATCCCTATGGTTATGTAATCTTTGATTCTAAGTGGAAACAAGAAGTTCAAGACACGATCCAATATGGTGGAGGCCTTTTCTGGGAAGATACTCTACGCGACATTCATACCCCATTTAATGTTGAAAACGTTGCTATGACTCCAGAGGTCTGTTTTGCAGAGGAGCAGGTTGGATGGAAGTGTGACTCTCTCGAAGAACTTGCTGCAAAGACCGGAATTCCTTTCGAGAATTTAAAAGCTTCAATCGATCGCTATAACGAGCTCTGCGATAAGGGTCATGATGATGACTTTGGAAAAAGAATTGAGCTTATGACCAAAATCATTGAGCCTCCGTTTTATGCTTTGAAGTCTGGTGGTGCACTGCTCAATGTCCCCGGTGGACTTTCGATCGATGCAGACCTACATGTTTTGGACGAATCGAACAACCCGATCCCAGGACTTTATACTGCAGGGAATTGCGCTGGTGATCTTTATGCGATCGACTATCCACTTTTAATTGCAGGCAATAATCATGGGCATTGTCTAACCTGGGGGTATCTCAGTGGCAGGAATATCGCCGCCGGAATCTAATGAGTTTATGCGCATAATCCCCAAATACTATCTTAGGTAACGTGCAATATTTACCTACTTTTACTCACAGCCTATTGTACGTTACCTGCTTTTATGCGCTTTTTATTTTTGTTCTCTTAGATAATGCCTGCTATTGTTCTTGCATTAGCACTTGAATATTCAAGTGCGTTTTTTGCTTGCGTAATAGCATCGATATCCTCTTGCGTGATCTTTTGAGGCTTTTTGGATAGTTGTTTTCTTAGCGTTGCAATATCCGCTTTAATCTGACGCTTTTCATCTTTAGTAAGTTGTTTATTTGCAGCAGAAAGCGCTTGCTCCGCTTTGTTTAATACCTGTTGGGCCTCGGAGATCACCTCAAACGAATTGCGTCTTAATTCATCAGTCTCTGCATATTCTTGAGCATCTCTTATCGCATTTGCAATCTCTTCATCGCTCATGCGCTCCGAGTCATCAATTACTATCGATTGTTCCTTATTTGTGTCCAAATCTTTCGCAGAAACAGTTAAGATTCCATTTGCGTCGATATCAAAAGTGACTTCGATTTTTGGGACTCCTGCAGGTGCACGCTTAATACCTTTAAGTCTAAACGTTCCAATAGTTTTATTATCTTTAGCCATTGGACGCTCACCTTGTAATACATGGATATCAACACTTGTTTGGTAAGAAGAAGCAGTAGAAAAAACTTGTGAATAATGCACAGGTAGCGTTGTATTTCTCTCAACTAGGCGAGTAGCAACTCCGCCAACTGTCTCAATTGAAAGCGAAAGTGGAGTTACGTCTAAAAGTAAAATGCTTGAGGACTTTATAAGCCCGGTGTTATTTCCAGAAAGTGTAGCGGCTTGAATGGCAGCGCCTAAAGCTACGCATTCATCGGGATTTATAGTCGCAGAAGCTTCCATGTTGGTAAGCTCTTTAACCTTGGATTGTACAGCTAAAACTCTGGTTGAACCACCAACTAAAAGAACCTTTCCAAGTTCAGAAGCTGCAATTCCAGCATCAACCAAAGCTTGCTCAACTGGTCCAGCTAGCCTGTCGATTAAATCCGATATCATCTGCTCCATATGAGATCTTGTTAAGGTCTCTTCGATATGCAGCGCCCCATTATTTCCTTGTGCAATAAATGGGAGATTGATCATCGTGCTTTCAAGGGAAGAAAGATCCTCTTTTGCCTGTCTAGCAGCCTCTTTAATTCGCTGCATAGCCGCTGGATCACGCGAGATGTTAATACCACTTTTTTTCGTAAAGCTCTCAATTAGCCAATTTGCTATGCGCTCATCAAAGTCATCTCCACCTAGATGGTTATCGCCTGCCGTAGCCAAAACCTCGATGACATCATCACCAATTTCAATGATCGAAACGTCAAATGTTCCACCGCCTAGGTCAAAAACCATTACTTTTTGGGGCATTCCGTTATCTAGACCATATGCCAGTGCTGCGCTTGTAGGTTCGTTAATAATTCTTAGAACATTCAGACCAGCGATCTTTCCAGCGTCTTTTGTAGCTTGACGTTGCATGTCATTAAAGTATGCTGGCACGGTAATAACAGCAGAATCTACACTTTGCCCAAGGTATGCCTCAGCATCTTTTTTAAGTTTAGTGAGTATCATTGCGGAGATCTCTTGTGGGTTCATCTGTTTATTTGGGCCGTGGAATTTCCAATTAGTTCCCATATGTCTTTTTACAGAAGCGATAGTTCCAGTTGGGTTAGTTGCAGCCTGCCTAATGGCAATTGAGCCAACTAAGCGTTCTCCTGAAGATGTAAAAGCCACGACAGAAGGCGTTGTTCTCTCGCCCTCGGCATTGGGGATAATAACTGGTCTAGATCCTTCAACGATAGCAGCACAACTGTTGGTAGTACCTAGGTCGATTCCGATGCTTGCTCCCATAATATGCACTCTTCTCTCAAATTCAAATTTGTAACATTAAAATCCGCATAGACGACAATAATTACAAAGAAATGGGCCACAAACCCACATACTGCAGCACAGTAGTCCTGCATTGGTTGAAAAAGTTGAGAACCCTCGTGCACCACCGTGGGTTTGATAGGTCTGTGCAGATTGTTGTATCCAAGCTTGAGCCCTCTGGTAATCGGCGTTGTTAGGTTCAGATTGCAACGCTTTTCTTATATGCTCGATAGATCTAACCTCATTTCCAGCATACTTATTTGCAATAGCGCTTATGTAATGCCATCTTGCATTTCGATTTGTGCTTGGAATCGAATTTAAGATCTTCAAAGCATCCAGAGGGTGGTTTGAATTAATTAAATTGATTGCAGAGATCATCTCTGCAGAGTCGTAATTTGATGGTTCTGGGTGAATCGGTTCGACTCGCCCTGCAAAACCACCATAGCCTCCAAAAAAGTCATCGAAGTCAAAGTCGCCGGTCCAGCCACGAGAGCCGCCATAGCCATAGCTACCTTGACGAGTCTGCTGTCCATATCCTCCATAAGATGTGCGTCCACTGCTATATCCCCCGGTAGATGTGGTGCTATAGCCGCCCGATGAGGTAGAACTTTGTGCGCGACGTCTGTCGCTTGCAGCATACTTTTCAGGATTCATGATCCTATCATAGGCTTCGTTGATTTCGTTCATGCGTTGGGCAGCATTTGGGTCATCAGGATTAAGGTCGGGATGGTTTTCTCTCGCCTTTTTTCTGTAAGCTTTTTTTACCTCATCTATCGACGCATTTTCGTCGACCCCGAGCACCTTATAAGGGTTCTCATCCATCGCTATTAGCTGTCTCCTGTTCTTGAGTTTTGTTCAAGCGCGTAGATCTTTTATTAGTGCGCGCCTCTTTTTTAGCTTCGTCTTTCGCTTGAATTTGTTTTAGGTTATTGTATCGTTGCCAAACACCTGAATATAAGATGCTCCTCATAAGGTGTAAGTCACGCTCTAAAGGCAGTTTTTCAAAGATGGCAGTAGCCTTTCCAATATAGATCATGAGTGCATTATAGGCCGATTGGCAGTCTATGCCCGCTAGAACAAATGGATTGTAATGTCCTTTTTTCACATCTTCGTCGATGTCGCATAACGCATCCATCAAATAGATAAAGCGTCCCAAGTAGTTGCCAAAACGTCTAAGTGCTGGCGACCACTCATCTTCATTCATAATAAACAGTTCGCCCATCAATATGCCAAAGTAGGAAGCCATCTCGTCCGGGTCGTCGCATTTTTGTGCCTCAGCTTTTGAAATTATTGAAAGTTGTTCTTCTATGACCTTACATTGCCTAGGGATTTTTTGGGATATCTGTTTGTATGAACTTCTGAGTATATTAGCAGCTATTTTGGCACGTGTGCTATTTTCGTCATGCCAATCGTCTAGCTGTTTAAAGTAGACCAACGCTACTGTCAAATCTGCTGCGTAGGAGTCAAATCCATTTTTCATCCAAGGGCGTATTTTGGTTGGATGAGCTATACAGCGTGAGTTCTTGTATGATTCCAAAGGTTCATATAACGAACCTAGCAACAGTTCCAAAAATACCATGTCATATGTGAGTGCAAAACGACTTATCTGTCCATATTGTGTGCCTATTGTTTTGCAAAGACCGCAATAAGCAGCTAGATAACGCTGCTGCTCTTCTTCATCTATTGCATCTTTTGGAGCGATCATATAGCCAAACAATTTTGTATCCTGTTGCCAATTCTAGTTTGAAAAATTGCGGTGAAAGTTTCTACGACTTGCGAATTGTTTGTCGGCCACATTTGGGACACGTTATACGGATTCGTCCTTTGCCTCTTGGAACAGAGAGGCGAGTTTTACAACCTTCACACTTAAAGTAAAGCGTAGTTTTACGGTTTTTCCATGCGGTGGAAATATGCATAAAAGATCTCTTAGGGCGACCGATGAGCCTAAGATAAGCTTCACACTCTCTTTGTCTAGCTGGAATGTTCTTAGAAAAAGTTCTAAACATAATCACAACAATAATAACGATCGCTAAGAGCCAAAGCACAGTGATATATGTGAACATGTAAATAATAATGAGGATGATATCTATAACCGAAAGTGTTGTTGAAAGTGGATCAGAGCCATATCTGCCCTGCATAAAATTGACAAATTTCCATTGCAAACGATTTAAGAAGTTTCCCATTTTTCTCCTGACATAATTGACATGGTAGAAAGTATAGTTGTCGTTTGCTCATCTCTGTATCCATCTGATAAATACTACATTAAAGAGACATATTTACTGCCGCTTACGCTATTTACTACCGCTGTAGCGCTGCTTTTCATCTGACAGGCTTTGTCCAAACTCTATTAGCATTTTGGCGAATTGATTAATCCGTTATGTCAAAATTTACCTATTTATCTTTTTGTGGATCTGCTTTTTTGAGAGCCCGATCTTGCCTCCTTTTGAAATTAAAGACTGCCTTCTCCATGCCGTAGGGAACGTAATTTAGCTTCTCTAGATCGTCTGGCAAGTACTCAAATAGACTCATTGGCCAATTAGCTTCAATCTTTTTTGGCTCTTTTCCAAGGTGAGCTGATATTCCATAAACAGTCGCTCCAAGAGATTTGAGACGTTGTTCATATTCCGTCTCAAAGGGTAGAGGCTGGTCTTTTGCCATGTCGCAACTCTTATAATCGATTACATACCCTGCAGCTTCGAGTTGTAAAATCGTAAAATCATATAAAGGCTGACTGTCAGTTTTAAAAATGAACTTTCCATCTTTGCTCAGGATCTTGCGATATTCTATAAGCCTGTCACAGTCGGTGATTCTTCTTTTTGCAAATTTTTTTCTAGGAAAAGGCGTTGGGAAGTTCGCCGAGATAATATCTACTTCTCCTTCTGCAAAAAACTCGTGGATATCGCTGGCTTTTCCTGGGGCAACGACGCAGTTTTTAAGTCCCATCTCGACGATAGCTTGAGCGGCATATGCAATACATATCGGTTCGCTATCTACGCCAATAAAAAGTGTATTAGGGTAACGTTTAGACATCTGTGTGATGTAGGCACCTTTGCCACATCCAATATCTAGATGTATGTGCGAAAAGGACTGCTTTGTGGAATCTGTCTCTCCACATGATGGATAGCAGGCTCTTATCCACTTACCTCGGTAGTGTTTTGGATAGATCTCAATAACGTTGCTATATTTTTCCAAACGTTCTTCTAGAATAAAATTCTTTGGAAGCCTTGCATGGATGCTTCGCATAGCAGCCTTCTAACCAACTAATATGAAACGACCTCCAAAAACGAAAATTGCCCTTTCAAATATTTGGAACTTTTTCATTTCTGAAGGCCTAAAGCTATAGATTGATAGCTAACCAAAGCTTTATAAAACTGCAGATAAAAACTCGCGCAAACGCTGTGACTTGGGCTCATCAAAAATCTCGTGCGGCGTGCCCTCCTCGTTAATAACGCCATCGTAGAGAAAGATCACTCTATCTGCCATATCTCGAGCAAATCCCATCTCATGTGTAACAACAACCATAGTCATACCATCTTCGGCAAGTTGTTTCATAATACTTAAAACTTCACCGACCATCTCGGGATCTAGAGCAGACGTTGGCTCGTCAAATAGCATGACATCTGGATTCATCGCAAGCGCTCTTGCAATAGCAACGCGTTGTTGTTGTCCACCAGATAGTTGATGCGGATAATTGTTCGCCTTATCGGTTAGGCCAACTCTTTCAAGAAGAGCCATTGCTTTGGCTTTTGCCTCCTCCTTGTTCATGATCTTGAGGTCAAGCGGTGCTAACATGATATTTTTGAGTACCGTCTTATGGGCAAAAAGGTTAAAGCTCTGAAAAACCATACCGATATTTCGTCTGGCGCGATTAATATTTGTTTTTTTGTCGGTTAAGACACTGCCATCAATAATAATCTCACCATCAGTAACTGTCTCCAATTGATTCAAACATCTTAAGAAACATGATTTCCCACCGCCTGAGGGGCCGATGATGCATACGACTTCGCCCTCTCTAACAGTAAGATCAATACCCTTTAAAACCTCTAAATCGCCAAAGCTTTTCTTGAGATTAGAGACAACTATCTTTGCTGGCTTTTCTGTCATATCCGATCTTCTTTTCAACATAGTTGGACAAAAGCATAAGTAGTGAGATTACTACTAAGTAGAACAATGCTACACAAATGTATGTCTCGAAGTAATCGAGATGAATCATGATATATTGCTGTGCTTTGTTGACGATTTCAGGTAGTCCAATAACAGTCAGGATCGAAGTGTCTTTTAAAGTAATAATGAACTGGTTTACCATTGGAGGAACAGCAATCTTAAATGCTTGAGGGATGACAATCCTTGCCATTGTGTGAGATGAGGTCATTCCTAAGCTTCGCGCAGCTTCGGTTTGTCCAGGTGGGACAGCTTGGATTCCGCTGCGAAAAATTTCGGCCAGATATGCACCAGCGTTAAGGCTTAATGTAACGATCGCAGCCATAAAGGGGGTAAGTCTCAGACCTAGTGCTTGAGAGAATCCAAAATAGACTACGAAGGCTTGAACAATCATCGGTGTTCCACGGAGTATCCAAATGTATACCCAAGAGATAAATTTTAAAACACGGTATTTAGAGAGTTTGCAAAGGCAGGCTGCCAAACCTATAGCAACGCCAATCAGGATAGAGATCAGCCACACCTGAACAGTAATGCCAAATCCATCGATCAGGTATGGAAATGACGCTTGAAACGTATCTAGAATTGACATCTATATATCTTCTTTTTTCGCACCGGACATTATTAAACGAAAAACATGCTAAACCAAATTGTTCTTATAACTGTCGATGGTTCGGCATATCTATTGTTTCAAAACAGCAAACAAAAATGATACGACTAAAATCCCCATTTAGCCATAACAAAATTGCTATTTGAAACAAGGGATACACCGAACCGGCTCGTAATTTTATTTGATAGTAATTTACGAGCCGGTAAGAAGTGTCTAAATCGTTGTTATTCAGCGCTTACTTCGAGACCATACTTTGCAAAGATCTCTTCATATGTACCATTAGCCTTGATATTGGCTAATCCAGCGTTGAACATCTCGATGAGCTCAGGGTTGGTATCCTTTAATACAGCAAATCCATAAGGAGTGATCTGCTCTTGCTCTCCAACCATCTTAAGATCTAAGCCCTGCTCTTGGATGGTATAAGAGATGACTGCGTAATCTTCAAATCCAGCAGCATCTGTTCCACCAGTGACAGCTGCGTAAACTGCTGGAGAATCCTCATAAGTTACAACAGTAAAGCCATATTCATCGGCGATGCTGTTGGCAAAGTTGGCACTTTGAGTTCCAGTCTTAACAGCAACAGTTAACCCAGCTAGATCTTCGTAAGAACTAATATCGCTGTCTGATTGCACTATCATGATCTGTCCGCCATCATAGTAGCTATCGGAGAAGTCATAGGTCTCACGACGTTCATCGGTGATGGACATTCCGGCGATCATGCCGTCAGCAAGCCCAGCATTTAGATTTCCAATCGCTGCGTCCCAACCGCAATTGTCAATCTCGTATTGAAATCCCTGATCCTCAGCAATAGCCGCTAGAATATCCATATCGATTCCAATATAAGATCCAGTGTCGGAATCTAGGTATTCAAATGGTGCAAATGCATTGTCAGCGACGATGTAATAGACCTTGTCGGTACCATCTGTTTCGTCTGCTGTGGCAGTCTCACTACTTGAACAACCGGCTAGCATTCCGAGGGAACCAGCGAGTAACGCTGAAGAAGCGAGAATCGCCATGACCCTTCTCGTAGATTTCATGGTAACCCCTTTCTGCATTGAGGATGTCTTCCCGATCTTTGAATTTAAAGCAAACAAACACCACTAAAGCCACTTGAACTTAAGAGCCGCAGAAGTATCAATTTGTTTAAATTGGATAGCTAAAAAGTCTTTTTAAGCAACTTTTTGCTCTCTCTCGGGCATATAAAATCCCTCTTACCACGACAGCTTTTAATTATGATGCAAAATCTTTGAAATTGCGAGACATCTAATAATACATTTTGATCTTATCTTGGCATGTAAATCTACCCAAGAGCTTCTAGTAACTCTTGGGTTGTAATTACATGGCAGTAGATATTATTTAGTATTGCCAATTCTGCATCTTGTATCTCTTGAGTTGAAGCTCTGGTGGCATCCTCGATGAGCCAAACCTTAAAGCTTTCGTCTGCAAGAGATCGCACTGTTCCAGATACACATTGATCTGTCAGTACTCCTGTAACAACGACAGTATCTATCCCCATATTTCTAAGCGCTAGAGTAATTTTGGTGCCTGCGACCGCGCTGTCAGTTGTCTTTGTAAAAACGATCTCATCATCTAGTGGAGTAAGTTCAGGAACAATCTCTCCAATGGGATCGTCTAGTGGAATTAAAAGATCGTTATATCCAGAACTTCTCTGTACAAGCGAGCGATCTGAACCATCGCGCTTAAGGCAGGCTATGCGAGCAAAATTTACGCTCATATTACGCTGCCTGAAAGCGTCCAAAATCCTTACATTATTAGGAATAACTACATTGTCGATTGCTTCGTAGAATTGTTCCCAGCGCTCATCGTGTTTGATCTCTTCTAGGGTAGGGTTATCTCTTTTTGGCCGTGTGATAAACACATGTTGCATGTCTACAACTAAAAGAGCTGTCTTATCCTTTTCGATCTCTATTGTTCCGTAGTCGTAATCGTCTTCGTAATAAAAAGAACAATAACGGTCGTTAACCTTCATCTATGCTTCTTCCTTAATGTCCAAAACATCATTGTTGGATGTTGCTAAAAACTTCTTTCGGCTCCTTCGTCCAACGAGATAATAATAGACGACACCAACAAGACACCAAACAACACCGACGATAATTACTTCTGCGCCAGAGAAAACGATTGCAAGTAGATACATCACAATGCCGACGATTGGAACAACTGGAACTAGCGGACATCTAAATGGTCTTTCAAGATCTGGCATTTTTACGCGCAAGTACATAACAAGCCCGCATGCAAACATGTAGCAAAGCCCATATCCAAAGACTCCTAGAAAGCCTGCTAAAGTCCAAGCATCTGGCGTAAAGATTGGCAAAAGAGAGACGATAATCATTGAAATTCCAGTGATCATTAGAGCGCCTCTTGGAGTTCCGCTATCATCGAGTTTTGCAAACGACTTCGGGAACCAACCTTCGCGTGCCATAGCATATAGGACGCGAGTTTGACCCATAACACCACCGTTAGCTGTGCTCATAGAGCCTGTAAAGCAGTGGATTGTCATCCACACAATACCTACGATGCCAAACAGCGAGCCTCCAATAACGATCAGTGGAGCATCTGTTCCAAGTTCAGAGATCTCTGCAGATGGAACAAGTCCATACAACACTGTTGCAAAAGCTCCAAAGAGGATCGTGAGAAACGCTGCAGCTCCAATGAGAGCATGCGGTGTGTCTTTGGAAGGATTTTTTGACTCTTCTGTAAGCGTTGCAACAACTTCAAATCCACAAAATGCAATAACAACAAATGGCATTGTTTGAAGCATTGGCTCGATAGTTCCATAAGGAGCAAATGGTGTG
This sequence comes from uncultured Coriobacteriaceae bacterium, assembly GCA_964558235.1. GTDB lineage: Bacteria > Actinomycetota > Coriobacteriia > Coriobacteriales > CADBOM01 > CAZLCK01. The sequence goes on from CAZLCK010000006.1 coordinate 14,489, forward strand.
TAATTTGAAGGATCTATCATGGTCAAACCAATGACAACAAATAGAGCACTTGAGGCAATTAGGATAATTCCAAACATTGCTTCAACGATTGCAGAGAATTTAACACCGAATCTGTTGACTATCAAAAAGATGAGCGCACATACGATCGAGCCAACCCATTGAGGTACGGCTGGAATCAGTACATGTACATAGATACCGACACTGACCAGCTCAACATTTAAGCCAAATAGCAGAGCAAACCAGTAGATCCAACCCATCATAAAAGAGATCGGATGATCGTCTCCAAAGGCCTGTTTAGTGTATTCCCAAATTCCTCCACAGCGTGGAAACATAGTTGCTAGCTCGGAGAAGACTAAAGCTGTAGCAAAAGTTGCAAGTCCTCCAATAATCCAATAGCTTAGCAAAGCCATAGGGCCGGCAGCAGCACCTGCGCCTCCTACACCGATCGCAAAACCGGATGCAACAACAGTCGCGTATCCAGTGAGCATCAAAACGCCTTTGCCAAGAACTCTTCGCAAGCTCACAAATACCCCCTGCCTTTCGTTTCACCGAAGATCTTCATATCTTTTGATCATCTTTTGTGGGCTTTTTAAAACTTTCTACACGTGGGTTACTTTACTACTCTAAAGCTACAATTTGATTAGCAGGTAGGCCTAAGGGTTGCTTGAAATAAAAGTTTAACAATTAAAGCGCAATCATTTTTTTTAGCTCTACTAGTCTCTTTAGTGTTACTTCTTCTATATGGGGGAGCATATCTTGCTTTGCATCTTGTTGTGCATTTTGCTCCATATCTTGCTTCGCATCTCGAGAATCGGTCTTTGTCTTTTGGCAGATATTTGGCAGACTTTGACAAACACAAAATCTATGTCCGTGTGCTTTAAAGCTTATAAAGAGCATATTGTTTAAGATCGAAGCGCATAATTGAGCTTTGATATCATTGTCATCGTCTAGACAACTTTCTAAAATCTTAGAAAAATCATGTGAAAAAGATGATCTATCGATCCCTTTGTCGAATGCTTTTTCATGTGCTTCTGTAGCGGTCCACAAAATACACTGGCCTTCTATAAAACGATCTTGGCGCAATCTTGAACTTTTTTGTTTAAGCTTAAGCTCTTTTAATAGTTTGTCTTCGTTTGGAGTGAACGCTTTTTTGTAAAAAATTTCGCTTATGTTTTTAAATCTGTCTATATTTTCTACATCGCATCCGAGTTTAAATCGTTCTTCTCCATAACTTATAGCCACCATGATAGCGCTATCACTATGGGAGATTGAAAAGACTATATTGGGATATTCATCAAATTTTGGGCGATTATTCTCTAAAATAATCTTTGCATTTGAACTCCATGGCGGGCATTTTTTTGTGGAGTTCGCTAGGTCAAAATAACATAATTTATTGGCGGCATTTGAATCGGTAGAAGTGCATTGTTTGTCACTGATATTTGGTCTGTCTTGAAAATCGGTTTCTATCGGAACTTGAACATTTAAGTCTTTTTTTAGTCCATACTGCAGCAATGTCCATGCTAAAACTCTAATTGCGTTTTTTCGGTTGGGTTTTTTGCTAAAAAAACGTCTTGGAGCAGGGATCTGTTCTTCTAAAACGCGAGCGTATAGCTCTAAGGTAGTGTCTATTTCATCGCAGTTTAGATAATATATGCTCGTCATCTTTGTCCTTTATGTGTGCAAGCAGTTTTTATCAAGGTAGTTTTTATTTAGCTGATATTAAATATATTTTAAGAGGTTAAGGTTTTTATGGGCAAAGCAAAGATACGCACAAAACTAAGGGGAATAAAGCGTACCTCAGCTGGCATTGCAAAAATTGTCGATATCTATCTCGAAGATACTTCTGGTGCAAACCTCATTGGCATTCGCGTATTAAAAATCGGGCATTCAATACAGTCTGGAATCTATCTCGACAAAAACAAAACCGAGCCACCATTTGAATACCTGCGTGCATTTGACAATATGTTTAAAACAGCGCGAGAGACTAGAGATGTTTTGATGATTGGAGGCGGAGGATGGTCCTATCCTAGACACTTATTGGCAAGCCACGATCGATGCTCTATAGATGTTGTCGAAGCCGATGAAGCTATAGTTGAGATTGCTAGGAATTATTTTGGTTTAGACGAACTTGAAGATTTATTCGGTGAGAGTGGCCAAAGGCGGCTTAGAACTTTTATAGATACAGGTGAGCATTTTTTAAATCAGCGCTTTGGAAATACGCGCTACGATGCCATAGCGATAGATTGTTTTTCTGGAACCGAATTCGACAGCTCGATTATTTCACAAGAGTTTTTACATCTTGCAAAATTGACTTTAAAACCAGAGGGTCTTCTTCTAATCAATGTGGTTAAACAAGACGATGAAGATACCATCGTCTCTGATACAGCAATTGCTCTTAGACAATTCTTTGTAAATAGCTATGCAATATATTGTCGTGACGATCTTTTTGATCAAGCTGAAAATTTCATGCTTATTGGAACCGATCAATATGTTGTATTTCCAGATCAAATTTTTAATTACTGATTTTTAGGCTTTGCACCTAAGAAGAGATCGGCTACCAAGAAGAGCCCTATAAGCCATATGCATTACTCGGCGTTATGACACAAAATGGTAGACAAAAGCAGGAAACGTGGTGCAAACATTGCTAGAGTTTTTGTTTTGTCGTGTTAAGCAGTCCTTTTAGCACCTAAACGTGCAAAACATCCTTTAGATAAAACCATATTGCAGTAGGATTAGTGAGATCTCGCTAGCAATATATTGCCTAGCGGGCTTTTGCTATATGAAACTAATTTAAGTTGAAGGCGCATACAAAATGCTATCGCTAGGAGGAAGTACTATGGGAAAAAGTACTATGGATCCTATATTTGAGGAGATAGGTCTACGAATTAAAGGCCTTCGCGAAGCTTGCGATGTTAGCCCTGAACAAATGGCAGCTGATCTTGGAGTATCGGTTGAAACATATCTGGAATGGGAAGATACAGGACAAGATGTTCCGATCTCTGCTATCTATCATATGGCTAGGGAGTTTGGCGTTGAATTTACCGAGATTTTAACTGGAAATGCAGCCAAGTTAAATACATATCATCTTGTCCGCTCAGGTGAGGCACATGAAGTAGATCGTTATCCGGGGTATTACTATGACGACCTCGCATGGCGCTATGCTGGTAAGATCATGCAGCCTCTATTGGTTAAACTTGACCCTAGCGATGAGCCTGCCAAGCTTGTTGAGCATTCTGGCCAGGAGTTCAACATCGTTTTGGAAGGAACGGTAATTGTTACCTGGGCCGATAAGGAATTTGTTCTAAACGCTGGAGATAGCATCTATTTCAATCCGACTTTTTTGCATGGACAACGTTGTGGTGGGGATGTGCCAGCAAAATTTATCACAATCATTGCTGAATAATTGAGAATACGTTGCTCAAAGCTTGTTTATGGGAGGAAAATAAGTGGATTATATCTTAAAGAAATATTGTCCAAGAATTGAGTTCGATTCTTACGAAGACTTTTTGGAGAATTTTAAGATTGAGATTCCTGATAATTTTAATTTCGGGTATGACGTTATAGATGAGTGGGCTAGGGTCGAGCCTGAGAAAAATGCGCTTTTGTGGTGTGACGATCACAACCACGAACGTCTATTTACATTCACTGATATCTCTAAACTATCCAACCAAACAGCTAATGCGCTAAGTGAGCTTGGTATTGGAAAGGGCGACGTTGTTATGGCTATCTTGCGTCGTCGCTGGGAGTATTGGGTTTTAGCGACTGCGCTCTGTAAGTTAGGAGCAACGATTATTCCTGCAACTCTGCAGCTTACTTCAAAAGACATTGAGTATCGTGCAAATAGCGCAGATGTCAAAGCAATGGTCTGCGTCGATGATGATTATGTTTGTACGCAAGTCGATAGGGCTATAACAAACTGTCCAACGATTGAGACTCGCATCGTTGTCGGTGGAGATCGTGAGGGTTGGCTCTATTTTGATGAGATCATCAAAGACAAAAGCGATGTTTTTGAACGTCCAACAGGTGAGTTAGGGGTTACCTCAAAAGACATTATGCTCATCTACTTTACGAGTGGAACTACGGGTATGGCAAAAGCAGTGTGTCATAATTTTGCCCATCCTTTGGGGCACATTCTTACCGCAAAATATTGGCAGCAGGTTCAAGAAAATAAGTTACATATGTCTGTTACAGATAGTGGCTGGGCCAAGTTTGGATGGGGAAAGATCTATGGGCAATGGATTTGTGGTGCGACAATTTTTGCCTATGATATGGACAAATTTGTTCCTACCAAGCTTTTAGAGCATATCCAAGACTATAAGCTTACAACTTTTTGTGCTCCTCCAACGATGTATCGCTTTATGCTGCAAGAAGATGTTGCATCTTATGATCTCTCTAGTGTCCATAATTTTGCAACTGCAGGCGAGCCGTTAAATGCCGAGGTAACGATTGCTTGGGAGCGTTTGACTGGCAAAAAGATTCGTGAAGGCTTTGGACAAACCGAAGGTCCAGTTTTGCTCGCTACCTTTCCTTGGATTGAGCCAAGGCCAGGTTCGATGGGTAAGCCTTCGCCTCTTTTAAATATCAAGCTTTTGGATGATGATGGCAATGAAGTTCCAGATGGCGAGGAGGGTGCAATCTGCGTTACTCGTCTAAAGGAAGCCTATCCTCCAGGACTGTTTGTGGGATATTACAAAGATCCGGAGAAAACCGCAGAGGCTGTCGGTGGCTCTTTTTATAATCTGCATGACATAGCATGGCGCGACTCTGATGGGTATTACTTCTTCGTAGGTCGCAATGATGACGTTATAAAGTGTTCTGGGTATAGAATTGGTCCATTTGAGGTAGAGAGTGCATTGATTGAGCATCCAGCTGTTATCGAATGTGCAGTTACTGCCGCTCCAGATCCAATTCGTGGCAAGGTTGTTAAAGCTACCATCGTTTTGGCACGTGGATGGGAACCCTCCGAGGAACTTATCAAAGAGCTTCAAAATCATGTAAAACGTACGACTGCTCCCTATAAATATCCAAGAATCGTTGAGTTTGTTGATGAGCTTCCAAAGACAATTGGAGGTAAAATTAAGCGCAAGCAGATACGCCAAGCAGATGGAATAGAGGATTAGGTTTTTAATAAGTAACAAGAGTAAAAAGCGTTGGCAAAGATAAAGGGTAATGTATCCATTCCGCACAGTCGAAGGTGTTTCAAGCGCTGAATATACCGAGAAGGGGAGTAGGTTTATCTCGTTTTTAGCCCATGTTGAAAGCGAAGATGAAGCGATTGCATTTAGAAAGTCGATCAAAGAGAGAATTCCCCAGGCAAGTCATTATGTTAGCGCATATATTATCAATACAAACAATATCATGCATTACTCCGATGCAAAGGAGCCGCATGGTACAGCTGGAATGCCCGTCTTTACAGTTATTGATAAGCTTGGGCTTCGCGATGTCGTTTGTGTTGTTGCACGGATTTTTGGCGGCACGCTTTTAGGTCGCGGTGGATTGATGCGAGCCTATACAAGGGCAGCACAGATGGCATGTGAAGCTGCTACGATCGTGCAAAAGGCGCCATGTAGCCAGGTGTTGGCAGCAGTTCCATATTCAATGTATGAAAGCGTATTGAAGCTTGTTGAGTCTTTTGAGGGTGCGAAGCTTCAAGATACTATTTTTGCCGATGACATCACACTGGATATGCTTATAAAAAGTGAATTCGTCAACACACTTTGCAAAGATATTGAAGATCTATGTAATGGTAATGCCGATATAGTTGTGGGTTCAGAGACCATTGCATCAATTTCGTGGCAATAGGCAATCTTGCCATTTTGTGCTTGTTTGCTGGTTAGTACGACGTTCTTCGGTTTTATGGCAGTAGTGTTCTTACTTATTTTGTGCTGAAAGATACCAAATGCGCTGTCTTAGAGCTTTTCGGTAGAGCCTAAAAGCTCTACCGAAAATCTACCGAAAAGCTCGTCTGACCCGGTCACCCATTATTCTTACTAATCCTAACAAGATGCACGAAGTCCCTATTGAATCTTTGCGTGAATCTCCTGGAGTGACTCTAGTTCCTTTTTTCCACTTGATTGGACAGCTTGAATTCCAATAGCGCTTGCAAGTCCTGCTGCCATGGTGGTGAGATATGGAATATGGGCTTTAATCGCTGTCTTTCTGATATAGCTATCGTCTGCAACACTCTCTGTGCTAGCTGATGGAGTATTTAAAACAAGATCTACATCTCCAGCAACAATTCTGTCGATTAAATTTGGGCTTCCCTCATAGGATTTCAAGACAAGCTCAGAATCAATTCCAGCTTCAGCCAAGCATTCCTTAGTGCCCTTGGTCGCCAATATTTTAAAGCCAGCTTTTTTGAACTGTTCACCTACACGTGGGAGATCTTTTTTGTCTCGATTGCTTGCACTTATCAAAACAGTTCCTGATATCGGCAGAGGAGTCTGTGTAGCTTCTTGAGCTTTAAAGTAGGCTTCACCAAAAGTATCTGCTAAACCTAATACCTCTCCAGTAGAGCGCATCTCTGGACCTAATACAGGGTCAACCTCTGGGAACATATTGAATGGAAAGACTGCTTCTTTAACACCGTAATGACTATATTTTGCTTCCTGTAGATTCTCGATTGGAGAGGGTCTACCAGTTAGCGGAAGCGTAATAATATCGGTTGCGATTTGAACCATCTGTATTCCGCAAACTTTAGATACCAAAGGTACAGTTCTAGATGCTCTCGGGTTGGCTTCAAGCACGTATATCTTGTCATTTTCGATAGCATACTGGATATTCATAAGCCCACGGACATGCATAGCCTCAGCAATTAGGCGTGTGTATTCTTTGATCGTTTTGAGCTGATCAGCGGTGATATTTATCGATGGCAATATGGCAGCAGAGTCGCCGGAATGGATTCCTGCCAGCTCAACGTGCTCCATAACTGCAGGAACATATGCACGGGTGCCATCACAAATTGCATCTGCTTCGCACTCGAGGGCATGATTTAAGAAACGGTCGATCAAAATCGGACGGTCTGGCGTTACACCAACCGCAGCAGCCACATAGCTTTTAAGGCTCTCGTCGTCGTAGACAATTTCCATACCACGTCCGCCCAAAACATAGCTTGGACGTACCATAACTGGATATCCAATTCTGTGCGCAATCTCTAGCGCATCATCGATTGTTACAGCCATTCCGGCCTCAGGCATAGGGATGTTTAGACGATCCATGATCTCTCTAAATCTATCTCTGTCTTCTGCTAGATCGATGATCTCTGGGCTTGTTCCTAAGATATTAATGCCGGCCGCTTCAAGCTCGGATGCCAAATTCAAAGGAGTTTGTCCGCCAAATTGGGCGATTACACCAAGTGGTTGTTCCTTTTCGTAGATAGAAAGGACATCCTCAGCAGTAAGTGGTTCAAAGTAGAGTTTATCTGAGGTGTCATAATCTGTTGAGACAGTCTCGGGATTGCAGTTGACAATGATCGTTTGGAATCCGAGTTTTTTAAGCGAGATAGCAGCATGAACGCAGCAATAGTCAAATTCAATACCCTGTCCGATTCTGTTTGGGCCGCCACCCAAAATCATGATCTTTTTACCCGGGGCAGCACTCGAATTATCCGGTGCATTATAGGTTGAAAAGTAGTAGGCGCTATCTTTGGTGGAGCTTACATGGATACCCTCCCATGCCTCCGTTAGACCGATCTCTTTGCGTCTAGTTCTAATCTGTTCTTCCTCAATTTTTAGAAGTTTAGTTGCAAGATATCTATCCGAAAAACCATCTTTTTTTGCTTGGACTAAAACATTATCGGGCAGTATTTGTCCAGGATTTTCTGCTGCCCACGCGATGATTTTCTCTTCTTCATCAACAAGTTCTGCCATCTGTTGTAAAAACCAGGTTTTGATAGAGGTTCGTTTATTAATCTCCTCAACAGAAGCTCCCTTTCTCAGCGCTTCATAGATGATAAATTGGCGCTCAGAGGTTGGAAAATCAAGAAGTTCGAGTAGCTCTTCCTTGCTCTTTTTGTAATAATCTTTGACAAATCCGAGGCCGTAACGGTCTTTTTCGAGAGAACGAATCGCCTTTTGAAGTGCTTCTTTGTAGTTTTTTCCTATCGACATAACCTCGCCGACAGCACGCATCTGAGTTCCGAGTTTGTCTTGGACTCCCTTAAACTTTTCGAACGCCCAGCGTGCAAATTTCAAAACAACATAGTCACCGCCTGGGACATATTTGTCTAAAGTGCCATGCTTACCGCATTCAATTTCATCAAGAGTAAGTCCGCATGCCAACATTGCAGAGACTAATGCGATGGGAAAACCTGTGGCCTTCGACGCTAGAGCAGAAGATCTCGATGTTCGTGGATTGATTTCAATTATGATGTCGCGATCTGTTTTTGGGTCGTGAGCCCATTGGACATTTGTTCCACCAATAACTTGTACAGCTTCAACGATCTTGTAAGACTTTTCTTGAAGGCGCTTCTGGACATCTTCAGAGATCGTAAGCATAGGTGCAGCACAAAAAGAATCTCCTGTATGAATGCCCATTGGGTCGATGTTTTCAATAAAACATACGGTGATCATATTATTTTTAGCATCTCTGACCACCTCGAGCTCAAGCTCTTCCCAGCCCAAGACACTCTCTTCTACTAAGACCTCTCCAACAGGAGATGCAGCTAGTCCTCTGGCAACGACAGTTCTGAGCTCTTCTTCGGTCTCTACCATGCCGCCTCCAGTGCCACCCATCGTGTAGGCTGGACGAAGCACACATGGATAGCCTAGTCTATTGGCAATCTCTACAGCATCTTCGACCGAGTATGCAATTTCGCTTCTTGCCATCTCGATTCCCAGAGAAGCCATCGTCTCTTTGAAAGCTTCACGGTCCTCACCACGTTCGATGGCATCAACCTGTACGCCTATGACTTTTACACCGTATTTGTCCAAGATGCCTGCTTTAGCAAGGGCAGAGCACAGGTTCAGTCCCGATTGGCCACCCAAGTTTGGCAAGAGTGCATCAGGACGCTCTTTGGTGATAATCGCTTCGAGGCGGGCGACATTTAGTGGCTCGATATAAACAACATCGGCTGTATCCGGGTCGGTCATGATAGTTGCTGGATTGGAATTGACCAAGACAATCTCATAGCCTAGTTTTCTAAGTGCTTTACAAGCCTGAGTTCCTGAATAGTCAAACTCACAAGCTTGTCCGATGATAATTGGACCAGAACCGATAATTAATATTTTGTGAATATCATTGCGCCTGGGCATAAATACCCCTTCCAAAGGTCTCAAGAAAAAGTCATTAGCTACGTGTGATAAGTGAAAATTAAAACGCTAACAAGTCGCCTGCAATATTATATGTGACAAAGAGCTCAAAGAGACTCTTAAACAAGTTGCTTTTGAGCTTCTTTGATATATAGCAATGAATTTTGGCGTGTGGCTTCGATTTCATCTTCAGCAAGCTTACGGATAATCTTTACCGGGTTACCAAAGGCCATATGCCCATCTGGAATTACCTTGTTTTGAGTGACTAGCGTTGCGCCTCCGATGATGCAATTATTCCCAATATGTGCGCCATCCATAACAATGGCACCCATGCCAATTAAGGAATTGTCCCCAATTGTGCAACCGTGGACGATTGCGCCATGACCAATTGTGACGCCTTTTCCAATTTCAACTGGCATATCAAAGTTCACATGAACGATGCATCCGTCCTGTATATTGCTGCCTTCTCCAATGTGTATCGGAGCAATATCAGCACGCACAACGGCATTATGCCAGATGTTAGCATCTTTCTCGATTGTAATATCGCCTTCAATAACGGCTGTTTTTGCTATATATGCATTTTTATCAATTTGAGCCATAATGTTTTCGCTTCTCCTATTTTTCTACCCAGCTTTCTTAAAGCAAGGCAACTGATAGAGGGGAGGGTATTGTAATACTCACCATAAGCGCCTTAGATAGCTGCTTACAATATAGGTGTGTCTTATTGTTAATCGCTAAAGTATCCAACACCGCCCTCAAATAAGGGTTGCCAAGAGATATCCGGGATGTTCTTATAGAGTCCTCTGCCAGCTCTTTCTGTGTGACCCATCTTGCCAAAGATACGACCGTCTGGGCTTGTAATTCCCTCTACACAAAGAACTGATCCATTTGGATTGACCTCTAGATCCATCGAAGGTCTCCCATCAATTCCAACATATTGCGTTGCAATCTGGGCTGCATCGATTAGCTTGTTAATTTGCTCATCATTAGCAATGAATCGACCCTCACCATGGCTGATAGGCATCGTATGAATATCTCCAACGTCGCACTTCGATAACCAGGGCGAAATCGTTGAGCAAACACGTGTGCGCACTATGCGACTTTGGTGTCTGCCGATGGTGTTGAAGGTAAGTGTCGGGCAGGTATCATCCATCTCGATAATGTCACCAAAGGGAACAAGGCCAAGTTTGATCAAAGCTTGGAAACCATTACAGATACCAAGCATCAATCCGTCGCGCTTCTGCAAAAGATCGCGTACAGCTTCGGTAATCTCAGGTGCTCTAAAGAAAGCAGTTATGAACTTAGCCGAACCGTCCGGCTCATCTCCACCAGAAAAACCACCAGGGATCATAACTATCTGGCTTTCTTCTATGAGCTTTGCAAGTTCATGTGTGCTTTCGGTTACAGCTTTAGGACTCAGGTTATTAATTACAAAGGTAGTCGGAAGCGCTCCAGCATTTCTGAATGCGCGAGCTGTATCATATTCGCAGTTGGTGCCTGGAAATACTGGAATTACAACGCGTGGCTTTGCAACTACATTCGTATTTACTAAAGGTATTTGCTTCTCACTCGATAGACTTTTTACCTCTTCTCCAGATCCATGAGATGGAAAAACTGGCTCCAAAACGAACTCCCAAACTTTTTGTAGTTCAACTAGATCTAGAATTTCTTCGTTGGCTTTGATCTCGTAGTTTTCTATAGTCTTTCCTATGATCTCAATGCTCATATTCTCAGTTGCACTTGGAAGATCAATGTCGTTAAGCTCAACTAAAAATGTGCCATAAGCTGGGATAAATAGACGTGATGTATCAAAGTCGTCGCTAAATTCAATGCCGATTCTGTTTCCAACACACATCTCAAAGAGAGCTTGTGCACAGCATCCATAACCAGGTGTTGAAACAGATATCGCTAAGTTATTTCCGATTAGGTTTTCAACATATTCAAAGACTTCATTTAAGCCTTGAGCCTCGGGTAATAGACCAGCGCTTTCGTAGTAAGGGTGGATGCAGGCAATTCTTTTATTGATATCTTTAAATTCTGGCGATGTCGCACGGTCTAGATGACCAGTTCCAGCAGCAAAGCTTACAAGTGTTGGAGGAACATCAAGATCTTCAAAACTGCCAGACATGGAGTCCTTACCACCAATAGATCCAATTTTGAGATCGATCTGAGCCATCAAAGCTCCAAGAAGGGCTCCAGTAGGCTTTCCCCAACGGTAGGGATCGTCGTGGAGTTTTTCAAAATACTCTTGGAAGGTTAGATACATATCCTTGCGTTCAAATCCGGCTGCAACCATCTTTGAGACGCTCTCTACGACAGAAAGATATGCACCGCGATATTGATCTCTTTCCATGATGTAGGGGTTAAAACCCCAAGCAAGACCACTTGTTGTAGTTGTTTCACCATCAACGGGTAGCTTTGCAATCATCGCCATGCTCGGAGTTTGCTGGTAAATTCCACCAAATGGCATCAAAACGCTAGCTGCGCCAATTGTTGAGTCAAATCTTTCGCTTAGTCCCTTTCCAGAGCAGCAGTTAAGATCGCTAAGCAAGTTTTCAAATTTTTCTTTGAGAGTTGAGCCACCCCAAGGCGTTGTGTATCGATGTCCCTTGCTGATATGCACTTTGGCATGTTTAGGCGCGCCGTTTGATGCCAAAAAATCACGCTTAATATTAACGATTGTATTACCCTGCCACCTCATGGTAACGAATGGTTCTTCTGTAACGACTGCAATAGGGGTGGCCTCGAGGTTTTCCTCGTGTGCGTAAGCAATAAACTCATCCACATCATGTGAATCTAGGGCAACGGCCATTCTTTCTTGGCTCTCAGATAGCGCTAGCTCTGTGCCATCGAGTCCCTCATATTTCTTGGGAACTTTATCCAAATCGATATCCAGCCCATCGGCCAGCTCTCCAATAGCGACAGAAACGCCACCTGCTCCAAAATCGTTACATCTCTTGATCAAAGTACAAGCTTCTTTGCGTCTAAATAGCCTTTGAATTTTGCGCTCTATTGGAGGATTTCCTTTTTGGACTTCGGCCCCGCAGGTCTCTATGCTCTCCAAATCGTGAGCCTTTGAAGAGCCTGTTGCACCGCCGATTCCATCGCGACCAGTTCGTCCACCCAAAAGCACAATTACATCTCCAGGGGCTGGTGTCTCGCGTCGTACATGATCTGCTGGAGTTGCTCCTAACACAGCACCAATTTCCATACGCTTAGCAACATATCCCGGGTGATAGAGCTCATCGACCTGTCCTGTAGCAAGTCCAATTTGATTTCCATAAGAGGAATATCCCGCAGCAGCTGTTGTGACCAACTTGCGTTGGGGAAGCTTGCCTTCAAGAGTTTCTGATAGGTCAACCAATGGATCTCCAGCACCAGTTACGCGCATAGCCTGATATACATAGCTACGTCCTGATAGTGGATCGCGGATCGCTCCACCAACACATGTAGCAGCTCCACCGAATGGCTCAATCTCTGTTGGATGATTGTGCGTTTCATTTTTGAATAGGAATAGCCAATCTTGAGGTTCTCCATCCACATCCACAACAACTTTAACCGTGCAAGCGTTTACCTCTTCTGATTCATCTAGCCGCTCAAGTAGGCCATGTGCTCGTAGATATTTCGCGCCAATTGTACCCATATCCATCAGGCACAAAGGCTTTTGTGTACGCCCAAGCTCCTCTCTAATCTCGAGATATTTATTAAATGCAGTTTGGACGATTGAGTCTTCAATCTCGATATCTTCTAGAATTGTTCCAAATGTCGTATGCCTGCAATGATCTGACCAATATGTGTCGATCATCTTTATCTCGGTAATGGTCGGATCTCTCTTTTCATCAGCAAAATATTGTTGGCAAAAGGTAATGTCACCCAAATCCATAGCGAGACCAAGTTTTGCAATCATTTGCGTCAGACCATTTTGATCCAAATCTAAAAAGCCTTCTAAAATCTCCACTGGTTTTGGATCTGGATATTGCATTTCAAGAGTTTTAGGAAGCTCCAAGCTATCGACCATAGCTTCAACTGGGTTTACTACATAGTCTTTAATCTTTTCGATTTCTTTTTTAGAGAGATCTCCCAAAATTTGGTAGATCTTTGCGCTTTTAACAATTGGGCGATCACCTTGGCTAATAAGCTGGATGCACTCACTTGCAGAATCTGCTCTTTGATCAAACTGTCCGGGCAGATATGTCACGGCAAAAAGATTGCTAAGAAGAGCTGGGTCAATCTTGCTTAAGTCGCTATCTGTAACGTTTTCAATATGAATATCTGTGCCAGTTTCATCGATGCCTATTCCAGCTTTGGTTTCTTTAATTTTTTTATCACTTGCTGCAAGCAATTCACCTAAACTTCTGAAAGTCCTATCAGTTTGTGGCTCACTAAATACTGTAGAGATACAATTGTCGAATAATTGAGGGGCAATTCCCGAAACATCATATCGATTTAGTATTCGCACTTGCTCAATATTGGTGATACCAATTATCGTTTGTAATTCGTGCATTAGCTGTTGAGCTTCGATATCGTATCCCGCTTTTTTCTCAACATAGATTCGAGAGATCATAGTGAGCCTTTCTGTATCAATAAAGGCGGTCTTTATATTGCAAAATATCTACTTTGATTATAAGTGCTAAATATTCTAATTAGGCTTTGTTAGATGCGCTACCTGGCTCTAAAGCATTTGGAGTAACAGCCTTAGGAGTTTCAATTTCGGATGCACAATGTGGACAACGTGTTGCGCCCTCTTTGATCTCCTCCTTACAAAATGGACAACTTGGAGTAGACTTAGCCTCTTTTTCGACTTTAACAATCTTGCTAGCCGTTTTTTGCATATTGTTGAAGATCTTAAGCAGCATAAACACAACTGCAGCTATGATCAAAAAATTGATAATTGCGCTGATAAACGAGCTAAAATCGATCGATATTCCATCAGCTACAGGAATCGTAAGGCCAGGAATACTAGCATCTTCTCCACCAGTTAAAAGCTTGATAAATGGATTGATGATGTCATCAGTGAGAGAGGTTACAATAGCGGTAAACGCAGAGCCGATTATGATACCAACGGCCATATCCATAACGTTTCCGCGGTTGATAAACTCTCTAAATTCGCTGATCAATTTTTTCATAGGATCTCCTCAGATTACAATCAGGCATAGTGAGATATCTTTAATATATTTCGATTTGCAAGTATATTAAAAATGGATCTAGCTAATAAGGTGATTTAGCACGTCAATTACCTGTTTGAGATGAAAGGCGAACATATATGCTTGGTGCCATTTTTGGCGATATTGTTGGAAGTCCATATGAGCATAATCCGATTAAAACAACGGAATTTCCGCTTTTTATTGAGAGTTCACATCCAACTGATGATAGTGTGTTGACCATTGCAGTTGCTAAGGGCTTGATGGATTCAATTTCAGATAAAAAAAGTGTATATGACAGCGTAGTTAGTTCGATGCGAGAGCTTGGGAATCTCTACCCAAATTCTGGATATGGAGCAAGTTTTTATCAGTGGCTTAAAAGTGATGACCCAAAGCCGTATGGCAGTTTTGCAAATGGAGCAGCTATGAGGGTAAGTCCTGTCGCTTGGTTGTTCGGTTCTCTTGAAGATGTTGAATATTATGCTGAACAAACGGCAATCGCTACACATGATCATCCGGATGCAATTGAGGCTACAAAAGCTTTGTCAGCTGCAATTTTTATGGCGCGCATAGGGGAGTCTAAATTCGCAATTCGCAATTACATCTCCAAAACATACGGTTATGATCCCTCTTTTACGCTAGATGATATTCGCCCCACCTACTCGTTTGATATAACTTGTAAGGGCAGTGTTTGCGTATCGCTTGTGGCTTTTCATGAAAGCCGCGGTTTTGAAGATGCAATAAGAAAGAGCATCTCCTTAGGTGGAGATAGTGACACGTTGGCCGCAATAACAGGAAGCATCGCTGAAGCTTATTATTCCATGCCGGCGGAGTTCAAAAGGGCTGCTAGGAGACTTCTTCCAGAAAAGCTTGCAACAATAGAACAGAAATGGGAGGAGAATCTTTGGCATTTTAGAGATATCGTTGGTGTCGAATATGATGATGGGACAAAAAGACGATAGAACTTTTTGTTTCACAGAAGGCTTAAAGCTAAAAGTATTGCGAGTCATTTGCTTTAAGCGACCTATCTGCCTAGAGATTTATAAGTTTTAATTATGGTTTATGGAGAAAATAGTGGTTCAAAATGACGGATTTATAGGTGTTTTTGATTCCGGAGTTGGCGGTATCAGTGTTTTAAAGTCTCTCGTTAACCACCTTCCATATGAAAGATTTGTATTTTTTGGAGATTCTGCGAATGCGCCTTATGGAGATAAGTGCTCTGAGGAGATCTATGAACTATCCAAAAAGATTGTCGAAGATTTTATACAACAGGGTGCAAAAGCTATAGTTATAGCTTGTAATACCGCTACTAGTGTAGCTGCAAAAAAACTTCGCGAAACTTATCCCGACTTGCCAATCATTGGAATTGAGCCAGCGCTAAAACCTGCTGCTTTAGCACAAGATCATGGCAGTATTTTGGTAATGGCAACTTCTAAGACTCTTAAACTCGATAAGTTTGCCATTTTAATGGACGAGTATGGAAAGACTAACGATGTTCATCTTGTTGCATGTCCAGGTTTGGCAGATGCAATTGAAATAGGGTATGTGACAGGTAGTAAGATCTATCGTATTTTAGAGGAGCTTATCGGGAATTATCGCGGCAAGATTGATTCTGTTGTTTTGGGATGCACTCATTATCCATTTATAAAAGAAGCAATCTGCGACATCTTAGGTGGCGTTAAGTTCTTCGATGGCTGTGAGGGTACAGCTCGCCAGCTTGCAAAGGTGCTCAAAGATCATGATCTATTGAATACGAAGTCAACTCTTTATTTTGACGAGCACTGCGATAGTAGATACTGTGACGAGGACTATGACGAGGGCGCTTTGTCCCAAAGTGTAATAGAAAGCTCATACAAAAACGGATATATCACTTTGCTGAGTAGTATAGATACTCCAGAAGAGATCGAGTTATATGAGAGGTTTTTAGGAGTAAGAGATTAAGGGGTTGCCTGCATCTATCTACTCAATGTGTTTAATTCCACCTGTTGAATATCGTTTCCAAGTATCACCTTCAATTTCGGGCTTTCCATTTTTTAAAAATGATAGCAATGCTGGCCTTAAAGTTTTGTAAAGTTCATCAGCTTTATCTTTAGGGAAACCTTCAAAGATAGGATCGCTATGCCATCTCTCGATATTGCCAAATAAAAATGGTAGGTCTATGCAGTGTGAAGCATTTAAGCCCCCATTTGAGCCATGTATATCAAATTCATATAACCATGAGTTGGAAAAATTACTAACAAGTTCGCGTGTCCTATAGGCAAATAGCGCTTCTGTGCTTGCTCTTACAACCCATTGATATTTGTCATTAGCATATTCAGTTTCAGCACAGGCGTTCTTTGCATTTTCAAAGACTTCCTGAGGATCTTCTTCACAGTTGCCTGCACAAAAATCAGCGATTAGGCCTTTAATGGTATCTTCATCCATCTGTCTAATTGCATCAGCCATAGGGTTGATAAAAAATGTTGTCTCATCATGTGTGAGACCTGCTAAAAGTGGGATTTTATTTCCGCATAAAGATGCAGCTTTGGCAAAGATATCTCCAGTCAAAATATCTTCATCATCATACGGACAAAATGAAACACCAAACTTTTTAGCCTCTTTAGCAGCCTTGTATTGCGCATCTAAGATTTGTTTAGGTTTTTTATTTTCTAGCTCAGCTGCATTAGTAATACCCAGTTGCTTAAAAAATGCATTTGTCAAATGATTGGAATCCGCACGACTAATAGGTTGAGAACCAGGACAGCTCATAATTAACATGCGGCTAAACTGTCCATCAATTTTTCCCGTAGAAGCTAAAGCTACTACATACCAAGCGCCAGCAGATTGTCCAGCCAAAATAATATCTTGTGGATTTCCACCAAAAAATTCGATATTACTCTTAACCCAGCTAAAAGACTTAAGCAAATCTCGTATTGCTAAATTGTCTAGCATACCTTCAGCAGACATAGCACCTAGAGCGCCAAGACGATAGTTGACTCCAACAAAAACAACGTCAGCATCGCGAGCAATCTTAGATCCATCATAATGTGGATGTGAACAGCTACCCGATGAGTATCCGCCTCCGTGAATCCAAAATACTACTGGACGTTTTCCGTCAGTCGATGGAGTCCAAATGTTCATCCTAAAAGCGTCAAGCGATTGATCTACTTCGATTCCTGGCTTATCTGGGCCGTCTGGATGAAATACAACGCGATGAGGAGTCTGCCAAAACATAGGTGCCGGCTTTGAAGCATCTCGAATGCCATCCCAAGATTGCACATCATTACATTCTTCTAACATCGATGAATGCTCGCCATATGCAACATCTAGATACGCTTCAACATCGTTTTCGTATTTTCCTTGAAGCTCACCTTGCAAACACCTTGTAATAGGTAGAGCTTTATTGTTCGAGCTATATGCAGTCGAGTAGTTTGTCATAATTAATCCTTAAGTCGAAAAACAGATCAAAAAATATCTGTCACATTGAACCTCTAACCTCGCGTCTGACACCTGACGCCTGGCGTTTTGCACCTTACGCCTTGCACTTTGCACCTTGGTTTTACGCCTTGCGTCTTACACCTGGCGTCTTGCGCTTTGTGCCTTGGCTTTGAGTAGACGACGTTTGAGTCTACAGGTTTGAGTCTACAGCCGAACGCCTATTGCAAAAATGACACAGCTAAAAATTTATGTTTAGATTTAATTAATAAAGTAATACGTATTAATTCTAAGGATTAAAATCCAACTTTAAGCATTTTTTGTCAAAACACTTAAAAGATGCATATTCTAAAAGATGCATATCCTAAGAAATTAAACGCTACAGAATTTGATGCCAAAATACATTTGAAATCAGGTAAGTATGATCGAAGTCGTTGATGTATCCAAAACCTATAAAACTGGCGAATTTGAACAAAGAGCTCTTGACGGCGTTTCTATCACATTTAGAGATAGCGAATTTGTCTCGATCTTAGGACCTAGTGGATCGGGCAAGACCACGCTGCTGAATATATTAGGTGGTCTTGATCGCGCAGATGCTGGCGACGTTATCATCAATGGAACATCAACCAAACAATATCGAGCCTCTAATTGGGATACCTATCGCAATCATCATGTGGGCTTTATCTTCCAAAGCTACAATCTCATCCCACACCAAAATGTTTTATCAAATGTTGAGCTTGCGCTAACACTTAGTGGAATTGACAGATCGCAAAGAAGACGTCGTGCACTTGAGGCTCTCAAAAAGGTCGGCCTTGAAGATCACATAAATAAAAAGCCAAACCAGCTTTCTGGTGGACAGATGCAACGTGTTGCTATTGCAAGAGCGCTCGTTAATGACCCCGATATTGTTTTAGCAGATGAGCCTACGGGCGCACTCGATAGCGAAACTGGAATCTCAGTCATGGAGCTTTTGGTTGAGATCTCCAAAGATCGTCTGGTGATTATGGTTACACATAATCCCGATCTTGCTTCTAAATACTCAACAAGGATTGTCAATCTAGCCGATGGCAAAATTGTGGGTGACTCTGCTCCTGTTGAATCTAATGAGGTAACAAAGGGGATTTCAAGGTTAGCAAAATCAGGCAAGGCCTCGATGTCTTTTGCAACGGCGCTCTCGCTCTCTTTTAATAATTTAATGAGCAAAAAAGGCCGCACAATAATGACGGCCCTGGCTGGGTCTATTGGAATTATTGGTATCGCTGCAATTTTAGCTTTAGCAAATGGTGTTAACGAATATATCGCTCAAACTGAAGAAGAAACACTTGCTTCATATCCGTTGACTATTAGTAAGTCCAGCTACGATCTAACAAGTCTTTTAACGGGGTATCAAAGTGCAACATCAACAGAATCGGACTCAGCAACTTTAGAAGATGGAAGTATAAATTACGATGGTCAAATAGCGGCAAACACGATGCTAACAAATATGTTCTCCCAAATTGAGACCAATGATTTGGCCTCGTTTAAGGAGTTTTTGGATAGTGGAGAGTCTGGGATTGAACAGTATGTAAACTTAATTCAGTATGAATACGATGTAACTCCACAGATCTTTATGGCAGATACAACAGATGGTGTTATTCAGCTTAATCCAGGCGCATTAACTTCAATGACATCATCATCGATCACATCTAGCTCAATATATGGGTCGTTTTCGATGACGAGTACAAATTCGTTTAATGAGATGATCGATAACTCCGAGCTTTTAAGTGAGCAGTATGAAGTTTTAGCTGGAAGATGGCCAGAAAACTATGATGAGTGTGTTCTTGTCCTCTCTTCTTCGGGCAAAATTAGCGACTTTACCCTCTACAGTCTGGGCGTATTAGATCCGCAAGAATTTGAGACTATGCTTCAAGACATGATGAATTCTCAAGAGGTGGAGATTCCAAGCGTAGATGTTGATTTTACTTATGGGGATGCGTTGTCACTAAGCTTTAAAGTTGTAAATTCTTGCAATATGTTCCAATACAACTCTAGTACGGGAACTTGGACAGATATGTCTGGTGACGATGATTATATGATCGATCAGATAAATGCTGGACTCGATTTAAAGGTCGTTGGAGTTGTCAAACCTTATGAAGGGATTTCTTCTGGCGTATTAACAGAGGGAATCGCCTATCCTTCTTCACTTACTCAGTATTTGATGGAAGAGGCCAGCAATTCTGAAATCGTCCAACAACAAATCGCTAACCCAGATGTAGATGTTTTTTCTGGCTCTACATTTGCTGACCTCAACGCTGGCACAACGGAGTCTTTGGATCTTTCGAGTATGTTTTCTATCGATGAGGATGTGATGCAAAGCGCTTTTAGCTTTGACACGTCACTTCTAAGTGGAGCAACAATCGATGCATCTTCGATTAACTCCGCGCTTGATTCAGATACGTTAGCTCAAATCATGGCAGATATGCCAATGCCAAATATGTCCTCGCTTATAACTGGTGGAGAGATCTCTGCTGAGCAACAAGAACAGATCGATCAGATCGCAGCTAATATTGCTTATGGATTTTTGACATACTGGTATGATCAGCATCCATCTGAAACTATAACAAGCTCAACTGATATCTCTGAAGATTTCGAGGCTTACATGGAGACATCAGAAGTTCAAGCACAGATCAATCAGATTGCTATGATCGAAGGTGTCGCAACCGCTACTCAGGTGCAGGAGGTTATTGGATCGTACATGACCGATACCTTCCAGCCATATTTTTCCAACGCAATTCTTACCATTATCGATCAATTTGCTCAAGGGATCTCACAAGCTTTGCAAGAACAGATGGCTGCGGTAAGCGCTCAAATGGGATCGGCGTTTTCGTTTGATTCCGAGATATTTGCGAGTGCGATTAGTTTTAGCATGTCTGAGGAAGATCTTTCTTCGATTATGACAGCTATATATAGCGATGGGGTTTCAAGTTATGACAACAATTTAGCTCGTATGGGGTATGCAGATATCGATTCACCATCGTCTATCTCTTTTTATCCGATCGACTTTTCAAGCAAAGATCAAGTGATCTCTATCATCGATGCCTATAACAATCTAATGGAGGCATCTGGGCAAGACGAAAAGGTCATTAGCTACTCAGATTTTGTCGGACTTCTAATGAGCTCTGTTACCGATATCGTCAATATGATCAGTTATGTTTTGATCGCTTTCGTCTCCATATCGTTAGTTGTTAGTTCAATCATGATTGGCATTATCACTTATATATCTGTCCTTGAACGGAAAAAAGAGATTGGAATTTTGCGTGCAATGGGCGCATCTAAGGGAAATATTGCTAATGTGTTTAACGCCGAAACGTTCATAGAAGGTCTTTTATCTGGAATTTTGGCTATACTTGTCGTTTGGATAGTGTCGCTACCTGTAAATGCGATTGTCTATGACTTATATGCGGTGTCAAATATAATGAGCTTGCCAATTACAGCGGCGCTGATACTGGTGTTAATAAGTGTCGTCTTGACCTTTATCGCTGGCCTAATTCCTTCTCAAGCGGCTTCGCGTAAAGATCCTGTTGAAGCACTTCGAAGCGAGTAGATTTAACTTAATATCTA
>CAZLCK010000006.1:35991-43024 GCA_964558235.1 uncultured Coriobacteriaceae bacterium
TTAACTTAATATCTACCCTAAAGATCTATTTGCCAACTGAGGAAAACTTCTTAGGATTCTTTTCTTCTAAAAGCTTGGATACTATTTCAGCGGTTTTTCTGATCGAAAGCCCATCAACTTCCACTGTGATCTCAGCATATTTTTCATATAGTGGAGCTCTTTCGATGTAAAGGTCTCGAAATTTGGTAATGTCTTGATCTAAAAAGACCACACCTCTTTCATCAAGATCATCGCCAAGGCGCTCTGCTAGCTCATCAAAACCAATCTTTAGATAGACCATCCATCCAATAGAAGATAGGTGCTTCATTGCTTCGTGGGAATAGACTGCTGATCCACCGGTTGAGATAATAGTATTCGTACTTTCAATTCCAGATAAAATGGTTGATTCTATTTTCAAAAATGCATCTATTCCATCATCATCGATGATGCTTTGCAAGGTTTTTCCCATATGACTTTGGATCAAAAGATCTGTATCTAAAAAAGAAAGATTCATTCTTTTTGCTAGAACAACACCTAGCGTTGATTTTCCAACTCCCGGCATGCCAATCAAAATAACGTTAGCTCTCTTCATTTAGATCCTTATTACGCCGCGATCTGTTTTTTGCAGATAAACAAAAGGTTTTAATTATTGTCAAGTTTCAATTTTACTCACTACTAGATAAGAACATCTATTTGGAAATTAAATGATAATCCTATCTGATTTATCTTTATATTTAACTTAGTTTCGGATTGCTGTTAAGTGCAATAATTATTCTTCATTTCTAAACTCAATTTTAGATATTGTTTAAATTTCAAATGGTTTTGAGATATCATGTGATGCAGAGGGTTTTCAGGTAGGTTTTCACCTGAGGCTATATATAAACCGTACGTGTAGAAAGGATTATCATGGCAGGGGATTTTGGTATTTTTGAGTCGACGATCGACGCAATCGAAGCATCGTATGAGGCTCAGCAAGACCTCGTCAAGAACTATACTCTTGAGGATCGTGATAGATTTATTCAAGCTATCCGTGATAAGTGCTTTCCTTTAATCGAGGAACTTTCTCAGGCAGAGTTTGATGAGACTGGTTATGGACGTGTAGAGGACAAAGTCGCCAAGAATACCGGCGCTCTTATGCTTGGCCAGGGCACCGAGGCCATTCCTACTAACATGTATGCTACCGACAATGGTTTGACCGTTGAGTATTGGGCTCCATATGGTGTTGTTGGAGCTATTACTCCAGTTACTAATCCTGTTGCAACGCCACTTGGTAATGGCGTTTCCTGTATTGCTGGTGGTAACTCGTTAGTATTTAATGCACATCCTTCAGCAGTCAAGATCACATCTCGTACTATCCAACTTATCAACCAAGCTGTTGTTGAAGCTGGCGGACCAAATAATCTTTTGACCGCTCCTGCAGTTCCAACCATGGAGACTCTTGACGACATCATGAATCATCCAAGGGTTAAGCTTCTCGTTGGTACTGGTGGTCCAGCAATGGTTAAGACTCTTATGAGCTCCGGTAAGAAGGTTATCGCTGCTGGCCCTGGTAATCCTCCTTCAATTATCGATGAGACTATCGATGTTAAAGAAGCTGCTGCGGGACTCTTGGGATCTGCTTCGTTCGATAACAACCTTCTTTGCATTGCTGAGAAGGAACTATTTGTTCTCGATGAAGTTTTTGATGCCCTTATGGCAGAGTTTGAGAAGCTTGGATGCTATATCGCAAATCGTGAAGAGGCAGATAAGCTCACTGCTACCTGTCTAGTTGAGACTCCCGATGGCGGATATGCAGCAAATAAGAAGTATGTCGGTAAGATGGCAAATGTCATCGCCGAGGCTGCTGGCGTTAAGGTAGAAGGCGATCCTCGTTTGATTCTTTTTGAAGCAGATAATGATGAGCCTCTGGTTCAAACTGAGCAAATGCAGCCAGTTTTGCCAGTAGTTCGTTGCAAGGACTTTGATGAGGCCTTTGAGCGTGCAGTCTATGCTGAGCATGGCAATTGGCACTCTGCTTCAATCTGGTCGCTCAATCCATATAGGGTTACCAAGTTTGGTAAGGCAGTCAACACCACTATCTTTGTTCAAAACGGTGGAACAATGTCGGCATTTGGTTTAGGTGGATCTGGTACAAATTCTCCTACCATTGCAACTCCAACCGGCGAGGGACCAACAGGACCACAGAGCTTCTTGCGTCGTCGTCGCTTCTGCATGGCTGGCGGAATGAACTACCTACTCTAATAGGTGAAGTTTACTGGTGAGACTTTAAAAGTGTCTGCTAAGGGGCATGCACTGTAGGTGTTTAATGTGAATCACCGGGGTCATATGATTCCCGGTGATTCTTTTTTCGATCATATGTTTTAAAATTAAGAGGCTTGACTATTTTATTTTTCTGACAACTTTTTATTAAGGGAGCCGAATAAAAATGAGCATCAAAAAATTTCAAGACATGGTAGATGCAGCAAAGCAGATGTCTGAAAAAACAAAACTAGCAATCGCAGTAGCTCAAGATGAGCACACTTTGGAATCTGCTATTGAGGCTACCAAAGAGGGTGTAGCTTCACCCATTTTAATCGGTGATACTGAAGAGATTTCAAAGATCTTGCGCGAGCTTGGAGAAAATCCTGGCGATTACGAGATCATTGAAGGATCAGATGATACTGAATGCCTAAAGATTGCGACTGATTTGATCAAAGCTGGCAAAGCTGGCGCAATGATGAAGGGTAGACTTCAAACAGGTGACTTTATGCGCGCAGTTGTCAAAGATGACGAAATGAAACGTCGTAAAGTTTTGTCTCTTATCGGTTTTTATGAGGTCCCAACCTACCACAAAATGTTTGCAGTATCCGACATGGGGCTTAATACATATCCAGATGTTGAGGGCAAAAAGGCGATCATTCTTAACGGTGTCGATCTATTGCATGCTTTAGGAATCGAAAATCCGAAAGTAGCATGTTTATCTGCTGTTGAAACAGTCAATCCAAAGATGCCCGATGCAGTCGATGGCGATGCTTTGAAGCAAATGAATCAAAACGGCGAGATTTCAGGATGCATCGTTGAAGGCCCTATATCATTCGATCTTGCAATGGTTCCTGGTGCTGCAGAGGTCAAAGGTTATGAGAGTCCGGTTTCAGGCGATGCTGATTTTCTAGTTGTTCCAGACATTGTCTGCGGAAATGTTGTTACAAAGTGTCTCACCGAGCTTGCAAACAGTCCGACAGCTGGAACTATCGTCGGTGCAAGATGTCCACTTGTCTTAACTTCACGTTCCGCTAAGGCAAGTGATAAGTTTTATTCGATTGCACTAGCAGCCTATGCTGGACAAAATTACTAGAAGTTGTTGGCCTAAATTGTAGAAAGGCATTTAAATGGCAGAAAGCTACAAGATTTTAGCAATTAATCCTGGTTCAACCTCAACTAAGATCGCTCTTTTTGAAGACGATAAAGAGATCTTTTCAAAGAACATTTCTCACGAAGCCTCAAAGCTAGCTGAGTTTGCTGAAGTGCAAGATCAGCTTGAATATCGTGAGCAGATGGTTATCGATGCAGTTGAGGAAGCTGGTGTTAAGCTCGAGGATATCGATATCTTTACTGGTCGTGGTGGTGGACTTCACCCAATAGAAGGTGGAACATATTTGGTTACCGAGCTTTTGGTAGATCATGCTTCGAAGGGAATCCCAGGAGTTCATCCTGCACAGCTTGCATCCCAGATTGCTTTTAAGCTTGCTAAGGAGTATGGTGGCGAGGCCTATATCGTCAACTCTCCTGACACAGATGAGTTCGATGAAATCGCCCGCTTTACCGGGCTAAAAGGTGTATATCGTCAAAGCCATATTCATGCTCTTAACCAAAAAGAAATAGCTTTACGTTTCTGCGCTCAAAAGGGCATAAAGTACGACGAAAGTAATCTCATTATTGCCCATATTGGTGGTGGAGTTTCTGTGACCGCTCATAAACTCGGTCGTATGGTTGATTCCAATGACATTATTCGTGGTGATGGTCCTATGTCACCAACCCGTGCTGGTAGTCTTTGCACTATTCAGGTTTTGTCTATGTGCTCCGATCCAGATGCTGACATTAAGGCAATCAAAGATCGTCTCACCAAAAATGGTGGTTTGGTAGATCACCTAGGTACTTCTGATGCCCGCGAAGTCGAGAAGATGATTGCAGATGGCAATACATATGCTAAGAAGGTATATGATGCTATGATCTATCAAATCGTTAAGTGCATTGGTGAGCGTGCAGTTGTTTTAAAGGGCAAAGTCGATGGCATCATTCTAACTGGTGGTATGGCTTACAGTGATTATCTGGTTAATGAAATTACTAGCTATGTCGGTTGGATTTGCGAAGTCACCCAGATGGCTGGGGAATTCGAGATGGAAGCTTTGGCAGCTGGTCCTTTGCGTATAAAGCGCGGAGAGGAAGAGGCAAAGATCTACTCTGGCAAGCCATGCTGGGATGGTGTAGAGGAGCTTAAGTAGAACTTATCTGTTCTGTACCTCTCTATAAAAACGTCAAGGTCGTGCTCGGCTTTATTGAAGTCGAGCACGACTTTTTTTTAATAAACTCCAACTTTAGGCAAAAGTAAAGTTTAAATTCTTCACAGTTTTGCAATTAACACATAGACTAAAGGGCATGCATCTATTGCAATACCTTTAAAACGCCAAATATTTTGGCAAAAATGAAGAGGAAAGGATAGAGATGGGATCTAAGTATTCGCATGTTTTTAGTCCAATTCAGATCCGCGGAATCGACTTTAAAAACAGAATTGTTTTAGCGCCTCCTTCGGCAAATCACACCAATTACGATCATATGATTACTCACGATTTTGTAAATTGGTTCCGTCAATTTGCCCGTGGCGGAGTAACTACTCTATATTCTGGAAATGCTTCGATTGATATTACTGAGTGTAAGGATGAAGAGACTCAGCTCGATCTCTCAACGGATGAGTGCGTTTTACCAATGTCTTGGTATGCAGAGATGGCAAAGCAATATGATTGTCATGCATCTTTGGAGATCAATCACAACGGTCATAACACTGCTCCCGAAACGATCGGTCACGCACCATATTCTGCCTCTCCAATGGTCTGCTCATCTGAGGCAAGCCGCGCAGAGCGCCTCGGCCGTGATCCGATTCCTGCTATCGAGATGGATCAGGCTAAGATCGACGAAACCGTCAACAAATATGGCGATGCAGCTATGAGAATGAAAAGAGCCGGAATGGACATCGTGCTTGTTCACGGTGGACATGGAAATCTCATCTCTCAGTTCACTTCTCCTCTATATAACCACAGAAAAGACAAGTATGGTGGATCTACTAAAAACCGTGCTTTGTTTGCTCTAGAGGTTCTCGATAACATTCGTCAAAAAGTAGGAGAGGACTTTGTAATTGAATATAGAATCTCTGCTGATGAGATTGCTCCTGGTGGAATGCACTTTCCAGAGACCCTAGAACTTATTGGTTTACTTAAAGATAAGGTAGATATCTTTAATGTTTCAGCCGGTCTACACAGCGATTTCGACTTTGCTTACTATCGCAACTGGTGCCAAAACTTTTTGATGCCACATGGTTTTAATGTTCACTTTGCAAAGGCAGTCAAAGAGGCTTATCCAGACGTTTTAGTAGACACCGTTGGTTCTATTAACAGTATTGAGCTTGCTGAGCACATTCTATCTGAGGGATGGGCCGACTTTGTAGCAATGTGTCGTCCTTTGATGGCAGATCCCGATATGCCTCGTAAATATGCTGAAGGTCGCGAAGAGGACCATCGTCCATGTCTGCGTTGTGATTCATGCTGTGCTCGCCTACTGATGCCAAGAGTTATCAATTGTGCTGTTAATCCAATTTCTGGAATGACCAATGATCTTCCTGATGGTGAAGTTCCAGTAGCCTCTGTAAAGAAAAAATGTGCTGTTGTTGGTGGTGGACCAGGTGGAATTGTTGCTGCTATTACACTTTGTAAGCGCGGTCATGATGTTACCTTATACGAGAAGACAAATGAGCTTGGCGGAATGTTAATTCCTGGTACTGCTGCACCATTTAAAGAGGATCTAAAGGCATATCTTGATTACTTGCGTGTTCAAGTTAAGAAGTATCCTATCGATATTAGGATGAACACAACAGCAACTCCTGAGCTTTTAGAAAAGGAGAATTATGAGGCAATAATCTTAGCTCTCGGTGCAGTTCCAACTGTTCCAGATATTCCTGGAATCGATCGCCCAAATGTTGCTTGGGGTCCAGATGCTGAGATGGGATCGATTGAAGTTGGAGATAAGGTTGTTGTTTTGGGAGCAGGTTCCATCAGTTTTGAAACTGCTTATGACTTCAGGTTACAAGGCAAGGATGTTACCTTGATTGCTCGTGGCGATGAAGATCACGTTATAGGTAAACTTTATATGACTGCTGGTGGTCCAACTGCCACCGAGCTCTTTAGTCGCACAATCGAAGAGGGCGTCAAGGTTATGTATAAAACTAACGTTGTCTCTATTGAGGATGGCAAGGTTGTTTGTACAGACGCTGAAGGTAAGACTATTGAGGTCGAGGCCGATACTGTTCTTCATAGCTATGGTATGACCGCATTATTTGATGAGGCTCAAACTATGCGTCATTGTGCACCCGAGACTTCAGTGAGAATCGTTGGAGATTGTGTCAAGGTTGGTGAAAATGTTTCATTTGCAGTTAATGGAGCATTCCAGGCCGCGCTTCGCATTTAATTTTAATCAAGTTATCGTCTAGGTTTAATCGAGTTACCGTCTAGCCTAAGTTAGATCCAAGAAAATATTTAAGGCACCGATTCTGGGCAATCAGAAGAGGTGCCTTAACTTGTGTGCCGAGCATGGCACGTTTTGTGTTGTAGATAATATCTTTCTACTCCCTAAAGGGTAAGGAATAATTCACATGGAATATGACGTCACGATTCAAATTGAGGGGACAGACGTAGTCGTTGGCAACAAGCGCTCCATATTTTCTTGGATTATTACTGGATTACTTGAAAAAAGGTTTAAAATAATACTTTGTAATAACCAAATCTTTATCTAAGGAGATGAACGTGAT
>CAZLCK010000007.1:0-10938 GCA_964558235.1 uncultured Coriobacteriaceae bacterium
CCAACAAGATGCAGTTGCTATTGATGATGAGCAGCTTTCGCGCTCTGCAGCTTCGGCGCAAAGTGCTGTAAAATTTATGGACAAAGAGACAATAGACCTTTTCACTGAGGTTTTTGGAGATGGAATAATCTTCAAAGAGCCAGACGAAAACGAATTGATGTAGTAGCTTAAGAGCTCTCAATAACATGACTTGTAGCGTACAGTTCTTACTAAAAGGAGCAAATCCAAGATGGCCATGAATATGAATCAAATGATGAAACAGGCTCGTAAGATGCAAGCTGAGATGACTAAGGCTCAAGAGGAGCTAGCAAATGCTGAGTACAGCGCTTCTGCGGGTGGTGGCATGGTAGAGGTAACTATTAAAGGCGACATGCATTTACAGTCTATAAAGATCGATCCTGAAGCCATCGATACTGAGGATATTGAAATGCTAGAGGATATGATTTTAGCCGCAATCAATGAAGCTCAGTCTCAGGCTGAACAGGCAACATCTGAACGAATGGGTTCGATTACTGGGGGACTAAACATCCCAGGATTGATGTAATTGATCCTTAACCAATAGCTGCTGTCTTAAAAATTTAGTGCAGATCAAAAATTAGTGCAGAAGATCATATGAAGGTTAATAATTAGCATGTCTAGCGGGCAATCTATTGCGATACAACGTCTTTTAGACGAATTCGAGAGACTTCCTGGTATTGGGCCAAAGTCGGCTCAACGTATAGTCTTTTGGATTTTGAATCGCGAAACTGATGAGGCCTTAGCTCTTGCTCGCGCAATTGAAGAGGTTAAAAAGACGGTTCATTTCTGCCCTACATGCTTTAATTATGCAGAGGGTGAGAATTGTAATATTTGCGAAGACGTAAGGCGCGATCACAGCACAATCTGCGTAGTCTGTGAGCCTAGGGATATTACAGCCATCGAGCGGACCCATGGATATTCAGGTGTCTATCATGTTTTGGGAGGTGCAATTTCTCCAATGGATGGAATTGCGCCAGACGATCTACATATTAAAGAGCTTCTTGCTAGGATTGATTCCCAGGATATACGCGAAGTGATTATGGCCACCAATCCTAATGTTGAAGGCGAGGCAACAGCGATCTATCTAGCTAAGCTGATAAAGCCTTTGGGGGTAAAGATTACAAAGCTAGCTAGTGGTCTTCCCGTTGGCGGAGATTTGGAATTTGCTGATGAAATAACGCTTGGTCACGCTATCGAAGAGCGTCGTGAAATGTAAGTGTGATGTACTACCAACTCTCCTTGATAACACCCATTTTTATTCAAATTATCACCTAATAGACCGTTGGCCGGTTCAATCGAGCGTTTTTCAGGGCATAAGCTGTGCATCTACAAGTTCTCTTCATTTAGAGGTTCTATAATTCAATAATCCAAGAGATGTCCTCGGCGTCAAC
The DNA here is from genome assembly GCA_964558235.1 of uncultured Coriobacteriaceae bacterium. Taxonomy (GTDB): domain Bacteria; phylum Actinomycetota; class Coriobacteriia; order Coriobacteriales; family CADBOM01; genus CAZLCK01. Next base: position 1,410 of record CAZLCK010000007.1, read on the forward strand.
CGACCCCGAATTCATTGGGTGAACTTGTTCGGTTGGCTTTCGGGGATTTTCTATTATGGAATTCCCCTTTAGAACTGACGAAAGTTTTTGAAGGGGCGTGGTGTATCTACAACAGGAGAGGAGATGCGATGTCGCAACTGGTCGAGATTCGCTGGCATGCTCGCGCCGGTCAGGGTGCCGTAACAGCAGCTAAGCTAGTCGCTGAAACAGCACTTTTCCAGGGACGTTACATGCAGGCGATGCCCGAGTATGGCCCAGAAAGAACAGGGGCACCGCTTAAGGCTTATACAAGGGTATGCGACGAGCCTATCGATGTCCATAACAACATAACCAACCCAGATATCGTTGTGGTTCTTGATGACACACTTCTAGCTAACGAAGATGTAACTGTTGGTCTAAAAGAGGGTGGAACTGTTATCGTTAATACTGTTAGTGATATAGATTCGATCCGTAAGACCCTAGGCGTAGACGATTCCGTCAAGGTTGCCGTTGTCGATGCCTCGGGTATCGCACTAGATACAATCAAGCGTGATATCCCAAATACTCCAATCGTAGGAGCTCTATCAAAGGTTACCGGCGCAATTCCTGTGGAAGCGCTTAAGGAAAACCTTGTTCAATCGTTCCAAAAGAAATTTACTCAAGAGGTTATCGACGCCAATATCAACTCGGTCGATCGTGCTTATGAGGAGGTGTCAATCTCATGACAAAGTGGGACGTCTCCAATTTTGACAACTGGCGTTCAGAGGAGTTTCCTGTAGGCGCGGTTGGAATTGAAGCGGGCAATTCTCGTGATTATCTTACTGGCGGATGGAGAACTTTTCGTCCGGTCTGGGATGAGGAGAAGTGCATTAATTGCATGTTTTGTTGGGTAAACTGCCCAGATTCTTCAATTCAGGTTAAAGATAGCAAGATGACAGGCATCGATTATGACCATTGCAAAGGATGCGGAATCTGTGTAATCGAATGTCCAAAGGATGCTTTGCAAATGGTTAACGAGGTTGAGGCTCTAGGAGGTCAGAATGCCTGATGTTAAAGTAATATCAAGTACGGGCAATGCTATGGTCTCCGAGGCTTTTCGCCAAGCTGAGCCCGATATGGTTTGTGCATATCCAATCACCCCACAGACTACAATTATCGAAGGTTTTGCGAAGTACGTCGCAGATGGAAAGGTTCGCACTGAGTTTGTAACCGCAGAGTCTGAGCATTCAGCGATGTCTGTCTGTGTTGGTGCTTCTGCTGCTGGTGCTCGTGTCGCAACCGCTACCTCTTCTCAAGGTCTTGCTTTGATGTGGGAGGAGCTTTACATTGCAGCCGGAATGAGACTTCCAATCGTTTTGGCAAATGCAAATCGTGCACTCTCTGCTCCAATCAACATTCACGGCGATCATTCCGATATCATGGGCGCTCGCGATGCTGGTTGGATAATTCTTATGGCAGAAAATGCTCAAGAAGCTTATGACAACACAATCATGGCATTTCGTATTGCCGAGGATCACAGGGTTCTAAATCCTGTCATTACCGCTTTGGATGGTTTTATCACGACTCATGCAATGGAGCGCTGCGAGCTAATCGATGATGAGTCTGCACGTGCATTCCTAGGCGATCGTGACCCAATCTATCCTCTTTTGGATACCGATACTCCTGTCTCTCATGGTATGTTTGCAAATCTCGGTGGTACTTACATGGAGCTTAAGAAGGCTCAGCGTACCGTCATGGATACATGCATGCCTGTTATTCAGGAAGTTGGAGATGAGTGGGCAAAGGTCTGTGGTCGTAGCTATTCACCGGTTGAGTGCTGGGGTATGGAAGATGCTGAGTATGCAATGGTCGTTATCGGCTCAAATGCTGGTAATGCACGCACTGCAGCAAAGCAACTTCGTGCTGATGGTCATAAGGTTGGAGTCGTTCGCATTAGGCTATATCGCCCATTTCCATATGCTGAGGTTATCGATGCCCTTAAAAATATTAAGGCCGTCGCAATTCTTGATCGTGCTGATGCGCTTGGTGCTCAGTATGGTCCATTGGGCGAGGATGTACGTTGCGCACTTTATGATCTCGATCGTCGTATTCCAACCAAGAATTACATCTTCGGTCTTGGTGGCGCCGACGTTCCTTTGAATATTTTGGTACAAGCATTTGAAGATATTGAAAAGGTTGCTGCAGGCGAGCTTGACAGCGGACTTTCATATCTAGGAACCCGATAGGAGGCTAAGCGATGGCAAGCATTAAGGAACTTAGCAAGATTCCCGAGCGCCTAGAAGCCGGACACCGCCTCTGTGCGGGTTGTGGCGCATCTATCGCTGTGCGCCAAGTGCTTATGGGTGCTGGTGATACTTCAGTAGTCTGTGGCAGCGCAACTGGATGTCTCGAAGTTTCTACGACTGTATATCCATATACATCATGGAATGTTCCTTTTATTCATAATGCCTTTGAAAATGTTGGAGCTACAATCTCCGGTGTAGAGGCTGCTTTTAAAGGAATGCAGGCAAAAGGCAAAATCCCAGCCGACAAAAAGATTAAGTTTGTAGCCTTTGGCGGTGACGGTGGAACTTACGATATAGGTTTGCAATCACTTTCTGGAGCTATGGAGCGCGGACATGATATGGTTTATGTTTGCTACGACAATAACGCTTACATGAATACAGGTATTCAGCGCTCTTCTGCAACTCCAAAAGGCGCTTGGGCTACAACAGCTGAGGCTGGTAAGGTGCTAAAAGGAAAGAGAGAGATTCGAAAGGATCTAACTTCTATCATTGCTGCTCACCATATTCCCTATGTTGCTCAAGCCTCTATTGGAGATTGGCGCGACCTAATCAACAAGGCCGAAAAAGCAATCAACGTTGATGGGCCAGCATTTCTAAACATTTTGGCACCGTGTCCACGCGGTTGGAGAATTGCATCTGATCAGACAATTGAGATCGCACGCCTTGCCTTTAAGACCAAGTTCTGGCCTCTATTTGAGATTGAGAACGGCAAATGGTCTATGAAGCAAGTTAAGGATTCAGATGTATTGCCTGTTGAGGATTACATGCGTCCCCAGGGCAGGTTCGCTCATCTCTTTAAGCCAGAACCAAATACTGAAATTATTGCTGAGATTCAACGTGATGTTGATGAATATTACGAATACGTCAAAGCTCGTGTTGAAGAGAGCAAGGATAAGGAATAAATAAGGCAAAAAGGGCAAATTAGTAGGGCGCTGATCTGCATTAAAGTCCCAAAACTGAACACACTTTTTGTCCTATAAGCCGGCTTATAAGCCGCAAAACATAAAGCCCCGCACAAGACTCTTTGCTTGTACGGGGCTTAAAAATATGATCGAAGCGTATCTTAGAAGACTGATCCTAACTTCTAGACCCTAACTTTCAGCTTAAACAGCTGTGTAAAGTCCTGAACGATCAATAATCTCAGAGACAGCATCGGACTTATTGAGGGCATAGAGATGGATTCCCTCAATGCCACAAGCTCTATACTCGTCGATCTGACGAATTGTGTACTCAATTCCTTCTTCGCGGAATCTCTTCTTCTTATCATCAACAGAGTCGTCAAATGGTTCCTCGACAAATGGGTTCGGGAATATCCAGTTTCTAGAGATAATCTCGCAAAGCTCGCGCGGCATAACGCAGCCGTTACGGGAGAGTGCCATATTGATAGTGGCAGCCATGTCGATAACTGGCATAATTCCAATATCCACAGGCATAGTAACTCCTGCTCTGCGAATAGCATCTAGCCAACGCTTAAATTGCTCCATATCCCAGCAAAGTTGGGTCATGATATAGTCAGCGCCATTATCCTGCTTTTGCTTTAGAACTGCGATATCAGCATCTAAGCTACGGCATGCGATATGTCCCTCAGGAGAGCCGCTTACTGCGATCTCAAATTTATCTCCGAATTCTTTTCTGACATATGCAACAAGGTCGGTTGCATATGCAAAGTCTCCACCTGTTCCGGTCCATCCATAGGGGAGGTCACCGCGCAGAGCAAGCATGTGCTCAATGCCTTCGTCTAGGTATTGCTGCAATTGCTCTTTAATGGAATCTGCGGTGTTACCAATGCATGTGAAATGTGTTACTGGGATGGTTCCTGCTTCTTTAAGTAGCTGGCAGACTTCGCGATTCTTACCAACATTTGTCCCGCCTGCTCCATAAGTGCAAGAGATATATGTTGGGGTGTACTTGCATAGCTCATCAATAGTTTGGGGGAGCTTTTCCATACCAGCATCGGTTTTTGGCGGGAATAACTCAAACGATAGGAGCATTCTATCCTTCATCATATCGGAGATTTTAACCATTTGACAGCCTTTCTTCTAGAGATTTACCAAGCACTAAACATGCAATTGTGGTAATGCGAAACTTTTAAAATCGCGTCTAAAAAAGCATATAAATATGTTGCCTATAAATCAAGTAATTAATATCGGTTAAAAAAATACGCTTTTTAAGTAACTCTAAACACGATTTTAATTTTTCACATTGATAATATTGGCACAATTTTGACACAATTTCAGAGTCAGAGGCGAAATTGTACAACATTACAAATTTGATCAAATAATAAAGAATAATTTGTAGTGCATATAAACGTACCACAAAAAATTACATACATCATTTCAAAATTGAATAACAAAATGCTAAAAATGCTTTCGCCTTTACTTATCAAAATCGCCGCCGATAAAACCCTTTGTTTTAGCTATGGGGATACAGCGCCGGCTTCTCTTAATCCTCGGGCGAAGATGACAATCCATCCAAAAGACGAATAGTTTTCAAGCGCTCCAATTCCTCATCATCCACAATTACCTTTAGCGCACCAGGCAGACTGCGTGCCTTCATTGGAGTATGTGCTGAGGCAATCTCTCCATCAAATTGAATAGGAAGTGGTGGATTAGCAATAACTTCGATCTCTTTGCCCGCATAGACCTCTAGAGCACCTGTGCGATTTGGGTGCTGACCACGTCTATCCATAAAAGCGGCAATCAGCGCCGGTATCAATGCTAATTTGTTGTCTGGCTTTAAGACGACAGCTTCTAAAAGGCCATCTTGTGCATCATTTACGTGAGTTACAGAGATATCGGGTGCAATCTTTGCAAAGTTTACGAGTACAACAGCAATACCAGATGTCGTATGTTTTTTACCATCAATAATGAGAGTAATCTTTGATTTGATAGGCTTGTCTGTTAAAAGAGCTGAGACATAGTAGGCATGCGATCCTAAGACTGATTTTAGTCCTGTAGCTGCATCCATGATCATCGCGTCATAGCCAGCACCAGCCATAATCGCAAACCCTCGAGTTTGAGGTAGACCATTTCCATCAATATATTCAAGCTCACCTAGGTCATAGTGCTCAATATTATGTTTTTTGACCATGTCGGCAATAGCGCGAGGTTCTTCTGGGCTAGACAAATTCATGCTAAGCAAATTTCCCGTGCCTGCCGGAAAGGGCACAATCGGCACATTGCGATATCTAAGCTCATAGCAGGTCGACGCAATAGTGCCATCTCCACCAGCAGCAACTACAACATCAAATTTTTCCGCGTCTTTTACAAGGTTCGCAAGTGAAATATCTGTAGACAGATTGCGGATAACAATCTCATCGCCGTCATTGCCAATAACTCTTAAAAAGTCATAGATGGCATTATCGCCAAGCCCCGAGCTTTTATTATTGATGACCAGTAGTCTCATAAATCCTGCCTGCGTTTTTGGTTAAGATTAAATTCAAGATATATATTATAAATATAGCTTACACGAAAGCATGCATGTGTTAATTTCCAAAAAACAAGAGTTAGAAAAGATGATGGCGCAAATTAAAGGGTCCCGGGCTCTAGCTATCGACACCGAATTTTTGCGCGAAAAAACATACTATCCGATACTTTGTCTTATACAGATGGCAACAGATGATTGTGAATTTATCATCGATCCGCTATCGATAGGCGATTTAAGCTCAATAGCCGATATCCTCGTTGATTCACAGACTGTAAAGATTTTTCATGCCGGAAGCCAAGATCGTGAGCTTTTATATCTTAGATGTGGTGTAATTTCACAACCCGTTTTTGATACTCAAGCTGCCGCTCCCTATATTGGAATGCCTCAGCAGGTAGGATATGCCACGATGGTATCTGAGCTATTTGGTGTCCAACTTAAAAAAAGCGAGTCGCTAACTGATTGGTCATATAGGCCCTTGGCTGCAAACCAGATTAAGTACGCTCTTGAAGACGTTAGATATTTGATACCGGCATACGACAAGATGGTTTCTCAGCTAAAAGAAAACGGGCGCCTTAAATGGCTCGAATCCGATCTAGAAGAGATGGCAAGTCTTGAGCAGTATAAAAAATCGGAAGATGATCTGTGGAAGAAGGTCAAAAAGGCCAATTCGCTTTCAAGAAAACAGTTGGTACACGTGTCGAACCTTGCAATCTGGCGTGAAAAAATTGCACAAAAGCGCGATATTCCTCGTAAGAAGGTTCTACAAGATGAGCTGATTATAGAGATTGCACGCCTGCAGCCTACCTCGGTGGGGGCGCTGTATAAAATTCGCGGGACTCAAGATAAGCTCAATCAAAAGATGGCCGAAGACATTATCTATCTAGTTGAAAAAGGAAAAAAAGCTCCTCCAGAAACCTGGCCGGTTAAGGATAGGAAAAAACATCAGGTTGTAGGAGCGGATGCTCTTGTAGATGTTTTGATGGGAATCATTAGAACGCGTGCAAGGCAAAATAATTTGGCGCCGCAGATCTTGGCGTGTCATTCAGATCTTGTCTCTTTAGCGAATGGAAAGCGTGATGACCAAGATCTTTTAAAAGGATGGCGATACGACTTGGTTGGTAGAGAACTTCTGGATTTTTTGGATGGTAAGCTAAGTTTGTCAATAGAAGATGGTTTACTAGTAATAGATAGTATGGATGAACAAAAGTAAAGTTTAGGAAGGCAAGCTTAGATGATATTTGATTCTACATATTTGCTTATCGTGGTGGTAACTGTTGTGCTAGGTGTGGTAGCTCAAGCAGGAATTAGACAGACATATAAAAAGTGGTCGAATGTGTACGCTGCCTCTGGCTTAACAGGCGCTGAAGCTGCAAGGCGCATGCTGGATTCGTATGGATTGCATCATATTAAAATTCAGCAAATTTCGGGTGAGCTGACAGACAACTATGACCCAAGAACTCAGACACTCAATCTTTCTCAGGGTGTTTATGGGGCGAGGTCGGTAGCTGCAACAGGGATTGCTTGTCACGAGGCGGGTCATGCTGTGCAACATGCCATAGGTTATTACCCAATTAAGATACGCATGGCAGTTGTTCCTGTAGTTAATATCGCCTCTAATTTTTGGATTATCCTACTTATGATTGGATTTATCCTCAACAACTTCAACCTGATTTGGATAGCTATCATTCTTTATGCTCTTGTAGTTGCATTTCAAGTTATTACGCTTCCTGTGGAATTCAATGCTTCAAGGCGAGCCATCGATTGTGTCGAAGCAACAATGGCGTTGCCAGATGAGCAGGATGCTGGCGCAAGAAGTGTGCTTAGAGCGGCTGCGATGACCTATGTGGCTGCTGCGCTTGGATCGCTACTCCAGCTAATCTACTTTATCGGGTTGGCAAGAAGGAATTAGAGTGATGCCAGCAGAGCAGACGCAAAATCCAGCAGATGTAATGAGCGTATCTGCCGCTTTGCGAATTGCAAAAAGGCAGCTTGAAGAGATTCGTCTGACAATTGAAGGCGAGATCTCAGAGTTTTCTGACAAACCGGGCTACAAGGCGGTCTATTTTACACTGACCGATGCAGATAGCGCTCTACCATGCCTTATCTGGAAAAACGATTTTGCAAAATGCAACATCGAGCTTCGCCAGGGAATGCTTGTCCAAATTAGCGGTACGTTTTCGCTATATGCTGCTAAGGGTCGTATGAATTTTGCGGCAAAGACTATCAAGCTAGCTGGTGAGGGCGATCTTCGCATGAAAGTTGCAGCGCTTGCCAAGAAGCTTGAAAAAGAGGGGTTGATGGCAGCCTCTCGAAAGAAGTCGATTCCAAAATTTGTCTCTAAGATTGCAGTTGTTACTTCGCCTCGCGGTAAGGCAATCCACGATGTTATCAGGACGCTTCGCAGGCGTTCAAAACTTGTGGAGGTCTATGTTTGCGGAGTTGCTGTTGAGGGCGATATCGCTCCAGATGCGATCTGTAGGGGACTTCAGGTAGCAGATGAGTCGGATGCTGATGTGATTTTACTAGTTAGAGGCGGAGGGTCCTATGAGGATCTGATGCCCTTTAACGATGAGAAGGTTGCTCGCATGGTGGCAGCCTGCAAAAAACCTGTTGTAACTGGAATTGGGCACGAACCCGACAACTCTATTGCAGATATGGTTGGAGATCTGCGCTGTTCAACTCCAACTGCTGCCGCTGAAGCGACGACGGTCGATACTTCGCAATTAAGCACAACTCTAGATGAGGCTGCAAAACGCATGTCGCTTTCGCTCACTTCAAAGTTAGAGCGCTACAAAGAACGTCTGTCCTCGATTGCTTCAAGACCAATCTTTCATGATCCAAATGCATTGCTTATGCCGTTTGCAATACGATTGGATTCAGATGCTGAGAGGCTTTCACGTGCAATACCTGGAGCTATTCAGGCCGATAAGAGTGCATTGCAATCGATGCAGCAATCGTTGGTTAGCGTTGGTCAGCATCTGCTCGATCGCCAGAAGAACAGGCTTGCAGTTGTGGCAGCTAGGATAGACGATCTTTCGCCTTTAGCAATTCTGTCAAGAGGGTATTGTGCAACTTATGATGAGCAGGGATATGTGATATCTAGCAAAGACCAGGTTAGGGTTGGAGATAAGATCGACGTAATGATTTCGGATGGCACACTAGGCTGTGTTGTGGAATCTATTAAAGACAGAGAGCAACAATAATAGGGAGCAACAATAATGGATGAGAATAACAATGTTGTTGATCGACAAAAAGAGCCCACTTTTAATGAGGGCTTGGTCGAACTTGAGCAAATAATTCGCGATCTCGAGGGCGGACAGCTTTCGCTAGAAGATAGTTTAAAGAGATACGAACGCGGTGTTGGTCTTTTGAGGAGTTTGCAGGAAAAGATCGCAAACGCTGAGCAGAAAGTTACAGTTTTGCTTGGCGAGCTTGAACCAGAGACAAGCGACGATATCGATACTCAGCTTAGCTAGGAGAAAAAATGTCTACAAAGGATGATTGCATTTTTTGCAAGATTGCAAATGGGGAGATTCCAACCGATATGGTTATGCAGACAGAGGATATAGCTGTTTTTCATGATGCTGCACCAAAATATCCCGTGCATGTTTTGGTTGTGCCAAAAGATCACTACGAGAGTTTAAACGATGGAGTTCCAGCCGAGCTTTTGGGCAAGCTCATGGCGATTTTACCCGAGGTCGCCGATAAGATGGGAATCCATGATTCTGGTTTTAGAACAGTTATTAATACTGGCCCTGATGCCAATCAAACCGTCAAGCATCTGCATATTCATATTGTTGGAGGAGAGTTTATCTCGGGCTTTTAGAGGCTGTTTAGAG
>CAZLCK010000007.1:11038-40845 GCA_964558235.1 uncultured Coriobacteriaceae bacterium
CATATTCATATTGTTGGAGGAGAGTTTATCTCGGGCTTTTAGAGGCTGTTTAGAGGCTGTTTGTCGCAAGAGCAAAAGTTAGTGTCAAAGCTAAGCTATTTTTATTTATGGTTTTGCTGCGGCGCGGTGATCGTACTAACTTTTGCTCCAAGCCCCAAAACGTTGCGTCGGCTAGCGCGTTTTGCTACGGCGGTGATTGCACTAATTTTTGCTCACTCTTGCTGCAGCAATTGACACTAACAAATTGCTCACTAATGCGACACCTTTAAATAACCTTTACCCATGCATAGGCTGTTGCCCCGTCGCGTCCAACGAACATGTTCACGTCTCGGACGTCCAGAGACTTCCTCCTTGGAGATGCTAATTATTAGGCCATCTTTTGAGCCTGGATTGCGGTGATAGCAATAACTCCGTAAGCATCTTCGGCGCTGCATCCGCGAGAGAGATCGTTAACGGGAGCAGCAAGACCCTGCATGATTGGTCCATATGCTTCGGCTTTAGCAAGGCGCTGGACAAGCTTGTAACCAATATTTCCAGCATCAATCTCAGGAAAAATCAAGACATTTGCTCTACCGGCAACAGCAGAGCCTTTGGCTTTTGATTCGCCAACAGATTTTACAATCGCAGCATCTAGTTGCAATTCTCCGTCTATCAAAAGATCAGGAGCTTTCTCTTTAGCTAAGCGTGTGGCCTCAACGACCTTATCAACCGACTCACCCTTTGCGCTCCCATAAGTTGAGTGAGCTAGCATCGCAACTATTGGCTCTTCGCCGATGAAGGATCTAAAGCTCTCGGCAGAGCTGATAGCAATTTCGGAGAGATCTTCTGCGGTTGGATATTGGTTTAGTCCGCAATCTGCAAAGACAAATCTTCCATTTGATCCATACTCGCAATCCGGAACAATCATCACAAAAAATGATGAAACAATCTTAGAGCCTGGAGCGGTCTTTAGAATCTGCAAAGCTGGGCGCAATGTGTCGCCAGTAGAATGGCAAGCGCCGCTCACCATACCATCTGCCTTGCCCAACTTAACCATCATCACACCGTAATATGTAACATCTCTAACAATCTGAGAAGCTTCCTCTAAGGTCATGCCCTTCTTTTTGCGAATCTCAGCGAGTCCAGCTGCTATTTCGTCATGATCTGGAGCGTCATTAGGGTCGATTACCTCAATGTTATCGAGATCAACTCCAAGAGCTTCGATTTTCTCTTTATTTCCTAGCAAAACAATGCGAGCAATTCCGGCGTCTGTTGCCATCCTTGCAGCCTTTGCAATTCTTTCATCTTCGCCCTCGGGTAACACAATAGTTTTGATGTCGCTTTTTGCTTGTGCGACTGCAGCATCGAGAAAAGCACTCATATTTTTACAGTCCTTTCAAAAAATAATTAATCATATAGATAATACTAGCTACGTTGCCTTTCTCTTAGGTCCGGTTGGCTTTTGTATGGGCAATGGTTTAGCTATGCCGTCTTTCTCTTAGGCTCAGGCGCTGCCTCTGTAACATTAAACGCGGCTGTGTGGTTTAACTATGTTGGCTCTCTCTTAGGTTCGGGCGGCTTTTGTGTGGGGTAATGGTTTAATTGCGCTAGAATATGTTGAGTTTTTAATGATGTAAAATTCTTGCAGCAGGTTCGTAGCAAATTTGCTGCAAGTTTAAGTTTGATAGATGAGTGTTTTACTCTAGAAAAGATTTGAGGATTTTAATATGGCTATCGTTGACTGCTTTGGAGAAAATCCCAAGCTAGCAGATTATGATGCAATAGTGGTTGGTGCTGGATTTGCAGGCTCTGTTGTTGGGCGCGAATTAGCACAAAGAGCAGGAAAACAGGTTGCGATAGTTGAATCTCGCGATCATATAGGCGGCAATGCTTATGATACATATGATGAAGCCGGAGTTTTGATTCATAAGTATGGGCCGCATATTTTCCACACCAATGACAAGCGCGCTTACGACTATCTTTCGCAATTTAGCGAGTGGCGTGACTATCAACATGAGGTCTTAGCCGATATTCATGGAACATATATGCCAGTTCCTTTTAATAAGAATTCCATGGAGATCATGTTTGGCCAAGAAAAGGCGGCAAAGTATATCGAAAAGCTGATCAGCGTTTTTGGTGATGAGCGTAAAGTTCCCATTATCGAGCTTCGTGAACAAAATGATCCCGAACTTTTAGAGATCGCTGATTTTGTCTATGAAAATGTCTTTTTGTATTACACAATGAAGCAGTGGGGACAAACCCCAGAAGAGGTCGACCCATCTGTTACAGGACGCGTACCCGTCTTTATTTCTCGCGATAATCGCTACTTCCAAGATACTTATCAGGGTATACCTTTAAATGGTTACACGCCTCTGTTTGAGTCGATGTTAGATCATGAAAATATCGATGTTTATCTCTCTGTCGATGGCCGTGATGTGCTCAATTTTGTAGAGGATGATTCGGGGAAGACATATATTGAGGTCGATGGAAAGCCATTTGAAGGTATTGTGATTTACACCGGTGCTCTAGATGAACTATTTGAGAATAGATATGGGCGTCTGCCATATCGTTCGCTTGATTTTGTATACGAGACACATCCCCAAAAGCATGTTTTGCCATGTGGAACCGTTAACTATACCGTGAGCGAAGACTATACAAGAATCACGGAGTTTACCTATCTGACTGGTCAAGACCTAGATGTCACAACGATCATGAAGGAATACTCAAAGGCCTATGAGGGTCTTGAAGGGGAGATTCCATATTATGCAATCATCAGTGATGAGAACCAAGCTCATTATCAGAGCTACCGCGATTTGGCCGATGGAATAGGAAATCTTTACTTGATTGGCCGGCTCGCAGAATATCGTTATTACAACATGGATGCGATTGTTTCTCGTGCTTTGGAACTTGCAGACAGGCTTTGCGATTAATTGTTTTTAATTAAAAACTCTTGAGGGGGTCTTCTTTAAGATGGATAGTTCCAAGGATCTATACACTTTAGATTTTGATGATCTGCAAGATCCTAATGCCTATCAACAAGATAGTTCTGGATATCTTGGTGAGAATCAAAAACTGATTACCTTTGCGATTCCCTGTTATAACTCAGCGGATTATATGGACCATTGTATCCAAAGCATTTTAGATGGCAGTAGAAATCATCTTGATGAGATTGAGATTATCATCGTTGACGATGGATCTACCAAAGATGAAACGCCTCAAAAGGCGGATGATTGGCAAGCAAACTATCCAGGGATTATTAGGGCAATTCATCAGGAGAACGCAGGTCATGGTGGTGCGGTAAATTGTGGTCTTGAAAATGCATGTGGCCTCTACTTTAAAGTCGTAGATTCTGATGATTGGCTCGATGAGACTTCGCTCGATCTAGTTCTAGATCTACTCGCTGTCTTTGCTCAACGCGAAAACAAGATAGATCTCGTATTGGCTAACTATGTCTATGAGCATGCTGAGCGCGGTACTGAGGTCATGAATTACACATCGTCTCTGCCTGTTGGGCGCGAGTTTGGCTGGGATGAGATCGGGAAATTCCCGATCTCGCGCTATATCATCATGCACTCGGTGATCTATCGTACTGCGGTTTTGCATGAGTGCAAAATAAAGTTACCCGAGCACACATTCTACGTCGACAATATCTTTGTTTATGTACCGCTTCCAAGCGTAAAGACCTTGTTTTATCTGGATGTCGATCTGTATCGCTACTTTATTGGACGCGACGATCAGTCGGTTAATGAATCCGTTATGATCGGTCGAATCGATCAGCAGCTAAAGATCACGCGGATTATGATCGACTCCCATAATCTGTCGCGTGATGTGGAAAATAAAAAACTACGCGCCTATATGGAAAATTATCTTCTAATGATGATGACCATCTCGACGGTTTTCACGATGCTTTCTGACAGGCCAGACTGGAATGAGATGCGCAACGGAATTTGGAAGTATCTTGAGGAGAAAAACCCCGAGATCTATCCACATATGCGCAAGAGATTCTTTGGCTGGGGATGCAATTTACAAGGAAAAGCTGGTCGCAAGGTCATCATTGGGCTATATAAGATTGCTCAAAAACTCTGGAAGTTCAATTAGGCTTGCATATCTTATTTGCAATCGAAAGTTTTTAGCGACTCAAGATATTGTGGAAGGTCTTCTACTGTGCGAGGAGGTTTAAGATGAATCGTTTCGTTAACAGGAGCAAGCTTTTCTCTAAGTACCTCAGCAACTTGCATTAAAATTGGAGTTTCGAGTCCGCATTCTTTGAGCAATTCGCTTTGTGAGAGCACAATGACACTATCGTCATCAGCCACGAGCTTGCCCTTATTAAATACTAAAATTCTGTCGGCCCACGAATATGCAAAATTCACATCATGAGTGGAAAGCACTATTGTCATGCCTGCATCGTTTAGTTGATCAAGTGCGTCATGTAACTGTCGTGATCCGCGTGGGTCTAGTGAGGCTGTTGGCTCATCTAGCAAAACTAACCTAGGACGCATAGATAAAACATCTGCAATCGTGACACGCTTCTTTTCGCCTCCGCTAAGAAAATGAGGAGGACGCTCCATCAAATGTTCAAGCCCAAGCGCCTGTCCTGCTTCTTGAACACGCTTGCGAACCTCCTCATCACTTAAGCCCATATTTAGTGGACCGAATGCTATCTCCGATTCTACAGTCGCAGAGACTATCTGGTCGTCTGGATCTTGAAAAACTAGTCCAACAGACGAACGCAAATTCACAAGACCACGCTTATTCCATTCCACAGGGGATTCATCGAGTAAAATCTCACCCTGCTCTGGTTTTAAAACACCTATACAACAGAGGAAAAATGTCGATTTACCAGCTCCATTTTCACCAAGAACAGCGATACGTTCTCCTCTATGAAACTTTACACTTACATTATTAAGAGCTAGGCGATTCTCGCCATAGCCGTAAGAGACATTACGAAGCTCAAGTATGGTATTCATCTCATCCATTCCTAAATTCACTAGAAAAATGCCCTTTCACAAACTGTGATGGCGCATATAAGTATCAAGCAGCAGACAACAGAGATTACCTGTACACCTGTTATAGGATGTTCTTTGATATCAAAACGCAGTTCATCGATATATCCGCGCGCCTCTAGAGCATCAAAACTACGGCTTGCTCTAAAGAAGCTTCTGACTAACAGGTTGGAGGCAATTCCATTAAAGCTTCTCCATTGTGCGCGAAGAGAGCTTTCGCCAAGGCGTGCATGTGTTGCGATGCTCATCTGTCTAAAAGCTCCTACTAAAATAGATATATATCTGTATATAAGCAGCATAAGGTCGGTCACAATTGAGGGTATATGTATGCGCTTAAGGAAAGTTGTAATCTCATAGATCGGTGTAGAAAGTGCTAGTGCATATAAGCAAGCAAGCGATCCGATTGCTCTTACAATTATCGTGAGTGTATCTATTTGTGATTGAGGTGTTATGCATAAAAACCACTGAAAAAATTGCACATTCAAGATACCAATCGGTGTATTAGATACCTCTACTAAAAGCACTATTCCACTTAATGCTACAAAAAGAATTGGTACTGTTAAAAGTGAGAGGTATCTAGAAAAACTTACACCGCTAGAGAGTAGCGAGACAACCGACATGCCAATGAGCAACACGAGCGCCACAGTAAAAGAGCTAGTTGCAACGCAGATAATTACAAGAGCAAGCGTTAGACATGTCTTAAGCCCTGCGTTCCATTTTGTAAGGCGAGATTTATGAGCGATAGTATCGAGATTCAAAAGATCGTGCGAGTGATGGTGACCATGCGAGATGATTACGGCCCCTATAAACACTGCAACACAAATAATAATGAGTATCGCAAGTGGGATGCGCCCATACAAAAGGAGCGCAAGCATGATAGATGTGACTGCAGATGTAGCTATCATGGATAGTGTGCTCCTCTCTAAAAATCTATCTGGATAGAGTAAAAATCTAAACAGAACAATTACGCAAAATCTTCAGTATGGACTATCTTTGCCTAGGCGGTCTCTGTGTTTGAAGACTCTAACTTGGTCGCATCGCCGCTCTGTTCTTTGGTCGTTTTATAACGAGCGCGGTAATAGCCAAATCCGTAGCCAAGAATAATTCCACCAATCGCTGCTTGGAGGCAGAACAATAGGCTTTCAGTCTCTCCTCCAGGAAGCTCAATAATAGATGAGGCCCATGGCTCGTAATCTGGATCTATCTCTGTGATTAGATCCTCAGCCTGACCATCAGCACCTCCAAACTCGGTGTCAGAGAGGGTGGCAAGAGGAATGATTGCTATCACTACACAAATTGCTAGCAAGATGACCACAATAGGCCATCTCTTTTTAGGAGCAGAAGAACTCATTGCACATCATCTCCTTACAAATCAGACAGCCTGTTTGGGCTCTGGGTCGGTATCTTCATGCTTGCTATCCAGTGGCTTGAGATATCCAATCTCTCTAAGCTCAGGTTTTGCATAGGTCTCGAGGCCGATCATTACGACGACAGCAAGAATTCCTTCGATGATTGCAAGTGGAATCTGTGTTAGAGCAAAGACGCTCATAAACTCAACGACCGATGTCAATACGCCACCAACTGCGCTTGGATAAGCCATACCCAGCTGAATGCTGGTGACACAATATGTTGCCAAATCTCCTAAACAGGCTCCTAAAAAGATTGCAATATGCTTATTAGCGCCAAGCTTTTTGGAGAGCTTGTAGATGCCAAAGCTGATAAATGGACCAGCGATTCCCATGCTGAATGTATTTGCACCGAGTGTGGTAAGACCACCATGAGCAAGTAATATTGATTGGAATAGCAAAACGATTAGTCCAACGATTGCCATAGGAGTAGGTCCAAATAGCATAGCTCCTAGACCAGTACCTGTTGGGTGGCTTGAAGACCCTGTAACGCTCGGTATTTTAAGAGCGCTTAAAACAAATGCATATGCACCCACCATCGCTAATATGAGCAATAATCTACGGTGTTTCGAAGCGATTTTTTTGATGCGAATAGCGCCTAGAACCAAAAAAGGGATACAAAGTACTCCCCATGCGACACAAAACTCAACTGGAAGATAACCTTCCATGATATGCATCGCTTGAGCGGACCCCGTTATACCAAATGTAAGCACAACAGCGATAAGCCCGACATATATCGCAGCTCGTTTGAAGCTTATTGGTTTACGGATGAAATCAGTATCTTTCATAATCCTCCTGTCCTAGCAAGTGCTTTTTCTCAAAAAAGACTTGCTGCTCTTAACCTGCCCATTTTGTAATGAGCCACCAAACGGACGAAGAGGACCTTAGTGTCTTTTCGTTTCCTAAGAAGCCGACTCTAGCGACGATAGTTGCTCATGCCTAAAGCATGCACTCCGCTATCTTTTAGTCAGACCTGCTTTCCAGGGCATCTAAGTGGATAGGTGCTCCGACTTTGTTTCAACTGACAGATCGTGTATGCCTACAAATAGTAATCTGCCATCAACGTTTACGGTTACTGGTATAGCGCAGGATTTGCACCTGCATTCCCCTAAGCGCACTGTGCGCGCTCATGTTTTATAAAACACGTCCATCTTCGCCAATATTGCAAGTACATATATAACATTTTTTCAATTTGAATGCATTTAAAAATATTTGAATGTAAAATACTTGAGCTAAATGAACCTTTAGAGCGCCTAAGACAAGAGTAAATTAACGATGCTTGTCGGAAAGGGGAAAAGATGATCAGGTTTGTTGGAGCTGGGAGCGGTGCGCCAGATCTAATAACGCTTCGTGGAGATCGTCTACTAAGAGAGGCAGACGTGGTCATCTGGGCTGGAAGTCTTGTTAATCCAGAGCTTTTAAATGTATGCAAACCAGAGTGCGAGATTTTTGACAGTGCCAAGATGACATTAGAAGATGTAATCGGTGTAATGAAGCGTGCGCATTCTGAAGGCAAGGAGGTCGTAAGACTTCATACCGGAGACTCCTCAATCTACGGTGCAATTCGTGAGCAGATCGACGAACTTAATGCTGCAGATATCCCTTGGGAGATTGTGCCTGGTGTATCAAGTTTTTGTGGCGCTGCCGCTGCGCTAGGAGCTGAACTTACACTTCCAGGAGTCAGTCAGACCGTTATTCTTACCCGTCTTGAGGGGCGCACCCCAATGCCAGAGGGCGAAGATATGCGTTCTTTGGCGGCTCATGGTTCAACAATGGTTATCTTTTTGTCAGCCGGTATGCTCGACAAACTTGCTGATGAACTAATTGCTGCTGGACGTGACCCCAACTCTCCGGCAGCGATCGTTTATAAGGCTACGTGGCCAGATGAAAAGGTTTTGCGCTGTACTGTTGAAACTCTTGCCAAGACAGGTGCAGAAAATGACATATCCTCGACCGCGCTTGTGATCGTAGGTGATGTTTTAGGCGAGGCATACGATCGCAGTCTTTTATATCATCCTGGATTTACCACCGCATTTCGCAAGGGCGATGGCTCAATCGATGCATGATTTTTCCTCCTCTTTTTAAGTGGTTTATTCATGAACCATTTGAAGCATTTGAAAATAAAAAGCGATAAAAGATTGCTTTTGGCTATACTTTTTCGCATATGTTGCCCTCTTGATATTAGTTTTAAAGGGATGGAGGCCGCCATATGAGAGGCGTTTTATTTGCGAGCTTTGGTTGCACTCATGAGTCTGCAAGGACTCTTGCTATCGACGCTGTCGCTAAGCGTATTGGTGCGGATTTCAACGATTCTCAAGTTTGGCAAGCATACACCAGCACAATGATCAGGCGTGCTCTTAAGAAGCGCGGCGTGGTTGTTCTAGGAGTTGCTGAGGCTCTTGAAGAAATGGCCGATGCTGGTGTAACCGATGCAATTGTGTGTTCTGGACATCTTCTTCCAGGCGAAGAATATGACAAGCTGATGCGCGAGGCATCTAGTGTATCAGGTAGATTTAATAGCTTAAAGGTATCGACTCCGCTTATCTCTGGTACTGATGATTTGTTAACTATAGCGCATATTATCTCTGAGAGATTTCCTGCTAGGGATGACAGAGCAATTGTTCTCATGGGTCACGGAACACGTACCTTTGCCAATATTGTTTATCCAGCACTGGATAGCATTTTGTCATCTATTGGTCGCTCAGACATATGCGTGGCAACGGTTGAAGCATATCCAGAGTTTGATGACATTATGCCCCGTATCGAATCTATGGGCGTAAAGTGCGTGACGCTTTTTCCTCTTATGTTGGTAGCTGGTGATCATGCGAAAAACGATATGGCAGGTGAGGAACCCAGCAGTTGGGCCTCAATTTTGCGCGCAAAGAGCTTTGAGGTTGAATGCGACCTTACTGGAATGGGAGAGATTCCTGCTATAGCCGATCTTTACGCCGCTCATGCTCATAAAGCCTCTAAGGAATAGAGTTTGGCATTCGAACACTACATATACACGGGAAGTAAGCGTTTGCGCTGTGGTTATACCACAGGTAGCTGTGCTGCTATTGCCGCAAAAGCTGCCACAGAAATGCTACTCGATCAGCACATTGTAAAACATGCGAGCATTGTAACTCCAAAGGGCATTGAGGTTTCAGTTGATGTTGAATGTGCCTCATTTGGGTTCGATTGGGCTATATGTGGTGTTCGCAAAGATGGCGGCGACGATCATGACGCAACTCATGGTGCGCTAATAAGTGTTGAAGTTAAACGCTCGGATATCGAAGGTATAACCATCGATGGCGGTAAGGGCGTTGGACGCGTTACGCGCCCTGGACTTTCTCAACCAATCGGAACAGCTGCTATCAACCCCGTTCCTCGTTCGATGATAGCTCAAGCTGTGGAAGACGTCTGCCAAGAACGAGGCGTAAAATGTGCTTTTGAAGTGATTGTAAGTGTTGAAGGTGGAGAAGAAATTGCCAAAAAGACCTTTAATTCCAATCTTGGCATAGTGGATGGAATCTCGATACTCGGGACTTCTGGAATTGTGGAACCACGCAGTTTAAAAGCTCTTCGCGACAGCATCGAACTTGAGTTTAGCCAATATGCGGCCGAAGGGGTTAGAGCTTTAGTTCTAGTGCCAGGAAATATGGGACGCGATTTTTTGCATACGAGTCCTACTTTGACCGATATTTCAGATGCCCCATCGGTGGAGTGTGCGAATTTTATTGGAGATTCGATCGATTATGCTGTACGTGAAGGGTTTACTCATCTGCTCGTTATTGGACATCTCGGAAAGATGTCTAAAGTGGCTGGCGGAATTATGGATACTCATTCACGCATAGCTGACTGCAGAACTGAGATAATATGCGCTCACGCAGCAGCGTGTGGTGCTTCGCAAGATGTAGCTCGCGAACTTTTAGGATGTATCACAGCCGATGCATGTTGTGATGTTCTTGATCGTGAAGGTTTACTAGAGGCTACTTTAAATTCACTTTCTGAAGCCTTGCAGATCTATCTGGACAGGCGCGCTGATGGGAAATTAAAGATTGGCGCTGTGGTATTTACGCCATCTAGGTCAGAACTCATCAGAACTAGCGGAGCTGCTTTGGCGATTGAAGGAATTATGAGACAAAAAGGTAAAGAAGATGAGTGATGCTAAGTTTTATGGAGTAAGCGTAGGTCCGGGGGATCCTGAACTTGTAACTATCAAGGCTGTGCGTGTGATGGAACAATGTTTTACTATTGCAGCTGTACAGACAAAAAGCGGGGCAAATGTGGCACTTGATGTAGCGCGAGCTGCCGCCAAACTTGATGATAAGAAGATCCTATATCTATCCTTTGCGATGAGTACAGATCCAGAAGTTCTTGAGAAAAGTCATCGCGTTGCTGCTGAACAGGTTTTAGAGGAGCTCAAAGCGGGTAGAAGTGTTGCGATGCCAAATATCGGAGATGCAAGCATCTACTCTACCTTTGCATATATCAAAGAGATAGTTGAAGAGGCTGGATATGAGTGTCCAGTTATTCCTGGTGTTCCAAGTTTTTGTGCAATAGCGGCCACTTTAGGTGAAACACTAACGCCTCGTATGGATACACCATTGCATATCATTCCATCGGGTTTTGAAGATCTTGATGAAGCGCTTGATATGGATGGTACTAAGGTGATCATGAAAGCTGGCAAGTCTTTAGGCGATATTAAAGAACTTCTTCGTAAAAAGAGGCTTTACGAAAAGGCTTCGCTTGTTGAAAATTGTGGTCTACCCAATGAGCGTGTAGCTCACAACTTAGATGACATCGATGGACATGGAGCATATTTCACTACATTGATTGTGAAGCAGTGAAGGCTTTCTTACAAAATTTTAAAAATGCAACCCTAACGAGCTTGTTGTAGCTAGTAATCGGGAGTTTCGCAGATAACATAATTTTGCAAATTACATAAAAAGATTGTGAAAAAGTGATCAATAAGGGATCTAGTATGCATATGAGCATCATAGCCTTTTCAGACCAAGGGTTTGAACTGGCGCATAGAATTGAGGACTCAGTTGCTTCGCTTATGGGCGATAAGGATCTCTTTATCTCAGTGAGCGCTGGGTTTGGTAAAAATAAGATTTCTCTTGACGATTGGACGCGTAACGCCTTTGCTAATTCAGATGCGCTTATTTTTGTTGGCGCATGCGGTATCGCGGTTCGTGCAATTTCTCCGTATGTTGTTCAAAAAACTGTAGACCCTGCAGTCGTCGTTGTAGATGACTGTGGTCGTTGGGTGATTTCGCTACTATCTGGACACATTGGAGGAGCTAATCGGCTAACCGATCTTATTGCTAAGTCGATCGGTGCAGAATCTATCGTTACAACAGCCACCGATGGACGTGGACTTTGGGCGGTAGATGATTGGGCTGCAAGACGTGGTCTTTATGTGGAAAATCCTCTACAAATAAAGGCTGTATCTTCCAAGCTACTTTCGGGCGGTCGGATCTCAGTTTATAGCGATCTTCCGATATCGGGAGATCCACCAAGAGAGGTTGATTTTTTTTCTAAGGAAAGTACTACAGATGACAGTAAAACTACAGATGACAGTAAAAAATCTGTCGATGTTTTGATCTCTGCTTTTTTGTGTGAGAATGCTCCAGATAGCGTTGAGCCACTATATCTTGTGCCTAAATCTATTGTAATAGGTATAGGGTGTCGTAAAGGTACTTCGCAAGATGACATTGCTGCTGCAGTGGATTTAGTCATCCATAAAGCGGACGTAATTCCTAATGCCGTCGACCATATAGCGAGTATTGATTTAAAGGCTAGTGAGATTGGACTCGTAGAGTTTTGTAAAAAGCGCAATATTCCTCTTATCACATATTCGGCCGAGCAGCTTTTGAACGTGCATGGTAGTGTATCGTCTTCGGAATTTGTGAGAGACATCACTGGAGTTGACAATGTTTGCGAGAGATCGGCTTTAGCTAGAGGCGGAAGGCTTATTTTACCTAAATGTGCCATCAACGGTGTGACTGTAGCAATTGCTGAGTTGGATTATCAGCTAAGCTGGAAGGAATGAGGATGGGAACTCTTTACGTGGTTGGGATTGGTCCTGGAGGCGCTGGTGGAATGACTGCCGATGCAAGTGCGGCGATTAATGCGAGCGATCTCATCTGTGGATATACAGAGTATGTGAAGTTGGTCTCGGTGATGTTTCCTGATAAAGAGACGCTAGCCACACCTATGATGCATGAGATAAAGAGATGCAAAGCGGCTCTCAAGGCAGCTCAGGAAGGTAGAACTGTCTCGATGGTCTGCAGCGGAGATGCTGGCGTTTATGGAATGGCCTCTCCAATTCTTGAACTTGCGGGGGATTATCCTTCGGTTAATGTGGAGGTTGTCTGCGGTGTTAGCGCAGCACAATCTGGTGCAGCTGTGCTTGGCGCTCCACTTTCACACGATTTTGCAACTATTTCTCTATCGGATCTGCTTACTCCTTGGGAGTTAATTGAAAAGCGCTTAGAAGCAGCAGGGTCTGCCGATTTTTGTATATGCCTTTATAATCCTAGAAGCAAGAGGCGTGCTGATTATCTTGCGCGCGTGGCAGAAATATTACAAAAATATCGTGTTTCTGAAACTCCGTGTGGATGGGTTCGCTTGATTGGACGACCCGATCAAACTAGTGGGATTTTAACTCTAGGAGAGCTTGCTGATCTTGAGGCTGATATGTTTACCACGGTGTTTATCGGCAACAGTCAGACAAAGATCGAGGGCGGGCGCATGGTGACACCCAGAGGATATCGAGAGAAGTATGATGAAAAGTGTCAAGATAGTTAGTATGGGTCCAGGTGATGAAAGCCTAGTAACGCTTGAGGCTAAAGATGCACTAGCTGAAGCCGATTTGGTTATTGGTGCGCGTAGACTTTTGGAATCGCTTCCAAAGGAGTGTACAGCTGTCAAGCGTTTCTCAATTAGCTCACAAGATATCGCTAAAATTTTGCGGGAAGAGTCCGATTGGAATAGTGCTGTTCTTGTCATGAGTGGAGATGCAGGGCTCTTTAGTGGCGCAAAGCGCGCACTGGAAGAGATAGACGAGTTTGAAATATCTATTGTGCCAGGTGTGAGTTCTGCTCAACTTTTTGCGGCTAGGCTTAGGCGGCCGTGGCAAAATTGGCGTTTTGAGAGTGCTCATGGAATCGATTGCGACATCGTGGCTTTAGTGCGTGAAACTTCAGAGCTTTTCTTAGCTACAGGTGGAGTCAACTCCGTTACTAGTCTATGTTTGCGTTTATGTGAGGCTGGTCTAGGAAGCTTACATGTAAGTGTGGGAGAGCGACTCTCTTATCCAGATGAAAAAATTTCGATTGGGACTGCTGAGCGTTTTTCTCATGAGGAGTTTGACTCACTTGCTGTGATGCTAGTGGATCGTCCTGAGGGTGTGTTGGGTGATTTTGCATCTGATGGCAGCGTATCTGCGCATGATAACAGCCCTGCGCACAACGGTGCATCTGCGCATGGTGATACATCTGTGTACAACGGTGCATCTGCGTACAACAACGCAAATATGCATCTTAGGAGCACACCTTGGCCATTTGCAACTATGGGTATTGCCGATGAAGCTTTTGAACGCGGAAGTGCTCCGATGACCAAGCAGGAGGTTCGAGCTGTTGCATTGGCTAAGCTTGGGATCACTCCAACGGATGTTGTCTACGATATCGGAGCGGGTACAGGTTCGGTCTCTATCGAAGCTGCACGAATTGCAAGTCAGGGAAACGTCTATGCTATTGAGCGACATGTTGATGCTTGCGATCTTGTGCGTCTTAATGCGAAGCGTTTTGGACTTAAGAATATAGCTGTTGTCGAAGGATTGGCTCCCGATGTATTGCAAGGAATTCCCCCTGCGAATGCTGCATTTATAGGCGGTGCTGGTGGAAATCTTGCATCTATTTTGGATTATCTTGTGGACTCTAGCCCAAGCATTAGGGTGTGCGTGACTGCTATTACAATCGAAACACTTTCAAAAGCATGTGAGCTACTCTCGAATGAACCTTTTACAGACTTTGAAATATGTCAAGTAGCAGTCTCCCGTGCTCACACAGTTGGAACGTATCATATGATGCGATCTGAAAATCCAATCTTCATTATTACAGCACGCGCTGGAGGATCAGATGAGCAAGTCATTTGATCTGCCAAGGGTGCTATTTGCTGCGCCATCTAGCGGGACAGGAAAAACAACCGTGGTCTGCGGGATATTAGAAGCGCTTGTGCGTCGCGGTATGCAACCAGCATCGTTTAAGTGTGGTCCAGACTTTATCGATCCGATGTTTCATCGCCGTATAGTTGGTACAAAAAGTGGCAATCTCGATCTCTACTTTACCGATGAATCCACTGTCCGCTCACTTATGATACGTGGATCCCAAGGGTGCAAAATTGCAGTAATGGAGGGAGTTATGGGCTACTACGACGGTATGTCGATCGACTCCGATGTAGGTAGTAGCTATCATCTCGCCCGTGCAACGTCTACTCCAACCGTACTTATAATTGGCATGAGAGGCGCATCTCTTTCAATTGCAGCGATGGCCGAAGGTTTTATGCGTTTTCGTGATGATGCAAATATAAAGGGTGTCATTTTAAACAAATGTTCAAAGCGAATGTTTGAGACGCTATCCGGTGTAATCGAGCGCGAATGTGGCGTAAAGGTACTTGGCTATGTGCCAACCGATGAGCGTTTTGCTGTTGAAAGCCGCCATCTTGGACTCGTTACAGCAGGTGAAATTGAAGATCTAAAACAACGCATAGGCGCTTTGGCCGACACTCTTGAAGAAACAGTCGATCTAGATTCTCTCATCGAGATTGCTAGCGATGCTCCAGCGCTTCAAGATCTACCATATTTAACGAATCCTGTTATTGATAATGCTGATGCCAAGTTGGTAAAAATTGGAGTTGCCTTAGATAATGCATTTTGCTTTTACTACTCCGAAAATCTACAGATGCTACAAGATATGGGTGTTGAACTAGAATATTTTAGCCCCCTAAAAGATAGTACTTTGCCTCAAGATATCTCTGCAATCTATATTGGAGGAGGCTACCCTGAGCTATATGCCAAAGAGTTAGCTTCTAACAAAAACATGCTTAAATCTATGAAATCTGCAATTGATAAGGGTATGCCACTTCTTGCTGAGTGCGGTGGATTTATGTACTTACAAGATGAAATTTGCGACCTAGATGGCAAGTCGCACAAGATGGTCGGAGCTATCACAGGTAAATGCAAAAATACCGGTCGTCTTAGCCATTTTGGATATTTAGATTTGGAGATACTAACAGATTGTTTGATCGCCTCTAAAGGCACACATATACGTGCGCATGAGTTTCATTATTGGCACTCTACTAACGAAGGGGAGAGCTTTAGAGCGGTTAAACCTTCGGGAGATAGCTGGCCATGTATGATAGCTACTAATACGCTTGTCGCCGGATATCCGCATATCTATTTTCCTACACATCCTGATGTTGCAGAAAGGATAGTATGCGCGGCCGCTGAGTTTGCGAAGGTCGAGGGGCTATGATAGTTGTTGCCACATCGGCAGCTGGATTTCTGCTCGATCTCGTCATAGGTGATCCTCCAAAGATCCCCCATCCGATTGTTGCAATTGGCAAGGCGATTTCTGCTTTAGAGTCTTTTTTGCGACGTGTTTTTCCAGATACTCAAAAAGGGCTTAGATGGGCAGGTCGTGTGATGGCAACTCTAATGCCTATTGTGGTTTTTGTAATTACGTGGGGCATTATTGCTTTTTTGTGGTGGATTCACCCAATTGCTGGGATTATAGCTGCATGCTGGCTGTCGTGTCAGATCCTTTCGACATGCGAATTAAAGCGACAAAGCACGAAAGTTGCGCGTTCGCTTGCCGATGGCGGTATTGAAGCAGGGCGATATGCGGTCTCGATGATTGTGGGTCGCGATACTAAAAACCTCGATGAGGCAGGGGTTATAAAGGCAACGGTAGAGACGATTGCAGAAAATACAAGCGACGGTGTGGTAGCGCCCCTTTTTTATATGATGATTGGTGGCGCTCCACTAGCTATGGCATATAAAGCTATCAATACGATGGATAGCATGGTTGGTTACAAAAACGATCGCTACATAGATTTTGGTAGAGCAGCTGCACATCTCGATGATGTTGCAAATTATTTGCCAGCGCGCATCTGTGCGACTTTGATGGTAGCTGTATCTCCGTTGGTAAAACTAAACGCTTCGAGAGCATTTGCGATCTGGAAACGCGATAGACGTAACCATGCGAGCCCAAATTCCGCCCAGACTGAGTCGGTTATTGCTGGTGCTTTGGGTGTAGAGCTTGCGGGGGATGCCACCTATTTTGGAAAGAAAATAACTAAGCCAACGATAGGCGATGCAATTCGTCCGATTGAGCGCGATGATATCAAAAAAGCTAATCATTTGATGATAGCAACGTCGGTTATCGCGTGCATTTTGTTTGGGCTTATACGCATCGGAATTGTTTGTGCAATCTATGTCGCACTTGTTGCATAGGATAGTAGGGAGAAGAGATGACGCGTTTGGGGCATGGAGGAGATCTACTAACGTTTGAAAAACGCTATAGGCGCTCTGCGATAGACTTTTCGTCAAACGTTAACCCGTGCGGAATGTCTCCATCTGCACGTAATGCTGCGATGTCGGCACTTGATGTCTCCGATCGATATCCAGATCCTATGTGCCGTGAGCTTGTTGAAGCAATCTCTGTACACGAAAACGTGCCTAGCGAATGGATAGTCTGTGGTAATGGGGCTTCTGACATAATCTACCGTATTGTTTATGCGCTTACTCCTAAAAGAGCTCTTGTATGTGACCCTACATTTTCTGAGTATGCAGATGCATTGATGGCTGTGGATTGCAAGATTTTGCATCACCAGCTCAAAGAATCTGAAGATCTTATGCTCACAAGTCGTCTTGCAGATGAGATCGAAAGTGGATTTCATGGCGAGCTTGACTTTGTCTTTTTGTGTGAACCTAATAATCCAACTGGGCTTCCAGCTGGCAAAAAGACACTAAACAAAATTGTAGAAGTATGCGCTAAAAAGGGAATTGTGGTTCTTTTGGATGAGTGCTTTAATAGCTTTCTTGATTATCCTGAGCGCTCTACTTTAATGCCGTTTTTAGGACAGTATTGCAATCTTGTGATACTTGGAGCTCATACAAAAACCTATGGCATGGCTGGTCTTAGGCTTGGCTATATGTTCTGCTCAAATGAAACGATCACAAAAGCTGTAGCTGCTAGTGGGCCTGCATGGCCTGTATCGACAGTTGCACAAGCAGCTGGTGTTGCTGCATACGATGACCAAATTTATCTCGAACGTGCAAGAGAGGTTGTAAGAGCAGAACGTCCACGTATTGTAGAAGCGCTTGTGCAGGCAGGTTGTCGTGTCTATCCTTCGCAAGCAAATTATCTTCTATTTGAGGCACCGTGTGAAAACTTTGGCGATTTGCTTGCAGAGCGCGGGATTTTAGTGAGATCTTGCGATAACTATGAGGGGTTGACCCGAAGACATTTTCGCTGTGCTGTGCGTTTGCACGATGAAAACGATATGTTGATCGAGGCTATTAGGTATGCTGTTGATCGTTTGTCAACAAAGGAAGGCAGTTGATGGGTAAGACGCAATCGCGCGCCATTATGGTGCAGGGAACGATGTCAAACGCCGGAAAAAGCCTGCTTGTAGCGGGACTTTGTCGTGTTTTTGCTCAGGATGGATATCGCGTTGCTCCATTTAAGAGCCAAAATATGGCGCTTAATAGCTTTGTAGGCGATGATGGTCTTGAACTTGGACGCGCTCAAGCTATGCAGGCTGAGGCGGCGGGTATCGCACCAGATGTGCGCATGAATCCGATTTTGCTCAAGCCAACCGATAACGAGGGCAGTCAGGTTATCGTTAAAGGTAGACCAATTGGAAATATGTCGGCTCGTAATTACTTTGCGTACAAACATAAGCTTAAAGATATGATCGTTGAAACTTTTAACGATCTTGCTTTAGAAAACGACATTATCGTTATCGAGGGAGCAGGCAGTCCCGCTGAAATAAATCTCAAAAACGACGATATCGTAAATATGGGGATGGCTCGCATGGCATCTGCTCCGGTTTTGCTCGCTGGCGATATCGATCCAGGTGGTGTTTTTGCTCAACTCTATGGAACACTTGAGCTGCTCGAATCCGATGAAAGGGAGATGGTCAAGGGTCTGATCGTCAATAAATTCAGAGGAGATCCTACGATTTTAAAACCAGGCATCGCTTTGTTGGAGGAGCTTTGTAATATGCCTGTCGTGGGTGTCGTCCCATATATGGAGCTCGACCTCGACGACGAAGACAGCCTTGCTCCTAGACTTAGATCTTGTGGTGCGGCCTCTACCATCGACATTGCGGTTATCCATCTTCCTCATATCTCTAACTTTACCGATTTTAATCAGCTTTCGCGCCGTAGCGACATGTCGATTCGCTACGTCAGTGATGCACCTTCACTTGGAAGGCCAGATCTTGTGATTGTGCCCGGCACAAAAAATACGCTTGACGATCTGCGTTGGATGCACGAAAGCGGTATCGCCCGATGTGTTGTAGCACTTGCAGCCGGCTCTACGCCTGTTATAGGAATTTGTGGTGGATATCAGATGCTTGGTCGACATATTAGCGACCCATATGGTGTTGAGAGTGGTGGAGAGATGGAAGGTCTTGGTCTTTTGCCAATGCAGACCGTTTTCGAAAAGAGCAAAGAGCTTGCAAGAACTACAGGTGTGCTAACCATATCCGAAGGTATTTTTGCACCGTTATCGGGTCTTTCTGTCGAAGGATATGAGATTCACATGGGAACAACCACAGGAGTTTGCTCTTCTGCTGTAGCATTGACTGCCAGGTTTGAAGCTAATTTAGATGGAGCAGTTTCAGCTGCTGCAACCGATCTTACAACTTCAGCCAATCCTTCCAAGACAATAATAGGTACAGACGGTGGTGTGTGCGGAAATGTTATGGGTAGCTATATCCATGGAATCTTTGATGCGCCTGGAATTGTAGATGCACTCGCTGATGTTTTACTCAAAGCCCGTGGGCTTCCAAGCACAGCGGATCAGACAGTTAATTCCGAAGCATTTAAACAGTCACAATATGACAAACTGGCAAACACAATTAGAGCCTCGCTAGATATGGATCAAATCTATCAGATTGTCGAAAAAGGGATATAGATTTTCGCTTAGGTTTTAAAAGATAGCGTCAAAAAAGCGCCTTGAAATGAAGAAATGAAAGAAGAGAGGAGAAAAGCTTTGAATGAAGATTTAACTCTCAAGCCGCATGAGATAGAGCGTCGTAGTATTGAGATAATTACACAGGAGTTGGGAGATAGAACTTTTCTAGCACTTGAAGAACCAATTATTAAGCGTGTAATTCATACTACAGCTGATTTTTCTTATGCTGATAATCTCATTTTTTCACCAGGCGCAATTGAAAGTGCACTTGAAGCCTTGCAGGCAGGCGCGACGATAGTAACCGATACTAATATGGCATTTTCCGGCATCAGCAAGTCCGCTATGGCAAAACTTGGATGTCATGCCGAGTGTTACATGGCTGATGAGGATGTAGCTTTAGCTGCTAAGGAGGCTCATACAACTCGCGCTGTTGCTTGCATGGATAAAGCATGTGATGTTGAAGGGCCATTAATTTTAGCAATTGGAAATGCCCCTACAGCGCTTATACGAATTTGTGAACTTGTTGAGCAGAAAAAGATTAATCCAGCGCTAGTTATTGGCGTGCCAGTAGGGTTTGTAAATGTTGTCGAGAGTAAAGAGATGATAATTGCAAGTGATATTTTGTCGATTGTAGCCAAGGGCCGAAAGGGCGGAAGTAATGTTGCTGCAGCTATCGTAAATGCTCTTCTATATATGATTACCAGGGATGGTGAGAATAGATGATTGCAGCTATTGGCCTCGATTGGAAGAGCGCTGCGGCAAGCGAACGTGAAATTTGTGAGCGTGCATGCAATGACGACGAAGCATTTATGATATCTGCTTGCGAGATCGAAGGGGTTCGTGGCTGTGTTTTGCTTCGCACCTGCGGTAGGTTTGAGACCTATCTAGACCTCGAGGATGGGTATTCAGCCGACGATAATTTGCGTTCTGCCATCGCTTCAATGATGGGATTTAATTTAGAGGTTCCACAATCTATCTTTTTACTATCCGGCGTTGAAGCTCACAGACGTGTCATGGAAATTGCTAGTGGTTTGCAGTCGCAAGTTTTGGGCGAGGATCAAATAATTGCCCAGGTAAAAGGTGCAATTTCTAATGCGCGTGAGTGCAAGTGTACAACGCCTTGGCTCGAGACCCTCTTTCGTCTTGCAATAACTGCCGGTAAAGAGGTCATTACCAAGGTTCGACTAAAGACCGTTCCTTCGTCGAGCTCACATAGAGCTTTTGAGCTCGCGTGTGAAATACTTGGCGATCTTGCGGGAAAGCGAGCTTTGGTTATAGGCAATGGCGAGATGGGTCAGATTATGGCAAATCTGCTCGTCGATGCGGGATGTGAAGTCTCGGTTACACTCCGTACTTTTCGTCATGGAAGCACCGTTGTTCCAAAGGGCTGCTTTGCTGTTAATTATGAAGATCGTGCATCTGCGATAGAAGGTTGTGAGCTAGTTGTTAGCGCAACTAGAAGTCCTCATACCACTATCAGTGTCTCTATGGTTGAACCGTTGGAATCTAAACCAAGTTTGCTCATCGACCTCGCAATGCCGCGAGATATCGACCCAGCATGTCGTGACATCGATGGTGTTAGGCTTCTTGATATCGATGACTTAGTTGATGACGGTGCCTATGGAGACCCTGAGGGGGTACGTCGCGCCGAAGCTATCATCGATGAGAAACTCTCTGACTATATGGAGTGGGAGCGCAATCGTGCTGAGCGCTTGGGAACTGTTTTTACAGGTGGGAGGATCGCAGTATTTGCAGGTACTACCGAGGGGCGTGAGCTTTGCGAACTCATGTCTGAGTCTGGGCTTACCGCAGATGTCTATACAGCAACAGGCTATGGAGCTTCGTTACTCTCAAATCTTGTAGGTATTACTGTTCATCCTGGGCGCATTGACGCAGATGGGATGGTGCATGAGCTTGCCGGTGCAGTTGCTGTAGTTGATGCTACGCACCCATATGCTCATGAAGTTAGTGACAATATCCGGACTGCTGCTGAAAAGGTTGGAGCTAGATATATTCGAGTGCTTCGCCTAGCCACTCCACACGATGACGATGCAGTAGTTGTTGGCAGCGCTGAAGAAGCTGCCGAGTTTCTTGCTGCTCATGAGGGCAACATCCTTCTTACTACAGGCAGTAAGGATCTGCCAGCCTATACTTCGATTCCAGATTTTGCATCGCGTGTGTATCCACGTGTTCTGCCCGATCCTGACTCTTTAAATCGTGCGCTCTCACTCGGGTATTTACCTTCGCGCATTATCTGTATGCAAGGGCCATTTTCGCGTGATATGAATGTGGCAACCCTTGAGTCTATTGATGCAACCTGGATGGTTACAAAAGATACAGGCAAAGCTGGTGGTTTTGCAGATAAGATAGAAGCTGCTCATAGAGCAGGAGCAAAAGTTATTTTGATTGCAAGGCCTGTTGCAGATGAGCAGGGAGTAAGTGTGCAAGATGCTCTAGCAGAGCTTGCAGCATTTCAGCCTCATGTTGAGGTGGCTAGCACTAAAGATAAATCTGCAAAGGATAATTTTTCATGTGTGGTGAAAGCAGCAGATACAGCTGCTAGTACAGGCCTTTCGAACAACGCAAACGCAGCGGACACAGCTGCTAGCACTGACTTTTCGAGCAACGCGAACTCAGCGGACACAGATCCAGATACAGCAACAAATCCAGATACAGCGGACATAGATCCCAACAAGGACAACTCAACACAATATATGCGATTTCCAGTATTTATCGACCTGATGGGTGCGCGCTGCATAGTAGCAGGAGGTGGCGAAGTCGGAAAACGCCGTGCGGGTGTGCTCGCAAAATTTGGTGCCGATGTAACTATCCTAGATCCAAATTATGTAGACGCACCCGATAACGTGCGTTTTGAGCAAAGAGCGTGGGCGGATAAAGACGAGCTTGGTTGTACGATTGTTGTTGCAGCAACTAATGATCGCACAACTAACGAAGCGATTGTTGCTGCATGCAAAAATGCTGGTGTTTTAGTAAATGTCTCTGATAGTCCTAAAGATTGCGACTTTTTCTTCCCAGCAATATGCGAAGGCAAAAACCTGATCGCTGGAATTTCATCTGATGGCGCACATCACAGCCTTGTTGCAGAGGCTGCTCGCGTTGTAAGGGAGATCCTAAAGGAGGTTGACGCGTGATGAAATTACGTATAGGAACACGCGCGTCAAAGCTTGCTGTTGCGCAGGCCGAGATGGCTGCTAGTGCAATTAGGGCTAACAACCCCGATATTCAAATTGAAATTATTCGCATTACTACCACTGGAGATAAAATACTCGACAAAACTCTCGAGAAGATCGGTGGCAAGGGGCTTTTTGTAAAGGAACTCGATGCTGCTCTACTCGATGGGCGTATAGACATTGCTGTACATAGTTGCAAAGATGTTCCGATGGAGATCGATCCAAATCTACCTTTGGTGGCAGCCTCGCATCGCGCTGATCCTAGGGATGTGCTGGTTTATCCTAAAACAAAAACCAAGCTAGATCCAACACTCCCAATTGGAAGTAGTTCTGCCAGAAGACGTGTACAACTTGCTAGGCTCTTTCCAAAAATGGATGTAAAAAGCGTTCGAGGCAACGTGCTTACGAGACTTGAGAAGCTCGATAGGGGTGAGTTTGGCGCGCTAGTCTTAGCCGCTGCTGGTCTTGAAAGGATAGGTTTAGGACATCGCATTTCTAAGCATTTTGAAGTAGATGAAATGTTACCATCGGCAGGACAAGGCATACTCGCTGTGCAAGCTCGTGATGATTTGGATACGAGCTTTTTGGAAGGTTTTAACGATCCCGACTCATTTAGATGCATGGTCGTTGAAAGAGCATTTACTCGTGCACTCGACGGGGGGTGCACTAAACCTTGTGGGGCTTTTGCACAAATTGAGGGTGATGCACTTAAATTGCGCGGAATGTATGTAAGCGATGATGAGACCGAAATGCGTTTTGGTGAAACTATGCTTTATGGCGATCTTGAACAAATCGAAGCTGGAGCGCAAGAGTTTGCGAGAGGACTGAGAAACAATGGCTAGCGGAAAGGTGGCGCTTGTAGGCGCAGGACCAGGAGATCCTGGACTTTTGACTTTAAGAGCTCGTGCTTTGCTCGAGGCTGCAGATACTGTTATATATGACAGGCTAGTTTGCGATGACGTATTGGCCTTAGCTAAGGGCGCTAAGATGGTTTATGTGGGAAAAGAAAAAAGCCACCATCTTGTCCCTCAAGATCAAATAAATGAGATTCTCGTTAAAGAGGCTCAAGAAGCCGATCTCGTTGTCCGTCTTAAAGGCGGTGATCCATATGTATTTGGACGCGGCGGAGAAGAGGCCGAATACCTGGTTGAGCATGGAATAGAATTTGAGGTTGTTCCGGGCGTAACAAGTGCGCTTGCAGCACTATCGCACGCTGGAATCCCTGCGACATTTAGAGGTATG
Source organism: uncultured Coriobacteriaceae bacterium (assembly GCA_964558235.1). Taxonomy (GTDB): domain Bacteria; phylum Actinomycetota; class Coriobacteriia; order Coriobacteriales; family CADBOM01; genus CAZLCK01. The sequence goes on from CAZLCK010000007.1 coordinate 35,059, forward strand.
GCTCAGTCGGTTCATATAATTACAGGTCATGCAAGGCAAAATGGTGAACTCGATATCGACTATAAGGCGCTTTGCAATGTTCATGGCACGCTTGTTTTTTTGATGGCCGTGACCAGCATGTCGCAGATCACTGGCGGTCTTTTGGAAGCTGGTATGAATCCTTCAACTCCAGCTGCAGTAGTGCAAAATGGAACTCTTCCTTCGCAGCGTACAGTTACTGCAACGCTTGAAAATATCGTCTCTGTTGTAAAATCTGCCGGCATTACAAGTCCAGCTATCTTAGTTGTAGGTGAGGTTTGTACTACGCGAGAGTTTTTAGATTGGAAGTCCAAGCGTCCTTTATCAGGTGCTACTGTAGTAGTATGTCGCGCAAAGGATAAGCAGGGCGCTTTAACATCGCTGCTTAAAGAGGCGGGCGCTCAAGTTATCGCTTTGCCATGTATTCAAACAGTTGCATGCAATGTGGATGAGACTAGGGAGGCTTTGCGAGGACTTGCTAATTATGCGTGGTTAGTGCTTACAAGCCCAGTTGGTGTTTCAAGACTTTTTGAGGAGCTTTCAGCACTTGGTCAAGATGCCCGTGCTCTTGCACCCGTAAAGATTGCAGCAGTGGGGGAAGCTACATCTGCAGCTCTTTTAGCTCATGGTATTGTGGCCGATTTTATTCCTGAACACTTCGATGGAAAACACCTTGGGCAGGGGCTTGCAAAGTTGGTTCAACCGGGCGAGAAGTTGATGGTTTTGCGTGCAAAAAAGGCCGCCCCTAGCCTATCAAGTGTATTAGATTCAAATGAAATCGACTATGACGATGTCGTTGCTTATGAGACCGTAATCGGCGCATCTGAAGATGATGCTATTGCGATACGCAATGCTATAAAAAGTGGGCTTGTAAACTATGTGGCATTTACAAGTGGATCTACAGTCGAGGGATTTATTGATGCTGTAGGTGATATCCAAGCAGAGATGCCTCTTGCAGCATGTATTGGTCCAACGTCGCTTAAGGCTGCAAAATCACATGGTTTTTCTACGATATGTGCTAAGAATTCAAAGCTTGCAGATCTAGTACAAGCGATAATCGAGTCGTGGAAATCAGACAGGAGATAAGATGTCGAGCATAGATATTCCAACCCCAATTGCACGCCCTCGTCGTCTTCGCTATACGGCAGGTATTCGCGATTTAACACGAGAGACAAAACTCTCTTTACGTTCACTTATCTATCCACTTTTTGTGGTGGAAGAGGACAATGTTAAGCGCGAAATCAACGGTCTGCCAGGGCAATACCATTATTCACCCGACCGTATATGCGAAGAGGTTCAAGCATGTGTTGATTTAGGTGTTACATCATTTTTGATCTTTGGTCTGCCTGCCAAAAAAGATGAGATCGGCAGCAGCGCTTGGGCTGAGGATGGCGTTGTCCAGCAAGGTGTTCGTGCTATTCGCGAACAATTTCCAGACGTTACGATTGTGACAGATGTCTGTCTTTGTGAGTATACAAGCCATGGGCATTGTGGCCCACTTCCTAAATCTGTTATGCTCGATCCCGATCACGCTCCAACAAGTGATCTTCGCAAAGCAGCTGCTGGTCCAATCAACGATATCACGCTTGAGCTTTTGGCCAAAACTGCTGTATCACAAGCATATGCTGGTGCTGATATTGTTGCGCCATCAGCTATGATGGACGGTCAGGTTGCTGCAATTCGTGCTGGACTCGATGAGGCTGGATTGGAGCACATTCCAGTGATGAGCTATTCAGCTAAATATGCATCAGCCTTCTATGGGCCTTTCCGTGAGGCTGCCGGTTCTGCTCCTGCGTTTGGTAATCGTAAAGGGTATCAGATGGATCCTCATAATGCGCGTGAGGCTATTCGAGAAAGCATGATCGATGAAAGCGAGGATGCTGACTTCTTAATGGTTAAGCCTGCACTTTCTTATCTCGATATCCTTGCTAATTTGCGGCAGGCTACAGATCTTCCAATTGCAGCATACTCAGTTAGCGGTGAATATTCGATGATAAAAGCTGCTGCAGCTGCTGGCTATATTGATGAGGATGCTATCGTGGGTGAGATTGCAATTAGCATTTTTCGCGCTGGTGCTGATATTTTAATCACATATTATGCAAAGGAGATCGCTCAGATGATCACCTCTGGCAAGATTTAAAATCGTAAGGATATCTACCATGACTAATACAACCGATTCTTCTCGTTCTTCTGAGCTTTTTGCTGAGGCTTCTACGATGCTACCCGGTGGGGTAAACAGCCCGGTGCGCGCATTTGGATCGGTTGGGCGAGATCCTCTTTTTATCTCTAGTGCTAGCGGAGCTACGATAACCGATGTCGATGGTCATTCATATATCGACTACGTGGGATCTTGGGGGCCAATGATTTTAGGACATGATCACCCTGCTGTTCGCGAGGCTGTACAAGAGGCTATTTACCACGGTCTTAGTTTTGGCGCGCCATGTCCGCGTGAGGTTGATATCGCACGATTGATGTGTCGGATGGTTCCAGACCTCGAGATGGTACGCATGGTCAATAGTGGCACTGAAGCTGTTATGAGCGCGCTTCGTGTTGCAAGGGGAGCGACTGGACGTGCAAAGATTATTAAGTTCGAAGGCTGTTATCACGGACATGTTGATTCTATGCTTGTAAAGGCTGGGTCGGGTGCACTGACAGGTGGAATGCCTTCTAGCGCTGGTGTCTCAGCTGCTGTTGCTTCAGATACTTTAGTTGCAACGTATAACGACCTCGGTAGCGTTGAAGAGATACTTCAAAGGCAAGGTGGCGATGTTGCTGCAATTATCGTTGAGCCCGTTGCTGCGAATATGGGCGTTGTAGCTCCTAAGCCAAGCTTTCTTGAGGGGCTTCGTGAGTTGTCCAACAAATATGGTTGTCTTTTGATCTTTGACGAGGTTATTACTGGTTTTCGACTTGCTCCAGGTGGAGCTCAAGAGCGCTTTGGCGTGCGTGCCGACCTTGTGATTTTTGGAAAGATAATCGGTGGCGGCATGCCAGTTGGTGCTTATGGTGGAAGGCGCGATCTTATGGAGCTTGTTGCTCCAGCAGGCCCGGTATATCAAGCTGGGACTCTTTCGGGTAATCCTGTTGCAATGGCTGCTGGATATGCTCAACTATCATGTCTTAATGACGATCATGAGATCTATACCAGAATTGACGAGCATACTCGCGTTCTTGCAGATGGGCTAGCTGAGATTGCTGGAGATCGTGCGGTTGTAACCCGTGTTGGTTCGCTCGCATGCGTTTTCTTCTCTAAGCCAAATGATCGCAGACGCACTGAGGTAAGTACTTATGCGGATGCTGCAGCTAGTGATACTGAAGCTTTTGCTAATTACTTTGGAGCTATGTTAGATGAGGGAATCTATATTGCACCATCCCAGTTTGAAGCTATCTTTGTTGGAGATGCTCACGATGATGCGGCTATTGCTAAGACCTTAGAGGCGGCTCGTAAAGCCTTGAGTAGGTAATATTGTCAAGCAGTTCTAGCTTAGCGTGGCGTGATAAACTCGCGCGATTTATGCGATTTGCGTGATTTATGCGATTTACGCGGTAGATTTACGTGATAAGATCGCAACCGTCTCCACATGAAAGGTCTGCGGGAATAGATCTACGGGTGTCACCTTTCTAAGTTCAAAACCCATCTCCAAAAGTATTTTAAGGTCGCGTGCGAGTGTCGTTGGATTGCAAGATATATATGCCATACGTTTTGGATTCAGCTCCTCGATACGCTCAAAAACTTCCTTTGCGAGCCCAGAATATGGTGGATCAACAATTAATTTGTCCACCTCTCCAATTCCTGCCGATTCCTTGGCTGCATCTCCACCAATAACTTCAGCATCTAAGTTGTTACGCTCTAAATTGATCCGCAAATCTCTAATGCTAGAAGATGATGACTCAATCGCAACAACATCGGGCGAAATGCGTGCAAGTGGTAGAGTAAATGTTCCAACTCCGCAGTATAGATCACAACAGATGTCCTCTTCGCTAACCTCTAGTCCATCAAGTGCAATTTTTACAAGCTCTTCAGTAGCTTCAGTGTTCACTTGAAAAAAAGATGGTGCACTAACTTGCATCTTTAGACCTAAAAGCCGCTCATTCCAGCGCTCATCACCATTTAAGACCTCCACCTTAGAAGGCTTTCTTGCCTTCATCTTCTCGTGTGTTAAGACCCTTACGATGCTAGCTCCTTTCATGGAGCTACTAAGTATATCTACAGCGGCTTTTCTAGGGAAAGCTTCCGGGTTGGTCCAAAGTGCAAGCTGAGTCTTTTTAGTGCGTGCAGATGTTCGTATTCCCACACGTAAAAGCCCGTGATCCAAGGCCTTTAAATACCTTAGCGCGCCGGTTAGAGACTTAATGGATTTTTGCCATTGAGGTGCAAATAAAAGACATTTCTCTATAGGAACAATCTCTTTAGAACCCTTCTTGTGATATCCCAAGACAAGTTTTCCATCCACTTGAACAGCTTCTAGTTCGATCTTGTTTCTGTATCCCCAGTCAGCATCTACAAATACGCACTTATCAACGAGTGTTCGAGCAACATCTAGCTCAATCTTTCCAATCTTTGTTAGTGAGTCAATAACACTTTGACGCTTATATTCAAGTTGGGATGGGCGTTCGATAATCTGCCAAGGACAACCACCACATACTCCAAAATAAGGACAGCGGGCTTTTACTCTTACAGGCGAAGATTCAACTAGCTCAACAACATTTGCTCTAGCCCATTTTGAATGCTCCTCAACAATTTCAATATCCACAACATCTCCAGGGCATGTCTCATCAACAAAAACAGTCTTGCCTTGAGGAAGCCTAGAGACGCCGCTCCCGCCATAAGCTATCCTGTCGACTTTGATTCTCGTTGACATGCCTGATTGTCCTTTTATACTCGAAAATGTTGTGGCGCATCATAGCCAAATTAGGTTTGATGCAACCAACATTGTATGTGATCTGCTCAAAAGCCAAAAGCAGATCGAGAGGATAGGAGAGATAATTATGGCAGTAGCAGTTAGTGCTGAGGATTGTGTTGGATGCGGTGCATGCGTAGATCTTTGCCCAGCAGCAGCTCTTGAGCTTAATGGTGATAATATCGTTGAGGTCAACGACGATTGCGTAGACTGTGGATCATGCGTTGCCACATGCCCATCTGGCGCTTTAACCCTTTAGTTTTTTCTTCATTTTCGAAAAGACTTTTTAAAGAGCCCTACTCTATGCCTAGCAGGGCTCTTTTAAGTGTTGTGTACTGAGTATGTACACATTAATCTAATTGTAGATGAGTCTTTAGCGTGCCTAGTGATGCAGAAGCACACAGCCTTTAATCTATGAATTACCCCCCCCCTCCCTTAAATTTTTTAAAAAAATAGGTCAGTTTATGGTAATTTTTGGCCGTATCTGGTAACTTTTACGTATTGGTGTGTGTTGGGCAAAACACACAAAACCTATTAAATAGTTTCAGCTGTTCATTCAGTTTGTATTTCGTCGATAAATGAAGATTAATTGCAATAGTATTTTTAGCTGAGCTGGGTATGAAAACCAAATCAACTTTTTGTGAGGAAATGAATATGAGTAGGGCAAAAAAGAAAACTTCACAGTTGCTAGCGCTTTTTATGGCGGCAATATTAGTGTTTTCAAACTTTGGTAGTGTCACACAGGCCGTGGCGGCTACTGCTGAGGGGGGGGGTACCACTGATTGCGCGATTAGCAACTATCTTGCAACCAGTGCTCTAACTGCCAGCCATAAATCGGACCTCTATCAGCAAAACTATCAGGAATCCG
>CAZLCK010000008.1:0-7145 GCA_964558235.1 uncultured Coriobacteriaceae bacterium
GGTTATCGCAAAGTTCTGGAAGCATTGTAAACGTCGCGCACGGACAAAGGTTTTGTGTGCACCCATAAATGATAAGGAATGGCCAGCAAAATACTGCGGCTGGGAGCTGATACATAAAGATGTCGCAAATAGCAACAAGAATGGCGATGATAAAGATTATAAATCCCCAATGTTTGTGGTTGATCTTGGTGAGAGCCCAACCAAAGATAAGTGCTGCAGCGATCATGAAGTATGTAGATACAGAACTCATGATATTGGCATCTGCAGGAGCAATGCCGAATCCACCAAACTCTGTTCCGGATGCGACGTATGTTGGCCAGTAGCTTGCAAACGAAGCAGAAGACCATCCGAATGCAGAGAAGATAATGATAATCATCCAGATTGACGGACTGGTAAACGCTCTCCAAGCTTTTTGAGATTTGCTATCTTGCTCTATTGGTGCTGATGTTTGAGAGGCTTCTGAAGCAGCGGTAACAGTCAAAAAGTTGTTCTCTTCTTTTGGCATTTTTAAGAAGATTAACGAAAGAATAAAACCAATAAGAAGAAGTATTGCTCCAAAAACAGCTACGTAGATCCATCCAGCTGGGTTATATCCTCCTGTTATAGCGGCTATTTCCTCAGTTGGAGCAGCGCCTGCTATTTCGATCAATGGAGTTGAGGTCAAAAGAATAATGAGCATTGCGAATGGGGCGAATAGACCGCAGCATGCCATTGGCAAAGAGCGTTTCTGTGGTGGATACCATCCAGAAACAAACATTGGTCCAGCAACGGAAAGAGCACCGTATCCAATTGAACCTAAAACTCCCGACCACATAAATACTACAAAGTCAACATCAAATAGCAGAATCAGTGAAAGTGGCAGAATGGAGCCGATAACACCAATTCCCATACAGCCAACGAAGACCCCTCTAGCACCAAGCTTACCCATGAGGATTCCGCCTGGAATTCCAGAGACCAATGTAAACATTCCTACAACACCAGTTAACGCACCGTATGTTGCATAATCGATATTAAAGTAGCTAACTATTAAATACGCAGTGGTCATGCCTCTATAAATCATCATGCCATAGGTAACGCTTGCAAAAACTTGAACTATAGTGACTAGCCAAGCGCGTTTTTTATTAAACACAGGAGCTACAGCTGTATTCATGACTCCCTCCTTTTTTGATTGAAAAGACCGAGCACAACCAATACATATATATGTATAGATATATATGCACAGGAAAGATAAGGCCTTTAAGCCCTTCATGTAGTCATTTGAAAAATAAGCTTGAAAGTTATGGGATTGCGAGCACGAAGTATCTTACCCTGCTCTGCAGGATACGAATATCCACCAGTAGAAGACTTTTACAAAAAATACGAACATTTTTTTGAAACCTTAATCTTCATTTGAGTCGGCATTGAAAAGTTAGTGCCAATCAAATCTAATATGCGCTAAATATTAAATGAGTTTAAAAGATTGTCAATAAATGTTTAGTATCTTTAACTTTCAGCTTTAGATTTCTTTTTCAGGTTGTTAGTTTTTAAGAAGTTCAGGTAGTTTTTCTCTTTCAGACTTGCTTATAGAGCAAATGTGACCTAGAGTTAAAAATTTTAGAGGGACTTAAACAGGCTTTTAGGGAATGTTTCACTATTTTTGAATGCATTTAATTTGTTTTAGGCGTGTATATTTTAATCTGGACATTAATAATATTTGAGAAATAGGCAATAACAGCGTTCGAATGACTATAGTCGTTTCTTTATTAGGAGGGAGCGCAAGTAATGTATGAATTTCTACCAGTATCTGAACGAATGCAGGAAATGCGAGAGGCAGTGCGCGACAGAGTCATCACGTATGATGCTGAAGTAGCTCGCATCGCCACAGAGGCCGACAAAGAATGCGGCCCTATGATCCCTTATCTCAAGCATGCCAAGATCATGAAGGCAATTCTTTCTAAGAAAAAGTGCCGCGTTGAAGACTTTGAGATGCTCGTTTGCAATAAAGGCGCTGAGTTTTGCGGCTCTTCCGACAATCCATTTTGGGGCGCCGGCTTTGGCCCAATCATGGGTGTTATGAGCGGAAGATGGACTCTTCGAGATGACGGCTACTACCACAATCCCGATGATTCTGAGTGCCGTATGGCTTGCAAGAAGGAGGAGTACGAGGATTTTCTAGCTCTAGGCGAGTATTGGAAGGACAAGTCTGCTAACGCAATGATTATGCAGTCTGTCCCAGAAGGATATCAGGAGATCTGCCGTGTTGGTGGGTCTGCTTGCGGTAACGAGATGCCAATCATTATGATGCCAGCTGGCCATCTAACTCCAGGCTATCAATTCTTACTGCAGCGCGGTTATGGCCTAGTGCGCAAGCAAGCTCAGGATTGGCTCGATGCCCACTATAACGATCTTATGGGCGACGATACCGACAAATGGCTGTTCTACACTGCAGTCATCGATTATTGCGATGGTATGATTGCTCTAACCAACAACTATGCAGAAGCTTGCGAGGCAAAGGCTGCCGAGACCACAGATGATAAGCGTAAAGAAGAACTTCTGAGCATGGCAGATGGGCTACGTTGGATCGCAACAGAGACCCCACGTCATTTCCGTGAAGCTTGCCAAATGTATCTACTTTACATTCAGGGTATCTTCCATGAGGGTCTAACCCCAATCGGATCTTGCGGCCGTTTTGACCAGAATACCTGGCCATTTCTTAAGAGCGATCTTGAGTCTGGCTACATCACTATGGAAGAAGCGCAGGAGATTGTCGACTGCTTCTTCTTGAAGATTAATGGTCTATATGGTGGAGGTGAAGGACCTCTAGCACAGATCGTTGGTATTGGTAATACCTATATGCATACTACTGTTGGTGGTGTTGACCCAGACACTGGTGAGGATGCAACTAACCCAGTTACCTATATGACACTAGCTGCTGTTGGTCGCATGCAACTTCACGATCCAACGATCTCCCTGCGTGTTAACAAGGATACTCCCGATGATCTTTGGGATGTTGCTATCCGAGTTAACAAGATGGTTGGAGGGCTACCTCTATTCCAAAATGACGAAGTTATCATTCCAGGAATTATGCGTGAGATGGGCTTCACTTTGCATGATGCTCGTGATTATGCGCTCATTGGATGTCAGGAGATCACAGGACAGGGCACAGACTATGCATGCTGCAACGGTGTCATACCTCCTAACACCAACTTGCACTATTCCGTGCTTTTGGATATGGCTCTAAACGATGGTGTCAATCCAGTCAATGGTGAGCAATCTACTATTCACACTGGATATCTTTACGATATGAAGAGCATCGATGAGGTTAAGGAAGCTTGGTATAAGATTTCTGAGTATACCTTGCGTGGCGTTATGTCGATGAATAATCTTTGTGAGTACATCATTCAGCACTACACCCCATATATTGGTCTTTCGATCTTTATGGATGACTGTATGGAACGCGGCCTCGACTGTACATGGGGCGGATGTAGATATAACGAATATGGTGGAACTGCTACTGGTTTAGCTACCGTTGCCGACTCGCTCACTGCTATTAAGTATATGTGTTTCGATAAAAAGATCTGCACCACCCGTGAGCTCTATGATGCAGTAATGGCTAACTGGGAAGGTTACGAGGACCTCCAAGCACAAATCATTAAGGAAGTCCCACACTTTGGAAATGGTGATCCTTACGCTGATGAGATGATGGATTGGGTCACTAACGCATACTATGAGATGTGTCAGGGCATTTCTTCTAAACGTGCAAAGATCTTCCGTGCAGGTCTCTATGGTGCATCCGATCATGTCGCTCAAGGCTATGTAACTTGGGCAACTCCTGATGGACGTGTTTTGGGTCAGCCAATCGCTGATGGCGCTTCGCCTTGCCAAGGTCGTGACATTAACGGCCCAACAGCTGTTCTATCTTCAGCTAATACCTACGATCACAGCAAGTTTATGGATGGAATGGCTCTTAATATCCGTATTCATCCTTCCGCACTTTCTCGTCAAGACGGAATTGATAAGCTTCGCGATATGACCAAGGCTTACCTAGATGCTGGAGGAATGGAAGTTCAGTACAACGTTGTTTCGACCGAAGATATGAAGGCTGCTCAAGAAGATCCTGAAAAGTATCGTGACATGGTTGTCCGTATTGCAGGATATTCTGCATACTTTGTTGAGCTATCGAGAGATCAACAAAACGACCTTATTACACGCACGGAGAATGGTCTATAAGATTTGTTGCTAGATCATATGGCGAGGATAGCGGGGATGTGCCCCAAAAACTAAAGAAGTCGATTTAAGCTTAACGACTTTCTATACTGGGATGGATACTGGGATGGATTTATCCATCCCAGTAATTTTTTTGCGCACGGTGATATGTGAGGACGGTGTATCTGGTGATGTGAGAGGGCGGTGTGCCAACTAATGGTGCGTCTCCTACTAATAAGGTGTGCGCAAATGGATACATCGAAAAGGACGGTGTGTCAATTAAGGTGCGTCTTTCACTCGTGTTTTTGCTTTTATAATGTGTTATAAAAGCAAAAAACTTTGTGAAATCACATGGTTATTTGTTTAGAAAGAACCCAATTTGTTTTGAACGAGCCTAATTATGTCTGAAAGAGTCTGATCTCTGTTAAAAGGGAAGGGATGTAAATGTATCAATTTAGGCCTGTAAGTGCTCGCATTGAAGAGATGCATCAAGCTGTTAGAGATCGTGTAATAACCTACGATTCAGAGCGTACTCGCATAACAACAAAGTGTTGGCAGGAATATGGCGCGATGATCCCGATTCTACGACATGCCAAGACATTACGCCATCTCTGTGAAGAGACTCCAAAGCGTGTTGAGGACTTTGAAGTTTTAGTTGGCAATATGGGTAGACATTTTTGTGGAAGCTCTATTCAGCCTGAATGGCAGGGTGCTGGTATCGAAATCCAGATGAATATTCAGTCTGGAAAGTGGACACTTCGCGACGACGGTTATTATCACAACCCCGACGATGCCGAGATTCCGCTTGCCATAGCTAAAGAGGACTACGACTACCTTCTCTCTGTAACAGATTATTGGAACGGGCGAACCTTAAACGACATCGCCGCAGCATGGCTTCCAGAAGGGCTTGCAGAAGTTGGAAAGTGCGATGTCTTTCCGTGCGGAAATAGCCTTCCTTTAATTATTTTGCCAAGTGGCCATTCGACCCCAGGTTTTGAAAAGATTTTAAAGCGCGGTTATGCTTCGATTCGTCAAGAGGCTCAAGATTGGCTAGATGCGCATCATCTTGCATATATGGGTGAAGATTCCGAACGTGCGATGTTTTACACCTCTGTTGTTGAAGCCACAACGGGCATCATCAATATGATCCATAAATACGGCAATGCTTGCGAGGAAAAAGCTGCTGCAACTATAGACCCAGCTCGCAAGGCAGAGCTTGAGCAAATGGCTAAAAATCTTCATTGGATTGCAGAGAACCCAGTTGAGACATTTTGGCAGGCATGTCAGGCAACCATTCTATATATGGTCGCTCTCTATATGGACTATGTTCCTGATATCGGCTCGTTTGGTCGCTTTGATCAATATACTTGGCCATACCTCGAGCGCGATCTTGCAGCAGGCACTATCACCATGGATCAGGCTCAAGAGATCGTCGACTGCTTTTTCCTAAAGGTCAACGGATTTTGGGGTGGCGGAGATGGCGAGATGGCCAAGATCGTCGGGCTTGGCAACACCTATCTCCATACCACTGTAGGAGGAGTAGACCCAGACACGGGCGAGGATGCCACAAACCCAGTAACATTTATGGCATTAGAGAGCGTCGGCCGTATGGGACTACACGATCCAACAATCTCTCTTCGTGTTAACAAGGACACCCCAGATAAGCTTTGGGAGTGCGCAATTGAGGTCAATAAGCTTGTCGGAGGTCTCCCGCTCTTCCAAAACGATGAGATTATCATCCCGGGTGTTATGGAGGAGATGGGATTTACCCTACGTGATGCTCGCGACTACGCAATCATTGGTTGTCAAGAAATTACTGGCTCGGGCAATGAGTATTCATCGTGCAATGGGATTAACGCTCCAGGTGGATATGTGCACTACGCTACTATTCTAAATATGGCGCTCAACAACGGTGTAAACCCATTTAATGGAGCAAGCTGTGAGATTCGTACTGGATATCTCTACGAAATGAATGATATTGAGGAGGTTAAACAAGCCTGGAAAACGCTTGCAAATTACTTCCTAAAAGCCAATGTAACACTGCAAAATTACGTCGATTACGTTTTAAGATATAACTCTCCGCATCCAGTTTTATCGATCTCTTTAGAGGGGTGCATGGAGTCTGGTGTTGATTGCAATTCTGGAGGCGCAAAATATAACTCCTTTGGAGGTTCTGCTGTTGGCTTAGCAACTGTCGCCGACTCGCTTACTGCCATTAGATATATGTGTTTTGACAAAAAGCTTTGTACGACTCGTGAGCTCTATGACGCAATAATGGCAAATTGGGAGGGCTATGAGGAGCTTCAAGCTCAGATTATCAATCAAGTTCCTCACTTTGGAAATGCCGATCCTTATGCTGATGAGATGATGGATTGGGTTACCAACGCCTACTACGAGATTTGTATGGAATGCTCCAACACGCGCGCTCCCTATTTTAGAGCTGGGCTTTATAGCGCGGCCGATCACGTGGCGCAAGGAGCTACAACTTGGGCAACTCCAGATGGTCGTGTGACAGGCAGGCCGATCGCCGATGGTGCTTCGCCAGTTCAATCGCGCGATGTGAATGGCCCAACAGCTGTCTTATCGTCGGCATGTTGCTATAAGCAGAACAAATTCGTCAATGGAATGGCTCTAAATCTTCGTATTCACCCATCTGCTGTTTCAAATGATGAGGGGATGAACAAACTCCGTGATATGACAAAGGCGTATTTGGAAAACGGTGGAATGGAAGTCCAGTACAACGTTGTCTCTTCTGAGACTATGAAGGCCGCTCAAGAAAATCCAGATGAGTATAGAGACTTAGTTGTGCGCATCGCTGGGTATTCAGCATACTTTGTTGAGCTCACAAAGGGCTGTCAAGATGACTTGATTTCAAGGACGGAAAACAATCTGTAATCTTTAGCGGTAATCTTTGCAGCGGCTCGTTAAAAAATCACATAGTAATTAGGCTTGCAAGAAGA
>CAZLCK010000008.1:7245-40109 GCA_964558235.1 uncultured Coriobacteriaceae bacterium
AGTGATGAATTTGAGCACATTGGGCATAGACCTGCCAGAAAATATAGAATCTGACTTTAGACGCTGGAATAATTTTTTGTACCAGCACGTGGATTTTTCTCTTAAAGATAGCAAGCGACACACTAAGTCGCACTGTACGCGCGTTTTGCTCTATGCACTTATGATTGCAAAAGAGATGAATCTGTCTCAGGAATTGCGTGATGCACTTGGAGCCGCTGCTGCTTTTCATGACTCTCGTCGCCATGATGATTGGTTTGATGTTGGTCATGGCCAACGTGCCGCCGACTACTATAGGGAATATTGTTCAAACTTCCCACTGACTTTTGATGAGCGTGTCTATTTGGTCATGGCCTATCACGACCTCGATGACTCTTTGGGCGAACAGGCTCTAGCGAAAAATGATCAGGGAATCTTACTCTATCGTGTATTTAAAGACTCTGATGCGCTTGATAGATATAGAGTATCTCCCGAGGCCTTGGATTTGAATTATTTGCGTACAAACGAGGCGAAAAAACTTACTGATTTTGCACGTGAGCTAGTGGAGTACGATACAAAGATTTCCCAAAACCATCAAAGTGATTTTAAGCAGAGGTTTTTTAAGGTTATAAGAGGTAACTTTAGTTAGATTTAAAATATGAGGATTTGCCAGTTTGTAATATATATCTTTATTCATGAATAATATAAATATAGGATAAATAGGCCGAAATATTTATTCAAACTACCATTCATGGATAAATATCTACACGATGCTTTCCTTATTACTCATTAAAGGTGTACAAAGAGACACGACGAAAAAATGATGAAAGGAAAGTAAAAATGAATGAAGCAACTGCAACGCTTGCTCAGTTTAAAAAGGCAGGCAGACTAACCCGTCGTGCTTTTCATAAGAATGGTCCAAAGAGCTATAAAAATGGTCAAGGCGCACTTCTTAATGCTCTAATCGAAAATGATGGATCTACTCAGCGCGAGCTAGTTAAAAAGCTTGGTTGGAATCGTGGCGAGCTTAAGAGTGTTGTGAAAAAGGCAGTTCGTAATGAGTATGTTACGATTGGCGATCATGACGATGTTCGTACATATACTGTCTCTTTGACAAACCAAGGTCGTGAGCTTGCAGAGAAGCGTATCGCTGTAAATGATCGTACTGCTGAAGATATCCTCTCTTGCTTAAGTGCCGAAGAGATTACACAGCTAAATGCAATAACAGAAAAGCTAATCCTTTCTTGTAAGGCGAAGGGTATTAATTGCAAGAAAAAAGGACATAAGTCGCACCATCATTGCGGCTGCCATCACTAATTGAGAGTTTTTCTGAGTGAGGTAACTCCTTGAACTTACCGCCCCTCTAGGGCAATGTCATTAACTTGAGCGAATAACATGCACGCTGGTATCGCTTAGAACAAGATTCTCGATGGGAGGAGCGAAAAAAGTCTCATTTTGCTGAGTGGACGCTCACATAAAACCGCTCGCAGGGGATGCATCTGAACTATTTTGGATAGCATCCCTTTTTGCTTTATAATGCAAAAGTTGTTTGATTTACCCTTTGCTGGGTTTGCCGACAGACCACCTACGGTTTACTTTGCTTAGGGCGTATTTTTATGAAAGGTGGAAATAATGCTAATTTCCAAGGAGCAGAAGGCCGAGCTCGTCCAGAAGTTTGGCAAGGATGCAAATGACAGTGGATCTCCTGAAGTACAAGTTGCTATTCTCACATACAGGATACGCAATCTCACGGAGCATCTAAAGGTTCACAAGAAGGATCATCACACACGTAGAGGCCTTCTTATGATGGTAGGTAAGCGTCGTAGACTCTTGACCTACATAAAAAAGCGCGATATCGAGCGTTACAGGGCGTTGATCGCAGAGCTTGGAATTAGAGACAACGTTTAAATAGATAAATTACATGAGGGGAGTCAATCGGCTCCCCTCATGTTTAATGTGGGCAATGGCTAGCTGAAATAAGATTTGCTAAAACTTTTCGAAAGCAAGACGCTTGCCATAAAAGGCCCAAAGAGGTTAGGGCGCAAGGGGCGCCTGCGAAGAGAATGGAAGAAAATAGTATGACAAAAATCACCGAGACCTTTGAGCTGTATGGTAAGACCTATACGCTTACCACCGGAGAGTTGGCTAAGCAAGCAACCGGCTCAGTCGTTGTAACTCAAGGCGAGACAACAGTTTTAGTTACGGCGGTGGTCTCAAAAGAGCAAAAGGACTTCGACTTTTTTCCGCTCACAGTCGATTATATCGAGCGTATGTACGCTGTTGGTCGCATTCCAGGCGGTTACCTAAAGCGCGAGTCACGTCCTTCTGAAAAGGGTACTTTAACTGCAAGAATGATCGATCGTCCAATACGCCCAGGTTTTGCTGATGGGTTTCGCAACGAGGTTCACATTGTAGCCACGCCTTTAGTTGCAGATGGCATTAATTCTCCAGATATTATCTCGGTCATGGGCGCATCTGCCGCTTTGATGGTGGGTGGAGTTCCATTTGAGGGACCAGTTGCTGGCGTTAGGATCGGTCGCGATCGTCAGTCTAAGGAGTTCATTGTTAATCCTAGTTTTGAAGAGGAGAAGAATTCCGATCTTGATCTGACTATGGCTGGTACTGCCGATTTTATCAGCATGGTTGAGGCTGGCGGTGAGGAGATCCCAGAAGAGGAGATGCTTCAAGCTTTGGCTTTTGGCCAAAAAGTGCTTGGTGAGTTTTGTGATGCTCAACAGAGGTTTATCGACCGGGTTGCTCCAGAGTTGAAAGAATATCCGGTTGTTGAGCCAGTCTCTGAAGTTCACGATCGTGTCTTTGAATTTGCTTCGCAGATGGACGCAGCTCTTAAAGATGCAGATAAGCAATCTCGTACCGCTAAGGTCGAAGAGCTAAAGGCAGAGATAATTGCCACATTTACCGAGGAAGAACAGGAGATGTGGTCAAGCGAGATCGCTGCAGAGTTTAAGGCACTAGAGAAAAAGGTCATGAGGGCTATGATACTTGAGACTGGAGAGCGCGTTGATGGGCGCGGTGTCAAAGAAGTTCGCCCTCTCATGATTATTCCTGGATACCTTCCACGCGTGCATGGATCAGGGCTTTTCCAACGTGGGCAAACTCAGGTCTTATCTATCTTAACTTTGGGAATGCTAAACGAGTGGCAGCGCATAGATACTATCGATCCTGAGGAAGGTAAGCGCTACATTCATCACTATAACTTTCCACCGTATTGCACAGGTGAGGTTGGACGTATGGGTGCGCCAAAACGCCGCGAGATTGGCCATGGCGCTTTAGCTGAGCGCGCTTTGCTCCCAGTTATTCCAAGCGAGGAGGAATTTCCATATACCATACGAATCGTCTCTGAAGTCTTGGAATCAAACGGATCATCCTCTATGGCTTCGACCTGCGGATCGACCTTAGCTTTGATGGATGCTGGTGTTCCGATTAAGCGTCCCGTTTCTGGTGTCGCTATGGGTCTTATCAAGGAGGGCGATGACGTTGCAATCCTTACCGATATCCAGGGCCTAGAGGATTTTCTCGGTGACATGGATTTTAAGGTCTGCGGAACCGAGAAGGGCATCACCGCTCTTCAGATGGATAATAAGGCCAAAGGACTCTCTGTCGATATCTTGTCTGCAGCTCTTGATCAGGCAAAAGAGGGACGTAAGTTTATTCTTGACGCAATGCTTACTCAAATCTCTGAACCTCGCCAAGAACTTTCTGAGTATGCGCCCCGTATTATCACAATGCATATACCTGTGGATAAGATCCGTGATGTTATTGGAAGTGGCGGTAAGGTTATCCGTGGCATTCAAGAGCAAACCGGTGCCACTATTGAGATTCAAGAGGACGGCACTGTCTTTATTGCATCTTGCGATACCGGCGGCGAGGATGCCGAAAAAGCGATTTTCGATATTATTCGCGTACCTGAAGTAGGTGAGGAGTACTTTGGGCGCGTAGTTTCGACCCAGCCATTTGGTGCATTTGTTGAGCTAACGCCATCTAAGGATGGTCTACTTCATATCTCCAAGGTTGCCAAGGGACGCATAGATAAGGTTGAGGATGTTTTGAACATTGGCGACGAAGTTCACGTTGTTGTTACCGAAGTCGACGACAAGGGTAAGATCTCTCTCGACAGACTCGATAAGCCAGAAGCTCCTCAGTCTGGTGGATCTGGTAAGGATCACGGTAGGCGCAGAGAGACTAATGATGGACGCGCTAGCTATAGTGAGGGTGCTCCAAAACGTGAGCCAAGACGTCGTCACAACTAGTTAGTCTCATCGAATAGCGTATAGCTTTATTGAAAGGCAAAAGCGCCTTAAGGTTGTGCGCTATTTTTATACCTAGATATAAGCGACAAATAACTAAAACCTATCGAAATTAAAACCTATCGACAAACGAAGGATTTTAAAAAGTGTTTTACAAGAAAAGTACCCTTTCAAATGGTTTAAGCGTTTTGTCAGAAAATATGCCCGGCGTGCGTTCTATTACACTTGGCATTTGGTTTAAGGTTGGTTCGCGCGATGAACTTCCAGCGGAGGCCGGCATAAGCCATTTTATGGAGCATATGCTTTTTAAGGGAACAGAAAAACGCAGTGCGATCGAGATCTCTCAGGCCTTTGATTCTTTTGGAGCTGAGTTTAATGCTTTTACCTCCAAGGAATATACCTGTTTTTATGCGCGATTTGTCGACGACTATCTTGAGCAAGCATTAGAGATATTATCTGACATGCTTTTGAACTCTAAGTTTGCAGATAAAGAGGTCATGAGCGAACGTCAAGTTGTAATTGAGGAGATCGCTCGCTGTGAAGACTCTCCAGATGATTATGTATTTGAGCTGCTAAACGACAGTGTTTTCCCAACATGTACGCTTGGTCGTCCGATAGTTGGAACAAGGCAAAGTGTTGGAGGATTTACACATGACGACTTGGTGGCTTATCACAATAAGCACTACCATGCCGCCAATTGCACAGTTGCAGCTAGCGGGGATGTAGATCACGAAAAGCTTGTAGATCTTGTTAAGCAATACCTCGGCACGATGGTTGAAGGTAAGCGAAATGAGCGAAGTTTTTCTTTAGAAAAACCCAGCTCATATCTTTGCAGTGCAACTAAAGATACCGAGCAGGCTCACATTGTGTTAGGTACGCATGGTCTTGAGAGCGGAGATGATGATCGCTTTGCTTCTACTCTGATGGAAATTGCTTTTGGGGGCGGCATGTCTTCACGACTTTTTCAGGAGGTAAGAGAAAAGCGTGGGTTGGTCTATGCGATCTATGCTGGAACAACCTCTTATCAAGGAACTGGGCTTTTTACAATCTATGCAGGTACACGCCTAGAAAACTTAGGCGAGGTAGTAGCAATCATAGAGAAGGAGCGAAAAAAGCTGCTCGAGGATGGATTTAGTGCTGAAGAGCTAGAGAGAACAAAAGCTTATGCTATAGGACAGTCGATTCTCTCCATGGAATCGACTCGCAATAGGATGACCCGTATGGGGCGCGCAATGGTTACCGAAAGACCGCTTTTGTCTATAGATGAAATAATAGAAAAATACCGCGAGGTAAGTCTAGAAGATGTCGACAGGGTTACGCACAGAGTGTTGGATGAAAAACCTGTTATCGCAGTTGTTAGCAGCGCAAATGATACTGAGATATATGCGGCATTAGATGGTATAGTTTAAAGATATGAATAATTTACAAGGGAAGGAAATCCAAATGAGCAACGAGACTCAAACAGAGATCAAAGTGCTTGTAAGCGGATATTGTGGAAGCATGGGCACAAAGGTTGTTGCGGCAGTTACCGAGGCCTGTGATATGCAGGTTGTTGCTGGAGTCGATATTAATTCAAATGATGGTGACAAGGTTACTTTAGTTGACGGGACCTATGTTGCTCCCGGATTTTCCGATCTTAGCGCAGCTATAGAGGCTACAAAACCAGATGTTATGGTTGACTTTACGCATCCATCTGCTGTGGCTGGCAATATTGAGTGCGCGCTTTCGCATAGCGTTGATTGTGTTATTGGAACAACAGGTCTAAAAGATAGTGATCTTGAGCGTCTAAGCGGCCTTATTCCAGATAGCACAACACTTTTTATTGCGCCTAATTTTACAACCGGCGCGGTCTTGATGATGAAGTTTGCCCAGATGGCTGCGAAGTATTTCCCAGATTGTGAGATTATCGAGTTGCATCATAATCACAAGGCTGATGCACCAAGTGGAACAGCGATTCGTACAGCTAACCTAATCGCCTCTGCGCGTGATTTTGATACCACATCTCCAGGCAAGGAGACCGAAGTTGCGGGCTGTGAAGGCGCGAGGGGTGCCCTTGTAAGTGGTGTGCCTGTTCATTCCGTGAGATCTGATGGGTATGTTGCCCATCAAGAGGTTATACTCGGTTCTATGGGACAAACACTTACAATAAGACATGATTCGTACGATCGTATCTCATATATGCCAGGTGTTTTGCTCGCAATTAGAAATGTTGGGGATAGATCTGGGCTTATTGTTGGTCTAGAAAACTTCATGGAGGACTAATGACTGCCACATCGCCTTTCGGCCGGTTGATCCCGGCTATGGTTACACCTTTTGACGCTAATTTAGAGCTCGACTTGCCACGTGCACAGGAGCTTGCGATAAGGCTTTTGGACGGAGGGTGCGATTCTTTATTAGTCAATGGCACCACAGGTGAATCACCAACAGTTTTTTATCCACAAAAGATCGATCTTTTTAGGGCAATCTTGGATGCTGTGGATGGTCGTGCTCCAGTTATTGCTAATGTTGGTGATAACTGCACTGCCGACTCAGTTAACTTTGCAACAGAGGTTGTAAGACTTGGTGTAGATGGAATCATGCTTGTGGTTCCTTATTACAACAAGCCTCCACAAGAGGGCTTGTACAGACATTTCCGCTCAATTGCAGAGGCGGTAGATGTGCCTGTGATTTTATATAACATACCTGGAAGATGCGTAATTAATATGACCGCGCAGACTACACTTCGCTTAGCAAATGATGTTGAGAACATCATCGCGGTCAAAGAAGCATCGGGTGATTTAGACCAGATTAAGGAGATCATCGATGGATCTCCTAGCGGCTTCTATGTCTACTCCGGAGACGATTCATTAACGCTTCCGATTATGGAACTCGGTGGACATGGAGTCATATCAACAATTGCAAATGTCACACCGCAACGTATGAAGGAGATTGTAGACGCACAAGCTGCAGGCGATCGTACTCATGCCCTAGCGCTGGATCTGAAATTGCAGCCCTTGATGAAGGAACTTTTTGTAACTGCCAACCCAATTTTGGTTAAAGAGGCTCTTAAACTTATGGGCTTTTCAGTCGGAGGGCTACGTCTACCTTTGATTGATGCTACAGAAGAACAATCAGCTCATCTTGCTCAGGTCATGCGTGAAGTTGGTGTGCTGACCGAGGAGTAAATTTGGCCAACAATAATAAAAGTGTCTCTAAGGATTCTTCGAAGATAGAATCCGCGGGTGCTCGTGCCCGAAATAGTCGTGCTTATTCGAATGGGAAGATTCGCCGCGTACATGGGCAAGCTGGGAATGCTCGCAAAAAACCTGCTACTAAGTTACGGATAATTCCACTTGGTGGTCTGGATGGTGTCGGCAATAATATGACCGTCTTTGAGTACGGCGACGATATGATCGTAGTCGATGCCGGCATGATGTTTCCAGACGATGACCATCCGGGAATTGATCTCTTGGTCCCAGATTACACCTATATTCTCGAAAATTCTCACAAGTTGCGTGGGCTTATAATCACGCACGGCCATGAGGATCACACAGGTGCGATTCCTTATGTATTAAAGGATTTGGATGTTAAAACTAGCATCTATGGGTCTGCTTTAACCAATGGCCTTATCGAGGGAAAGCTCGCTGAACATCGGTTTAAAGATGTTGTTTTGAATGAGATTAAGTCGGGCACAAAGATTAAACTTAGCGCCTTTAACATCGAGTTTTTCAATGTCAATCATTCAATTCCAGGCGCGATGGGTGTGTTTATTAAAACTCCAGCGGGCAGTGTTTTGCATACTGGCGACTTTAAACTCGACCAGACTCCAATTGATGGAGTTAAAACAGATTTTGGCATGATCTCTAGATTTGCTGACGAGGGAATAGACCTGTTGATGAGCGATTCCACCAATGCAAATAACGCTAATTTTACGCGCTCTGAAGCTGAAGTCGGAAAGGTTCTAAATAGCATTATTGCAAATGCAAAGGGTAGGGTAGTCGTTGCATCGTTTGCAAGCCATATTCATCGTATTCAGCAGATTTGTGATGCTACGGTGCGTGCCGGCAGAAAGGTTGCTGTTACTGGACGTTCAATGCTTACCAATACAGAGATAGCCCGCAGACTTGGTTATTTAGAGATCGACGATGAGAGCATAGTCGATGCATACCAGGTAAACGACATGCCTCGCCACAAAATGGTTGTCTTATGCACAGGTAGTCAGGGCGAGCCTCTCTCTGCATTGACGCGAATTGCAAATGGCGAACATAAGACTATAGATATACAACGCGGGGACACAGTCATCATCTCGGCCTCTCCAGTACCTGGAAATGAAAAGGCGGTCAATCGCGTGAAGAATGCATTGGCTAAGGCTGGAGTGGATTTTTACGATAAAGATCGCTGTATGGTTCACGTTTCTGGACATGCTGGTGCTGAAGAGCTCAAATTGGTTATGGCAATTTGTAAACCAAAGAACTTTTTGCCAATTCATGGTGAAGAGTTGCATCTACAAGCACATGCTAATTTGGCTCGTAATATTGGCATTCCTAACGACCACATCTTTACGCTTGAAAACGGTAACGTTTTAGAGATGTTAAATGGAAACATTACCGTTGGCGAAAGCGTGGATAGCGGAATTGTCTTTGTTGAGGGTCTCTCTGTAGGAGATGCTTCAACGCTTGTTTTAAAGGATCGCAAGACATTGGCTAACGAGGGCGTTGCAACTGTTGTTCTTCAGATTAGCAAGCGCGATGGGCGTCCGCTTCCAAATGTTGAAGTTATTATGCGTGGTGTTAGTGGTGGCGATGATGTGAATCTGCTCGATGATGCGACTAGTGTTTTACAAAAGACGCTATCGAATCTCTCACATGATTATAGGCTTGACCCTAGGTCGTTAAAGCGTGAGGTGAGAGATGCTTTATCGCGCTTTTTGTGGAGCAGATGCAGGCGTCGCCCGATGATCATACCTGTCATCATAGAAGTTTAGTAAAAAGCTACGGCACACTAGATTGCTGCGCGTAATCGTCGCGAATAGATTTCAGCGCTAATGCACGTACACACTAAATTCCAATCTCGTTGAGAGCTAAGATAATTGCGACTACGACAAGCAGAATTCCAAATGCTATACGAAGTGTCCTATCCTTAATACGTTTTAATAGAGCGGAGCCGATAAAGGCTCCAGGGATACTTCCAACCGCAATCATTGCGCCTCTCAGATAGTCGATATTTCCATAAAATCCATGTGTGATTATTCCTGGGATAGATAGGATGCAAAGGGCTAAAAGTGATATTCCCGTTGCGTTTTTAAAATCAGAGTTAAATAGCGCCATCATCATCGGAGTGATAATAAATCCACCGCCAACGCCGATAAATCCCGATAAAAACCCAGCTACAATACCCACAGTGATTGCTAAGATTACGTTTTTCTTTGTGAGAATAAAATTGTTGTTTTGACGAGGGTTTATGCTCAGTTCATCTGCTGAAGCTTCTTCTACGCTTATCTTTTTCTTAAGAGCTTTTCTCACCATATTGGCGCCTGTATATGCAATAACAATGGCAGCTGCAATCATAGAGGCAGTTCCACCAGCAATATCGGCTAACGTCGATCCCAGCGGTGAAAAAATTACGCCTCCAGCACCGATCAAAAGACTGATCTTAATATGAAGCGTTTTGCTTTTAATGCGCCCAATAACTCCAGAGATGGAAGTAGGCAGAACAACAAAAAGGGAAGTCCCTGTGGCGATAAGCGAATCGATTCCAAAGATCAATCTTAAGAGCGGTATTGTGATTATTCCGCCGCCAACGCCTAAAAGCGCGGACAAAATGCCTATCCCGATACCGCAAATCGCAGCAGTTATGAGCGTTATAGCCACTCTTGGCCTCCCGGAAAAATAATTAATAAAAAGGAGAGCTGTAGATATTACGAAGCCGCCAGCTTCTTTTGTTCCAGCTTTTTATTTTACGTATTTAAAACTTCAAATATGATATTCTTTATCGGTTATGCCATTGCTGAGACAGATTCGCCTCTTATACGGCGTAACAACTGTTTATAGACAATCTAAAATTGTTGTAGTAAGTCAAGGAGTCTAAATGGTAGGACAGGCAAAGAATGTCAAGGACGAGAATTACACTGGCTATCGTTGGGTAATTCTTATTTTGTTTTCGCTTATTAACTTTTTTGTTTCATTTTGCCAGTTCCAGCCGTCCTTTTTTGCACAAGACATCATGTCTTCGTTTGGAATCGGTACAGTAGAGTTTGCAACTATTACATCTGCTCCAATGGTTGCAGGATTTATCATCGCTCTCATTGGAGGGTCTTTCGCAGATCGTTTTGGCATTCGCAAAATCATGATTGTGGGGCTAATTATCTCCTCAATAGGAGGACTTGGCAGGTACTTTTGCCAAGATTATGCTTCGCTTTTTGTTGTAACAACACTTTTGGGAGTCTCCGCAACATTTGTGATGGCCAACACTACTAAGCTTTGTATCCAGTGGTTTAGACCATCTGAGCTTGGCATTGCTATTGGAATTGGAATGTGCACAGGTTCTGCTGGAATTGCTGCTGCACAAGGACTTACCGGCATTATGTTTAGCGATTTTAGAAGTGCATTTTTGGTTGGTGGAATCATCTTGATCGTCCTTACGATCGCGTGGATTGTTATTTCTCGGGATAAGCCGGGTTCGGTTAAAGGAAAATCCGAAGGCCCATCGATGCTTCAAGGTATCAAGTTAATTGCTAGAAATGCTCACATCTGGGTTGCTGGAATTGCGGCATTTTTCTACACAGGATTTAACATTACAACGGGTAGTTTCTTAATTACCGGCTTGATTGAGAACTGGGCAGTCGACGCTGTTATGGCAGGAATTGTGTCGTCGCTGTTCACTATTGGTGCAACTGTAGGATCAATAGTTGCTCCTCCAATTGTTCAGCGCATTAGATCTGCACGTGTGGTTTCGACTTTTATTCCGTTATTCGCTGCAATCTTAGTTTATGTGGGATGGAGCATTGATATTATTGCAGCTAGATGCATTATTTTCCCAATTGCAGGACTCTTCTTTGGAGCAACATTGCCATTGATTATGCTCTATCCATCTGTTTTGCCTGGAGTTACAGAAGAAAATACAGGTGTGGCTGGTGGAATGATCACAATGCTTATGATGCTTGGTGCGTTCGTCGTGCCTTCGTTTATCATTACACCGATTGCTGGCGATAATTATGCTCTGCTTATTATTCTCGATTGTATCGTCTGTGCTCTGATGGCTATTTCATTTGCACTCTTGCCAAGTCTCTATAACGAAAAAAGTAAGAAGTGAAAATATTTTCACGCTAAAGACCTTAACTTTTCGTGTACGGATTGCTCGAGTCTTTGCTCAAAACTAAAACCGAATATCTTTTAAGCAATGTAACGTTTTTGTGAAAAGCATTTGTTTAAAAGGGTTTTTCAGTTTTCATTCAGAGGACATATCTAATGTATAAGCTGCGAGAAGCGATCAGATCGGGTGCCCGACGCCGATCTAGCAAAAGAGCATCTAAAATAAAAATTCCTCATACCCCCACAGCTTTTAGATGACGATCCTTCTCATTGAGAACAATGTGGCGCTGCTTACCCCACCCCCATCCTTTAGATGTAGCGCCACACTATCTCTTTTATAAAGACGTTTTTCAAAGTGTGAGTCTTTCGATTAGGTCGCAGATTTTTTCCACATCATTGAAGCCAAAGAGCGGTTTGCCTTCGTCATGTGCTCGGCTTGCTGCCTCATCTATATCTGTAACTACACCAATAATGTTGGGATTTAAAAACGCTTCGGGGCTTTCCCAAGGTCTGCTTTGCTCGTCTTTTGGATTTGTGCGTCTATAGATATTGATTGCAGGAGTATCTACACTGTGCCTGTAACTTTCAATAAGAACGATATCGACATCCTCCATACGCTTAATTAGCTCGTCAAACTCTTTTTCGTGATCAATTAGCTGAATCTCAGCAATCTTGCTTTTTGATGCAATTATTGTGTGAACGCTGCCAGCTTGCATATGTCGCCATGAGTCTTTGCCCTCGGTGTCTATATCAAACTTAGGAGAACCGTGATATTTAATTGAACCAACACGATAACCACGTGAAGTAAGCTCGTTAATTAGCTTTTCAGCCAATGTTGTTTTTCCACATCCACTTTTTCCAACTAAAGCAAAAGAAAATGGCATTTAAAGTTCCTTACAAAAGCGTTTCTCTTATCAAAATTATCGGGTAACAAATTTAGGTGTCCAGGTTACGGTTTTAATCAAACCGGTGCTTCTCGAACTTCCACGCCCCTTGGTGTTGCGGCGAGGTGGCGAAAGTCAGCTTAACTCTACAGCACCAAAGGCTACCATAAGCTTTTAAAAAAACTACTCCTAATATCTTGCATGCTTTTAATAATTGGTTAACAATTGCTTTACTGCTATAAAGTCGTGGGGTAATCGATCAATGGGATGGAGGAAACAATGAAAAAGACCAAGCATCTACTTATCCTTGTCATGGTCCTTGCATTAGGACTTTCGTCATTTGCCTTAGCGGGATGCTCATCTCAAAGTGACGAAACCGCTGAAACATCTCAAACTACAGATGATGGAACAACAGCTGGAGGGGACAACGTTTTGACAGTTGGCTTCGACCAGAACTTCCCACCATATGGTTATGTTGGCGAGGATGGGAATTACACCGGTTTTGATCTTGATCTAGCAGCAGAGGTTGCGCAGCGCAATGGCTGGACAATGGAGCCAATGCCAATTAACTGGGATGCTAAAGATATGGAACTCGAAAGCGGTTCGATCGATTGTATTTGGAACGGCTTTACTATGGAAGGCCGTGAGGATGGATACACCTTTACCGATCCTTACATGGATAATAGCCAGGTCATCGTTGTTCGTTCCGATTCCGGGATCTCAACTCTTTCTGATCTAGCAGGTCTTACCGTTATGGCACAGGCCGATTCGGCTGCTCTTCATCTTTTGGAGGAGGGCGGAGATCAATATGAGCTTGCCACCACATTTGGTAGCCTATTGACAACTCCAGATTATCAGACTGCATTTATGGAGCTTGAGAGTGGTGCAGTAGACGCAATCGCAATGGATCTTCCAGTCGCTAATTTTCAGATCTCTGGACGCGAGGATCAATTCACCATTCTTACTGAAGAGCCACTATCTTCCGAACATTATGCGGTAGGATTTAAGCTTGGCAACACTGCTCTTCGTGATATCGTCCAGCAGACCTTGTTAGAGATGGTTGCTGATGGAACTGTCGAGGAGCTTTGTGAGAAGTATGCTGATCAGGGAATCAGCTACGATATGTGGATTTTGGTAGAAGATTCTGATTCCTAATTTTTAATACCTAGTTGAATAACTCAATTTGGACAATATGTAAGACCTAAGCAATCTTTGATCCTGCGAGCTAAAATATTTGTTCGCAGGATCATTTCAAGTGGCCTGCCGAGCATGGCACGTTTTTTAATGGGTGATGAGTCCCTAGTGCGAAATAGCAGCGCCGCAAGCGCATAGCCTTTCGCCTTGGGTGCCTACAAGGAATTTGAAATAAAATTTAGATTAGCTGCTAAAAATGAGATAAGAACGTAGGGCGCAAAGTGGATTTTTCGACGATGATGTGGATGCTGGGTGACGGGTTTATAGTGACCCTCCAGATCTTCTTTTTAACCTTGTTAGGTGCGCTGCCTCTAGGACTGCTAGTGGCGTTTTTGCGTATGAATAAGTGGGGATTTCATATTGGCTCAACGCTAATCAGGCCAATATCTCTTATCACTCAGTTTTATATTTCGGTAATGCGTGGCACACCTTTAATGTTGCAACTTTTTGTAATCTATTTCTGCCCCTACTATATCTTTGGGCAATCTCTTGCAGATGGATGGAGATTTGGCGCTACCATCGTTGCATTTATTCTCAACTATGCAGCCTATTTTGCTGAGATATATAGAAGTGGCATCGAAAATATTCCACGCGGACAATACGAAGCCGCAGATGTTTTGGGTTACACCAAAGCTCAGGCCTTTGTAAAGATTATCTTTCCGCAAGTAATCAAAAGAATTTTACCCCCAATAACTAATGAAGTTATCACTTTGGTTAAAGACACTTCTTTGGCATTTGCAATTGGATGTGCCGAGATGTTTACTGTAGCTCGCTCGATTGTTGCTTCAACAAGACTTATGTGGGCTTTTGTTGCTGCAGGCATTCTGTATTACATCTTCAATCTTGTAGTGGCATTTATTATGAATCGTATCGAGAAAAAATTCGCTTATTATCACGATTAATCTAGATTGGGTGACAATTAATGTTCGTTGTTTCGATGGAAAATATTTATAAGAGCTTTGGCAACAACGATGTTTTGCGTGGTATCTCACTATCGATTGAGCAGGGCGAGGTTGTTGCTATAATTGGCGCATCGGGTGGTGGAAAATCCACGCTTTTAAGGTGCGCTACGCTGCTTGAGACTTTTGAGTCGGGCAAGCTTGCTTACGGAGAGATTATCGTCGCCCAAAATGATGCATCGGGACATGCAATCTATGGTTCAAAACAGATTCAAAGACAGGCAAAGGCTCAGTTTGGATTGGTCTTTCAAAATTTCAATCTTTTCCCACACTATACGGTCTTAAAAAACATTATCGATGCTCCGATTAGAGTACAAAAGCGTGAGCGCGAAGAAGTAATACAACAGGCTCGTCTTTTGATCGATCAGATGGGCTTGCAGGGCAAAGAAGATATGGTGCCATGTGAACTCTCTGGTGGGCAGCAGCAGCGTGTTGCAATTGCTCGTGCACTTTGCATGGATCCAAAGGTACTCTTTTTCGATGAGCCAACCTCTGCGCTTGATCCACTTTTGACTCAAGAGGTTCTAAAGGTTATCCGCGAGCTTGCGCTAAACCATATGACTATGGCGATTGTTACACACGAGATGGGATTTGCTCGTGAGGTGGCTGATCGCATTGTATTTATGGATGGTGGACAGATAATAGAAGATGGTCCTGCTAGTGATGTTATCGATAATCCTAAGCACGAAGCTACTCGAGTGTTTTTGTCCAAGGTTTCTCGAGACAAGTTGTAAACGTACCAGCAAAAATTAAAGCAAAGAATCGATGAAGCGAAGAACCAAAGCCACCAAAGCTAAGGACCGAAGCGAAGAATCAGAGCGAAGGGCCGAAATAAAGAGTAGAAGCATAAGAATCGAAACATCTTCGCTTTTAAGTGTGCGAAATTAAACACATGCAATAAGTAGGCCAATTATAATTTGGTTATTATATGGTTTTGACAAGGGTAATAACTAAAATATATCTGTCTTTACAAAGTTTGGTTTACAATTTGTAGTCTTGAACAAAAAGCAAAGAAAGGCTCCAAAGAAAGGCTCAAAAATGGGAATACTCGATAGCATTTCCTCGACTATAAATAAGGGAACTGCAGCTGCAGAGCGTACAGGCAAAAAAGCGCAACTAAAGCTTCAGCTTAACGACATCAATAAACAAAGACAAGATTTGGCGGCACAACTTGGTGCCAGCATTTTTGAGACCGTCAAAAACGATCCAGAGCTATTAAAGGGTCGCGAGTCTGTTGTCGATGCAATATCAGCCTTAGATGATCAGCGCGCCGCAATTGAAGCTCAGCTAGCACAGATCGAGGAAGAGGCGAGAAGCGCCCAGATAGCTGCTGCTATTTTAATCTGCACAAAGTGCCACGGTCAGGTTCGCCCAACCGACGCATTTTGCAGCGGATGCGGAAAATCTGTTTCAGAGATAATCCAAGAGACCCAAGCTGCTCAAACAGTAGCTCAAGCACAAGCCGCCTCACAGCCCTACGAAGTACATGCTGACTCTGGGGACTCTCAAGCTCAAGACACAGACTCCAAGGCAATGTCTGTCTGTCCATCTTGTGGAGCTTCGGCAAAAAGCGATAGTTTGTTTTGCGAGCAGTGTGGAACTAAGCTTTAGGAACTAAGCTTTAATAGGAGATCTAAATAATGGTTGAAGCCATAAATACCTCCTACATAGGAGGTATTGATACAATTTCAGAGCTCACAGATAATGCCACATCTGAAAAAGAGTTCGAAACGATGGTCAAAATAGATCATGTCTCCATGATATTTAATATAGCTAATGAGCGCCTAAATAGTCTCAAAGAATATGTGATCGCAATTGCACGACGCGAGCTTATGTTTAAGGAGTTTCGCGCTCTTGATGATGTCTCTTTTGAGGTAAAGCGCGGAGATGTTTTTGGCATTCTTGGAACTAATGGTTCTGGAAAATCTACGCTGTTAAAGATCGTTGCTGGGGTTTTAGAGCCATCTGAAGGAACATGTGAAGTTAAGGGAAAGATCGCTCCTCTGATTGAGCTCGGTGCTGGCTTTGATATGGATCTTACTGCGCGCGAAAATGTCTTTTTAAATGGCGCGCTTTTGGGCTATTCTCGTTCGTTTATACAAGAACATTTTGATGAGATTATCGAATTTGCCGAAATCGAGAAGTTCCTCGACATGCCTCTTAAAAATTATTCGTCAGGTATGGTCGCTCGTATCGCCTTTGCAATTGCGACCATTATCGTTCCTGAGATTTTGATAGTCGATGAGGTCTTGAGCGTTGGCGACTTTATGTTTCAGCAAAAATGTGAGCGCCGTATTTCGGAGCTTATCAAAGACCATGGTGTAACGGTGCTGATCGTTTCGCACAATAATGATCAAATCGAGCGTCTCTGTAACAAGGCCATCTGGATTGAAAAGGGCCATACTCGCCTAATTGGTACGGCTAAAGAGGTCTGCAGCACCTATAGAGCAATTGGTGGGCGCGTCGGGTCTGCCGAGTCTGAGCAGGCCATTATCGAATTGATGAAATCTAAGGTCAGTCCGGACGCATTCAAACAGACAGAAGGTGAAATTAGAGGCGATGACAGGTTTTCGACCTCTGTGGCGATCGCTGAAGATTATTACGATGATCAAAAGAGGCTAATTATGGTCTCAAGCGATACTCCGGATGATTCTATTTTGGCCACCTCTTTGGCTGGAGTTTCAAAAGCAGTTACTCTCAGCACTAGAAAAGATTCACTTCCAAGTAGCACAGAGCAGGCGATTAAACGTATTGATCTTAGTGAGATTATGATCATAGGCGGAGCAGATCAGATTGGCTTGGAAATAGAAGATGAGCTAAAGACATCTGGATTTAAAAATATCTCGAGAATCGTTAAGCGCGATAAAACTCAGATGAGTCTTGCTGTCTATGAGCAAGGCAAGACTTTCGGAAATGGTTGGGGAGATACGTGCGTTGTGACGAATAGGGAGTCTTTACCGGCCTATATCTCTCTTTCTCGTGAGATCTATGCTCAAAAAATGCCGGTTTTTTTTGCAAGCGATGATAGTTCGGATCTAAATGAACAGATTGCCCAAAAAGCTTTGGAGTTCAAGCGTATTATTATTGCAACGTGTGAAAAGGACCTGCCAGAGCAGCTTTCAAGTGCTCTTAAGGCAATGAGTGTAGAAATATTAGAGTTTGTCTCTAAGGATAAATTTGAAACTAATATTGAGATTAATCGCTGGATTATTACCGAAAATGCTGTAAGAGGAGATAATTGTTTAGATAATCTTGTTTTTTGTACAACCTGTGAGCCAGTCGACTCTTATCTGATTGGACCTTGGGCTGTCAAAAAAGATGCTCTTGTAGTTATGGTCGATTCAGAAAATATGGATTCAACCAATAAGGCATTCGGGTTTATCCGCGAAATTGGCGGGGCAAACTCAGTCGTATTTTTGGGCGGAAAAGCAAGATTTAATAACGATGATAGAAAGGTAATTGTTAACTGCGCGATATTGGCGCGACAGCAAGCAGCGTAGGAGATTTTTTGACTAAGATTTTAAAAAGATAAGCTAGTCAGTCAAAAGACTTGTGGTTTTGAGCATTTTTATAGCAACCAATTACCGTGTAAGCAAGTAGAATTATCAAACTAGTTGAGTTTTGAAATAGTTTTGAAAAGAGAATCGTATAAATAATATGCATCCTGACGTTTTGAGAATTCTTTATTCGGAACAAGAAATCGATGCTTGTGTAAGCAAGCTAGCTGAGCGTATCAATGAAGATTATAAGGGTCGCAGGGTGTTGGTCGTTGGAATACTCAAAGGCGCCTGTATTTTTATGTCTGATTTGATTCGTAAACTTGATGTTGATGTTGAAATCGACTTCATGATCGCATCTAGTTACGGAAGCGCGGCTAAATCTTCTGGTGTGGTCAGGATTATTAAGGATCTTGAACGCAACATCGAGGGAATGGACATCTTGCTGGTTGAGGATGTTTTAGATACAGGGCTTACCTTAAAATATCTCGCAAAAAATCTAAGATCGAGAAAGCCTAATTCGGTGGAGATTGCAGTGTTGTTGCGAAAGGATGTTGGATCGCAAATTGCGATTGAGCCAAAGTATTTGGGATTGGAAAGCCCTGATGAATTTCTCGTTGGCTACGGTCTTGATTACAGCGAGAGATATAGAAATCTCCCTTATATTGGAGTTTTAAGTCCTGAAGTTTATGAGCACTAAAAGCGTGGAGAAGTACAATTGGAAACAAAAAAGAACAAATCAAAAATAATCTACACAGCAATACTTATAGTTTTTATTGCGATTTTACTCGTTCAAATCTTTAGTATGAATCGATCTCAAGTCGAACAGCTTTCGACGAGCGAGTTTGTTACGACAGTCACCGAAGGCCGTGCGATCGAGGTCAACTACGATGCCTCTACCGGCTCTGTTACAGGTACCTATACTCCTGAAGGAGCAACCGAAGCTGCCCAAGTGACATTTTCTTCAACATATGTGGGCGAAGAGTCTCTAAACGCCTTGATGGCTGAGCATCCTGAAACTTCATATAACGTAAGCGTCTCTGGTAATAGCATTTGGTTGACGCTTTTGACCACATTTTTGCCAATTATCTTAATCGTAGGTGTCTTCTGGTTCTTTATGAGCCAAATGCAGGGTGCGTCCAATAAACAGATGCAATTTGGGAAGACTAAGAACCAAAAGACAGTTGAAGAGCGGCCCAAAGTTAAGTTTTCTGATGTTGCAGGAATCGATGAGGCGGTTGAGGAGCTTGAAGAGGTTCGCGACTTTTTGTCGATGCCTCAAAAATACGAGAAGATGGGGGCAAAAATTCCTCATGGCGTTTTACTGGTTGGCCCTCCAGGAACTGGTAAAACACTTCTTGCCAAGGCCGTTGCAGGTGAGGCTGACGTTCCGTTCTTCTCAATTTCTGGTTCTGATTTTGTCGAGATGTTCGTTGGTGTTGGTGCATCAAGAGTTAGAGATCTATTCGAGAAGGCTAAGCAAGAAGCGCCTTCGATTATCTTCATCGACGAGATCGACGCAGTCGGACGTCAAAGGGGTGCTGGTCTTGGTGGAGGACACGATGAGCGCGAGCAGACTCTAAATCAGCTATTAGTTGAGATGGATGGATTTGACGATCATGCCTCAGTTATCCTCATCGCCGCAACGAACCGTGTAGATATCTTAGATCCAGCGCTTTTGCGCCCTGGACGTTTTGATAGGCAGATCGTTGTCGATAGACCAGATCTAAAGGGTCGTGAGCAAATTCTAAGAGTTCACTCCAAAGGCAAACCTCTAGCTTCAAATGTGGATTTAGCAAAACTTGCTCAGCTAACTCCGGGCTTTACCGGTGCTGATCTTGCAAATCTTATGAATGAGGCCGCACTTTTGGCAGCTCGTTTTAACAAGAGCACCATTACAAATTCTGAGCTTGATGAGGCTATCGAGCGTGTTATTGCTGGCCCTGAGAGGCGTAGTCGTATTATTACAGAAAAAGAGAAGAAGACCATTGCCTATCACGAGTCGGGACACGCTTTGGTAGGACATCTGCTCGAGAACTCTGATCCTGTCCACAAGATTTCAATTATTGCTCGTGGCCAGGCGCTAGGTTATACACTCTCACTTCCAGAAGAGGATCACTTCTTATCGACTAAGAGCCAGATGATCGATGAACTTTCAGTATTTTTGGGCGGTCGTGTTGCTGAAGAGATCGCTATGGGGGATGTTACAACCGGAGCAAGTAATGATCTCGAGCGCGCCACAAAGATGGCTAAGCAGATGGTTACTCGCTATGGAATGACCGAAGCTCTAGGTCCACAGGTCTATGGTGAGGCCAATCATGAGGTCTTCTTAGGTCGTGATTATGGCGCAACTCCTGATTATTCCGAGGCGACTGCGAGTAAGATCGATGCCGAGGTTGCACGCCTTATGAAAGAGGCTCATGACGTTACTACTCGTATTCTTACTGAAAATCGTGAGCAGCTCGACTTGATGGCAAATGTCCTGCTCGAGCGCGAAACTGTCGAAGGCGAGGCGGTAAAGGCGCTTCTCGATAATAAGTGGGATGAATATCTTGCTCATGAGGCAGAGCTTACGGAGAAGAATCGTTTGGCCGAGGCTCAAACTATCGATAATCAAAATAGTGGCAGCGCAAGACGTGAAATTCGTAAGTCTCCTCGCGAGCGTAAGGCTGAAGAGATTGCAAAGCGTCTTCGTGAAGAGAATGACACCTATGCACCATCTGATCCTAAAGATGGGGGTCGCCCTTTGGATGACACAGATATATCGGATGACCAGACTGTGGTCGACGATACTATCTTAGAGGATAATCTAAGCCAGCCGGGGACTGGTGAGGATGATCAGACCATCGATGATTAACAAAGACAAACTAATAGGCGCTACAGTGAGGTTGAAAGGTCTCAAGCAAAATGGATCATGCGAAGATTGAACAGTCGGTTCGTCTGTTTTTAGAGGGCATTGGGGAAGATCCTGATCGTGAGGGTCTTTTGAAGACTCCTGCAAGAGTCGCAAGAATGTGCGATGAGATTTTTGCAGGCATGGAGAGCGATCCGAGAGAATATTTTGAAGTTTTGTTCAACGAAAACCATCAGGAGATGGTTTTGGTTAAAGATATCCCTATCTACTCTATGTGTGAGCATCACCTTGTGCCATTTTTTGGAATTGCAGCTGTTGCTTACATTCCAGGAGAGGATGGAAGGGTTTGTGGCCTTTCAAAAATTGGAAGACTTGTAGACAACTATGCAAAACGCCCTCAGGTTCAAGAGAGACTTACATCTCAAATCGCAGACACCTTGATGGAGGAACTGGAGGCCATCGGAGTTATGGTCATCTTAGAGTGCGAGCATATGTGTATGTCTATGAGAGGTATTAAAAAGCCTGGAACCAAGACGACAACGAGTGCTGTTAGAGGCTCATTTAGATCAAATTCCATCACGCGCGCAGAGGCAATGAATCACATCTATAACCAAAGGATGGGATAGACATGGGCGGCAAAAGCCGTTTTAGTCTGCCAAAGTGTCCTATTTGGGACATCGGAAAAAAGCGCTTTATCCTAAATCGCCCGATTATTATGGGCATTTTGAACGTAACCCCCGATTCATTTTCTGACGGGGGTTTGCATAATAGTGCGAGTGCGGCTATCGAATTTGCTCATCAGATGATTGCAGAAGGTGCTGACATCATCGATGTTGGCGGAGAGTCAACCCGCCCAGGCGCTAAAGGCATTACTCCTGAGCAGGAACTCGATCGTGTATTACCTATTGTGGAGGCTTTGGCTGCTCAAGGAGTTGTGGTCTCTATCGACACTTATCACCCTGAGGTTGCAAAGCAATGTGTCGAAGCTGGCGCAATGATAATCAACGATATCTCTGGATTTAGAGATCCTGAGATGATCGATCTTGCATCATCGTGTGATGTTGGTGTGATAGTTATGCATATGGCCGGGACACCAAAGGATATGCAAAATGATCCGCATTATTGCGATAGTGTTGCTGAGATTAAGGGGTATCTCGAGATAGCTGCATCACGCTTGGAGAGAGCAGGAGTTGAGCGTAGAAGAATCTGTATAGATCCAGGCCCGGGCTTTGGCAAAAATAGCAGACATAATCTTGAGATACTTTCGCAAATGCAAGAGTTTTGCGATATGGACTATCCTGTTTTAGCTGCTTTTTCTAGAAAAGCGACTTTGGGCACAATTGCAGATATCGATATTGCAGCACAAAGAGTTCTTCCATCAACAAGTGCGGCTTTGATCGCATATATGGGTGGGGCTAGGATTTTTAGAGTTCACGATGTTGCTGAGACAAAGCAGGCATTGCAGCTCGCAAGCAACTCCGCTTGGGCATCCTACGCTTATGAACAACGCAATCAAGCTTCTTACCTAAAAACGCAAGCTAGGTCATCCCAGCCTGCATGCATTGATGAACAATGCAATCAAGTATCCGCTCGTCCTCGTCCAACATTGCTTTCAGGTAAGCGTGCAATCATAGCGCTCGGTTCAAATCTCGGTACTCCGCTAGATAATATCCTCGGAGCACTTCGTGCAATAAACACACTAGACGGCGTTGATCTAATCGCTTCAAGCTCGATTTATAGAAGCGAGCCTGCTTATTACGACGATCAAGATGACTTTGCAAACGCTGTCTGTTGGGTTCAAACTACGCTAACGTCAGAGTGCGTACTCACCAAACTTCTACAGATAGAGCAGGATTTTCATCGCAAGCGTACTGTCTCCAATGGACCACGTTCTTTGGACCTCGATCTCTTAGACTATGAAGGGATCCTTCGAGATACTGAGTTTTTAAAATTGCCTCATCCAAAGATTTTGGAACGCGATTTTACAGTTACTCCGATTTTGGAGTTAGCACAGATTATGGAGCAAAGTTTCGACGGGTATTTGTCGAAAAAAGCCTTTATAGATGAGTTTGTTTCAACAAAGGATCTAGACTCTTCCAATTTAGCTAGTTTTTGGCTATCCGATGGCAAGCTTGTCACAAAAGATGAAATAATATATGGCAAGCTGACAGATAAGCTGATGGATTCAAAAGAAGCTTGGCCATTTTAAGTTTTTTAACTTATGCCAGATAGCGACTTGCGATATTCCTAGTCGAGAGGAAATGGGAAATGACGCAACGCAATACAATTCAAATTTTCAGCGATGCAAAACGCGATCGTCAAAAGGTGACTATGGTTACTTGCTATGACTCAACCATGGCTAAAATCGTTGATTCTAGCGGGATCGATTCTATTTTAATTGGTGATTCGATGGGAATGACAATGCTCGGGTTTGACTCGACACTTCCTGTTACGCTAGATCACATCATTACCGCTACAAGAGCAGTAGTCTCTGCTACAGAGAATGTTTTTGTTGTGGCAGATATGCCATTTATGAGCTACCAAGCTTCGGTCAAAGATGGAATTTATAATGCGGGAAAGCTCATCGCGCAAGGTGGCGCGGGTGCTGTCAAGATCGAAGGTGCAGCTCGATCGACTTGCGTTTTGATCTCTGAACTCATCGATAGTGGAATTCCTGTCATAGGGCATTTGGGACTTACGCCCCAATCGGTCAATATGTTTGGTGGATACAAAGCTCAGGGTAGGGATCTCGAGGAGATCGCTGCTCTATTTGTCTCTTGCGAGCAATATGCCGAAGCTGGTGTAAGCGCTGTTGTTTTGGAGTGCGTGCCAGCCGAACTCGCTAAACACATCACCAAGACCTTCCCGTTTGCAACGATTGGTATTGGTGCTGGCCCTGACTGCGATGGAGAAGTTCAAGTCTTGCAAGATATTTTAGGTCTTTGTGAAAACCAGCCAAAGCATTCGCACAATTTTATCAATGGTGCTGAACTTTTGGGCGCAGCACTTAGTGAGTACAACAAGTCTGTCAAAGATAAGAGCTTTCCAACAAAGGAGAACTCTGTGCACATCTCTCCAGATATGATCTCTCAAGCTGAGGACTATCTAGATGATGTTATAGATTCGTTTTTAGGGGGAAACGAGTTCATCGATAACTAATATGGATAGAACAACTCCTGGAACTCTATATGTTTGCGCAACGCCCATAGGGAATATGGATGATATTACCATTAGGGTGCTAGATACTTTAAAAAGCTGTGATGTGATCTTTGCAGAAGATACGCGTGTCACCAAAAAGTTGCTTAGTAGATATAGCATATCCACACCCTTAGAGCGCTGTGACGAAAATGTTTCGCAAAAACGCATCGATGAGATAGCTAATAGACTTCTTTCAGGGCAAAATATTGCTCTTGTTAGCGATGCGGGCACTCCTGTTATAAGCGATCCGGGTCAAAACATTGTATGTGCGATTCGCGAGATGGGCTTTGTTGTAACTGTTTTGCCAGGAGCTTGTGCTCTAACCACTGCAATCGCTGGAAGTGGATTAGACCTATCCTCTGGCTTCATCTTTTTAGGCTTTTTACCACGCAAAACAAAAGAGGCTAAAAAGTTATTGGAGTCGTTAATTCCAGCAAAGATGTTGATTGCATTTTATGAGTCGCCAAAAAGGATTCGATCTACCGCAAAGCTTTGTGCAGAAATTTTTGGAGATTCAAAGGCATGCATGGCTCGCGAGCTTACAAAGATTTACGAAGAATATCTTGTTGGAAGCGCCACATTTATTAGCGAGGAGCTACAGGCACGCGAAGGTGAGATAAAAGGTGAGATAGTTTTTATCGTAGAGACCGCCGGAGTATCTTTAGAAGAAGTCTCTAAAGAAGAGCTGCTTTCAAAAGCAGAGGACCTGGCTGGTGAGTTGGCCAAAGATGGCAGATTAAGCGCCTCTGGGATTGCAAGATCTCTCACAAAAGAGTTGGGCGTAGAAAAAGACTTGGCATATAAAATTGCAAGTGCAAGTAGGTCTCAGGTCGACAAGTAGAGATCAAATATTGCTGTTCATTGGATGTTGAATTAGTAAATTATGGTTTTTACCTAGATAGCTAGCAAGAGCATATCTAAGCGTCTTAAGGGTTGTAAAATAATCCAGTATGAGTTTTAACCATCGAAAGGGAAAAGCTTTGACTATGAAAGAGAGCTATTCAATCACAACACCTATCTATTACGTCAATGACAAGCCACATCTAGGAACGGCCTATACAACGATTGCGGCCGACACACTTGCTCGCTTTCAACGAATGAATGGTAAGGATGTATTTTTTCTTACGGGACTAGATGAGCATGGTCAAAAGGTTGCAGAGTCTGCCGAAAAAAACGGCATGACCGCGCAACAATGGTGTGACGAGATGGCTCCAAGATTTAAAGAGACATGGAAATCTTTAAACATCAGTAATGATGATTTTATTCGTACAACCGAAGACAGGCATATGCGAGGCGTTCAGGCATTTTGGAACGACCTCTACGAAAAGGGTTGGCTATATAAGGCCTCTTATGAAGGATGGTATTGTATCCACGAAGAGACCTATTACACGGAGTCTGAGATCGAAGATATAGACGGCCAAAAGTGTTGTCCAGAGTGCAAGCGTCCACTTCGCTATAACTCCGATGGTGAGGAGAACTGGTTTTTTAAGCTCTCTGAGTTTGGTGATCGTCTGCTTACTTACTACGATGAGCACCCAGACTTTATCTGCCCAAACACGAGGCGAAATGAGGTAGTTTCGTTTGTGAAAAGCGGGCTAAAGGATCTCTCGATTTCGCGCACATCTTTCGATTGGGGTGTTCCTTTGCCATTTGATGAGGGGCATGTTACTTACGTCTGGATCGATGCTCTGCTAAATTACATCACAGCGCTTGGCTATGGTGGCGACGAGCAGGATATGGAAAACTTTAAGAGACGCTGGCCAGTTCAGTACCACTTTGTTGGTAAGGATATCATCCGTTTTCACTGTGTGATTTGGCCTGCAATGCTCATGGCTGCTGAGCTGCCTTTACCAAATAAGGTTTTTGCGCACGGATTTTTACTCGTAAAGGGCGAGAAGATGTCGAAGTCCAAAGGTAATGCGGTATCTCCAGAGGAGTTGGCTGAGATCTTTGGTGTCGATGCATATAGGTATTATTTTGCAACCGATGTTCCATTTGGAAATGATGGCTCTATTTCTATGGAACGTATGGTTCAAGTCTACAACGCAGATTTGGCGAATACTTGGGGCAATCTCTGTTCACGAGCATTCAATATGGCAGTTAAATATTTTGACGGCGTGGTACCAACTTTAGATGCTGAAAAATATTGTGCGCTTACCCAAGAACTTGGCAATCCTTTAGAGGAAACCGCAAATTCCATCGTCGATGAGTATATCCAGGCTTTTGATAATGTCGATTTTTCGGGCGCGGCCGCTGCTATAAGCAGGTTTTCCTCACGCGCAAATGCCTATATCGAGGAGATGGCGCCTTGGAATTTGGCCAAGGATGAGTCTAAAGCAGATGAACTAGCTTTTGTGATCTATAACGTGCTTGAGGCCATAAGGCTTTTGGCTATCTATTATTCACCATGGATGCCAAATACCTCTGCAATTGCGCTCGATAGTTTAGGTCTAGGCAAAGATACCCAAATTATTGAGCTTGCTGACCAAGCCAAATGGGGACTATTACCTGGTGGTAATACTGTCACAAAGTGTCCCCCGCTATTTCCGCGCTTAAATGTCGACGATTTGAATTTGGAATAACTTTTTCAAATTCATCATTTAGAGGTGCAAAATAGATGGCGGATAATATCGAAGGGTTTTATCTCGACCCACTCTTCAGAAATTCTAAGAATAAGGTTGTCCCTTCACCTGCATTCGATGGAATTTTAGCCGATACACATTGTCATTTGGATATGCTTGAGCATCCAGAGCTTTCGCTTGCTCGCTGTGCATATCATAATGTGATGTTTATTGCGACGGTTGTCGAAGCATCAGAAAATCCTCAGCTTACTTACGACATGCTTGCGGAGTGGCTTGGCGAGGCTAGTGCTTTGTTGGATAAGTGGGGTGCGCCTTCGCTTCTGCCAATCTGTAGAGTTGTTGCGGGTAGTCATCCTCATACAGCCGATAATTTTGATAAGCATGTTGTAGATGCTATCCGTAGGTGTGCTATGCATCCTCTAACAGCTGCTATTGGTGAGATTGGTTTGGACTATCATTACGACAATTCAAAACGTGACTCTCAAAAAGAATCGTTTAAACGACAGCTGAATTTAGCTAACGAAATGGATAAGCCTGTCATTTTGCATGTGCGAGAAGCTCACGACGACGCCTTGGATATTTTGCATGAACAGGGAATGCCACAACAAGGAGCTATTTTGCACTGTTTTACATCTGATTGGGATACTTTAGAACCATTCTTAGATTTGGGTTGTTATGTTGCTTATGGTGGAGCGCTGACATTTTCTAATGGTGAGGATATTCGAGACAGCGCTAAGCACACTCCACTAAATCGTATAGTTACAGAGACCGACAGTCCCTTTATGGCACCCGCTCCTTTGCGCGGGACAGTCTGTTCTCCAGAAAATGTGCTTTTTACTACAGAGAAACTTTTAGAAGTAAAGGGCATTACGCCTGAAGAAGAGGCTGATGCACTGGACGTTTTATTTAGAAATGCGCTGCGTTTTTATAGGGTTGATCCGCATAATAGTTTTGATTTTTAGAGGAAAGTATAGATGGAAAACGATCTCAAAGATTTAGATGTTAACCAAGACAATGATGCTGTGATAAGTGATGGCGATAATGGCAACAGTGTTGAAGATGATATTTCTGGCGAATCCGTACTGGAAAAAAGTGAAGATGAGCCTGGCGTCGTCTTAGGCGATAACGATGACGTTGATCTATCAGATACAGACGTAGCCATTTCGACAAACGGATCTGAAAGTTCTTTCGAAGACGATTTGGTTGAAGAATCTGATACAGGCTCTTCGGAGGCAGCCTTAGAGCAGCAAGACGACCAGGCCTCTACAAAGTTTGAGAAAGTTTTTCAAAAAGGCACAGAGGAGCTAGCCTCTAGGGTCATCGTTAGAGAAGGTGAGCGTAGGCACCCAACAAAAATTTCTGTTAAAAGAAGAACTATTTTAGATGATGAGAGCTTTGGGGTTCCTCGCCAAAGTGTTCCGGACGATGCTCCGATGTTGCTATTGATTAGCGGTTCTCCCAGAAAGCATACTTCCGTTTCTCTAGTTGATCTTGTCGAGAGAGGCGCACGTGAGAAAGGTCTTCGTACGCAGAAGTTTTTGCTTAACGAAAAGCGCATTAACCCATGTATTGGATGTGGTGCTTGCGAAAAAACAGGAACATGTGTTTTTGCTGGCAAGATCTCAAAGAGCAAGAAGGAATTCGACGATGACTACCTAGAGCTTATCGGACTTTTGGATAGATGTGATGGCCTTGCTGTTATTGCTCCGGTCTATTTTGCCGGACCAACTGCCCAATTAAAGGCTCTCTATGACAGACTCCAACCATATTGGGTTAGGAAATATCTTTTGGGTCAGCCATTTCCAAAAAGGCGTCCAGCACAGCTTTTTGTCGTTGGAACTGGCGGAGATCCACATGGCCATGAGCCTATTGTGACCATTTCAAAAAGCGCGCTTCAAATCGCTGGTTTTGAACTCGAAAAGGTCAACAATTTTGTCGGGTATTTAGCCCCATCTGATGCTCCGATTCCATTTGATGATAAACAGCTTGAGAACGCTTCCTTGAAAGAGATTAGCGATAATGAAAAAGCTTGCGCTAAGCAAGAAGAGTTTACGTTGCGTGCAATTGAGGCTGGTAGAAGCTTTGTTAGGATCATCAATTAGCTAGGATAATAAAGCAGGATTATAATGCCAACAAAATCCTTTTTAGCCTCTCCAACGGCTACGATAGAGACTCTAAATCGCTTTAGTCTTAAAACAAAAAAATCTTTAGGACAGCATTTTCTTATCGACGACAACATAATTGCTAGAATTTTGGATCTTGCTGAAGTCAAAAGCGGAGAGACTGTTTTAGAGATAGGTCCTGGTATTGGAACTTTAAGCGTCGCACTTTTGGGCGAAGGTTCAAATGTTGTCGCGATCGAACATGATCATGATCTTGTCGAGGTTTTGAGTGAGACTACAACATTTGCAATTAGGAACTTTCGCAAAAGAGGCTCTGTTCAGGGAAAATCTCTGAAAGATTTTGCTCTACGCAACAATTCCGTCGTTAATGATGAGGCTATACCAAAATTTGTTCTTCTAGAGATGGATGCCTTGGATATCACACAAGAGATTCTTGAGCATACATGCGCTGCGCAGGGGATTGCTCTACCTGTTAAATTAGTCGCTAATCTGCCATACAATATTGCAGCAACATTGGTGCTCAAAATATTGCAGAGCATTCCAAGTATCAAAAGCATCTGTGTGATGGTGCAATCTGAAGTTGCAGCTAGAATGGCAGCAAAACCGTCGACCCCAGATTATGGGGCATATAGCATTAAAGTTGCTCTTTTGGCAAAAGCGACCGGGTCATTTAATGTTTCGCGTTCGAATTTTTTGCCGCCGCCACATGTGGATTCTACTGTCATTAGACTAGACAGAGTGGATTTAGGGTTTGGCTTGGAAGAAACAGGCGTTGACTCGTCCAGTGTGGGGACTAAAGAAGTTGGCTCTTCGGATACCATTACGACCAGCAACGATTCTCAAAATAGAGCTGCAATCATAGCCGCAGCAAGCCTTGCGGCTGAGGCGGCCTTTGCTCAACGTAGAAAGACTATAAAAAACTCGATGTTTTCCTATCTCTCTTCTAGAGGCATTGCGCGTGATGACATCCAAAAGGCCCTTGAAAAGGTTCAGATAAACCCTAGTCTACGAGGTGAAAATCTCTCCGTTGAATCATATATTGAGCTAGGAAAGGCACTTCTCGAAATAATCGGTGCGCCCCTCGAGAGGCTACTTTTGAAATAGGATGTTTGGCATTATAATGTGGTTTCGATCACTCGGAGGTGTTTATGGAAATTGCACAACAAGCAATGCTTGTGGAGAATATCCATTCTATAGTTGCTTCTCATGAAGGACGCAAAATCAAAGTTCGTGCAAATATGGGGAGATCCAAAATTGTAGATTGTGAAGGGATTCTCACACAGGCACATCCTTCACTCTTTATTTTGGAAGTTCATGGAAAAAGAGGACGTATCACTAGGCAGTCTTATCAATATGCCGATGTTTTGACTGGAATGGTTGAACTAACTGATGCGGAGAGTAACGAAAAGCTCTTTACTCCACCTTTTGAGAACTAGAGCAAAGCTTTAAGTAAAAATTCTCGCATTTTATTATTTGTCAGATGAAGTCGGATTTGCTTTGCGTTTTAGTGTTTCGCATTTACATAAGCAGTTAAACTGCTAGAAAAAAAGCAGAGCAATATTGACAGGAGTGTGCCGTGTGGGCTCGGACGGCATCATGCTGCGAACCTGGTCAGGTCCGGGAGGAAGCAGCCATAAGCAGCCCCTGATGAGCGTCCGGGTCTACTCGGCACACTTAATTTAAAGGTGTAGTAAAGAATGGATTTTGTCCAAGTTCTTATTGACTTACTTTCAGATCCAAGAAATTTTATTGCAGATTGGATTAATACTTTAGGTCCTATCTGGGTTTATATTCCCCTTTTTATAATTATTTTTATTGAAACTGGCCTTGTAATAATGCCGTTTTTGCCTGGCGACTCGCTTCTATTTACTGCGGGAATTTTTGCAGCTGATGGTGGAGGCCTAAATATTTTTGCCCTACTTATTTTGCTTTGCATTGCAGCAATTTTGGGCAATACATCTAACTATTGGATAGGCCGAGGATTTGGAAAACTTATAGTCGATTCTGGAAAAATCAAAGCTCTTACTCCAGAGCGTATCGATGAGTCCCAGAAATTTTTTGATAAATATGGAATGCTAGCCGTTGTTTTAACAAGGTTTTTCCCGATCATTCGCACTATTGCCCCATTTGTTGCAGGTATTGGAAAAATGTCCTTTCCGCGTTTTACATTTTTTAATGTGATTGGCGGCGTTTTATGGGTAACAATATTTACTCTGCTTGGATATTTTTTCGGCGGCGTTCCGTTTGTTCAAGAGCATTTTGAGTTAGTCATTATAGGAATTGTTGTAATTTCACTTATCCCAGCTGTCGGCGGAGCGATTAAACTTAAGATTAGTAGTAGAAAAAACAAAGAGTCCTCGAACACAGATTCCTCTAGTAAAGAGATAGAGGAAGACAAGAAGATATCAGATGTCTAGTCAGTCGCTATATCGCAAGTACAGACCTCAATATTTTGATGATGTTGTTGGCCAGGAGCATATTGAGCAAACCTTAAAGAATGCGCTGGCCTCAAATAGGGTCTCGCATGCCTATTTGTTTTGTGGACCAAGAGGGACTGGAAAAACGACGACTGCACGCCTTTTAGCTAAAGCTCTTCTGTGCGAAAAGGCTCCAACAGCCAATCCGTGTGGTATATGCGATGGTTGTGTTCAGATTGCGCAGGGAACCTATCCAGATGTCTATGAACTCGATGCTGCTTCTAGAACGGGTGTAGATAATGTGCGCGAGGAGATTATCTCTCGTGTTGCATTTTCTCCTACGCGAGGTAGTTATAAAGTTTATATTATCGATGAGGTTCACATGCTTTCAACGGCGGCTTTTAATGCTTTGTTGAAAACACTTGAAGAGCCACCAGATCATGTAGTTTTTATCTTGTGTACTACAGATCCTCAAAAAGTTCCTGCAACAATTATCTCTAGATGCCAAAGGTTTGATTTTAGAAGCCTAACCTGCGAAGAGATCGAAAGATGCTTGCTTCAGATATGCGATAGTGAAAATTTTTCGTACGACAATGATGCAATTGAGCTAATTGCGAGGCAGGCACACGGTGGAATGC
The DNA here is from genome assembly GCA_964558235.1 of uncultured Coriobacteriaceae bacterium. Taxonomy (GTDB): domain Bacteria; phylum Actinomycetota; class Coriobacteriia; order Coriobacteriales; family CADBOM01; genus CAZLCK01. Next base: position 39,125 of record CAZLCK010000008.1, read on the forward strand.
GCGATGCAATCACCGCCTTGGAACAGGTTGTTGTATTTGGAAATGGCAATATCACGCTTGCGGCTGCCGAAAACATGTTTGGCAATATCGATGAGAAAAAATTAGTAGATGTCTTTACATGCATTGCAAATTGCGACTTAGTTGGATGTTTTAGGTGGGTCGAAGAAGTTTGTGCGACAGGAATTGATATTGCGCAGATCACCATGGATATGATCTCATATGCGCGTGATCTGCTTGCGCTATCTTTTGGTGGAACTTTAATCTCTGAAGATTTAGATAATCAATATCTTTCTGAGATGAAAGATCAGGTCAGTGCTTTGGGTTCGGCTGACAGGATTAGCGACATACTGATTACTTTGGGAAATCTTTCAAACGAGCTTCGTCGTGCCTCTGATGCTAGGCTTTCGCTCGAAGTTGCCTTAACTAGAATGGCTAGATCTGGTGGAACTTTGACGCTTGAGGCACTCTCTGCTCGAATTGATCAGCTTGAGACCGCCTTAGCTGGTGGCGATTCTGCTGCTTCTATGCAAGCGCAATCACAGGCGCAGATGCAGCCACAAGTGCAGCCACAGCCCCAGGCGCAGCAACAAGCGCAAGCGCATAAGAAGACGCAAGCGCAGACTATAGGTGTTGATAGATCATCTGAAACTCAAACTTCTTTACAAGATCAGCCTCAAACTGATGGCCGTGATGCGATAGCTTTGCTATCAAACCCGGCTAGCTTAAGGCGAATTTGGGATGCAGCTCTAAACGAAGTTATGAGACAGCATAAGATGCTTGGAAGTCTTCTTGGCGGATCGCGGCCACATTGGGATACTCAAAACGAGATGGTGATTATCGAGTTGCCACCAGACTCTGGCATTGCGCTTAATTTATTAAATGATCCGGTTATCAGTAAAGATATTACGGATGCTCTAGAGCATGCTTGTGGAAAGAGAATCACGATCGACTACTCTTTGGGCGCTCCCAATTTAAACGCCAACAT
>CAZLCK010000009.1:0-39466 GCA_964558235.1 uncultured Coriobacteriaceae bacterium
AGATAGAAAAGCTGATCTTGCCAATAAGATCTTTACTTGTGCTTCTATTGCGTTTGCTGCGTTAATTTTCTACGTGTCATCAATTCCAGGAAGCGATCTGCCGTCAAATCTAGGAATTATGACAACTATTGCACATTTTTGTGAATATGCGCTTCTATCCGGAATGATCGTATTAGCAATATCAAGACCAAAACGATCCAAAACTTTCTTGATTGTAGTTGCCTTAGTAATTTCATCTGCTTATGGAATAACAGACGAAATTCATCAATACTTTGTACCAGGAAGATACACTGACATCATCGATTGGATAGTAGATCTTGCGGGATCAACTGTAGGAGCTACAATCGCCTATTATGTAGATCGCTTTGCAAGAAAGCTTTTTAAAGCAACTTGTTAATCGCTGATTCTGCCAGTTGCATAGCCATAGACTTTGATGCCAAGTTTGAGAATATCTCCATAGATCGTATCTGCCTCTTTGATTTCAACTTCAGTGGCAATCTTTAGCTCTCCTAGAGCTCCTCTGACCCTAGCTTCTTCGATAGCTTGTTGCTTGGCCTCTTCAATAGCGCATGAAATAGCACTCTCTTGATCTTCAAAGAACTTGTTCTCATCCTGCGCATGAACGACAAATCCTGCGAGTCCGCCCGCATCATACTTAGTTGAAACATCAACCGTAACCTTTGCAGAGATATCAGCGATTGCAGTTCCAATAGCATTTGCAACTTCAGCATTTTGTGGAATTACGCAGGGAACTCCCATAACCTTTGCAACATCGGGTAATAAAACATGAGTCGGTGCGCCAATGCCAACAAGAGTTGTATCGACGGCAAAATCTATCTCGAGCATCCTGCGAGTTCGATCTCCAGAGACTGCCCTATCCCACTTTTCATCGATAAGCTTATCGAGATCTACGCTTATACCATTGTTAGAGATAGATGGATAGAGATACTCAGCAAGGGTATACATAATGCACTTATAAAGTCGCTTTTTAGCCATCGTATAGATCTGGTCACAAATCTTAGAAATAGCTTGCTCAATATCAGATTCGGTCTTGACCATATAAAGGTTCTTCGCAAAATATCTAAGCGCTAACTTCGAAGCATATGCATCAAAGCGCTCAAAGTCTCCTTTAATATGCATGATATCAGTAGGAGTAATTCCGCAGCGCATGATAATTCCCTCATCTTCCAGACGATCAGGCTTCATTGTATAGGGATCAAAACGTTCATTACCAATCATTATTGGACCATTTTCGAGTAGAGAGATAATCCTCTTTTCATTCTCAGAAAAACCATCTAGGCTCTCTGGGTGATTGACGATATATAAAAACTCGTGTAATGGTTGAACAGTCTTACGCTGATCTTCTCTTAACGTCTCGAGACTTTGAATAATACGTGGCTCATGGCTTGCAAGAATGCATAATGGGACAACACGCTTTGTGCTCATAATGAGCTTTCCGTCGTCGATCCAAACACGACTATCTCCGCCCAAACCATAGGTGTCAATAAACACACCTCGAACTTGAGTCCTCCAGCCACCTATCTTGATGGAGTCGGTCATCGCTGGCTTTCCATCTTCAACGATGGAGATATCTGTTGTGGTTCCGCCGATATCGATAATCATAGAGCGATCACATGTTGATATCCCCTTACCACCGATAACACTTGCGGCAGGCCCACTCAAAATAGTCTCCACGGGGCGCTCTCTAGAAAGCGACTTTGACATCAAACTGCCATCACTTCTCAAAATCATGACCGGAATATCCAAACCGCGCTTTTCTAAAACCTCACTAACAGCCTCGACAAATTTTGAGATAACCGGCAAAAGCCTCGCATTTAAAAGAGCAGTAGCCCCACGTTCAATAAAGTTAAGCTCACTTGCCAAGTCACTTGCAATAACAATTGGAACATCTAATTTTTCACTCAAAAAATTGCGAGCATTCTTCTCAGCCAAGGCATTATTTCTTAACGCATTAACTTCAGATATTGCAATAGATTGAGCATCAGAAAAAAATGCTTGGTTGTCAGCTATGACTTGCTCCCAATCTGGCTCATCAATAACCGAGCCATCAAATGATCCTTTTGTATCTAGACACAAAAGATCCACTGGATCGATTCCGTACTTTGACTTCATATCGATCCGATCAGCCATGACTTGCGTTAAACCCATCAAGACAAGCTTAGCTCTACCACCACGGCCTTCAACACAAGCATTTGTTGCCAAAGTGGTCGAAAGAGAGATTGATGTTGCACGGCCTAAAATCTCTGATCCCAAAAAATCAAGCGATCTCTCAATGCAAAGAGTTAAATCTTCTTTCGTTGTTAGAGTTTTATTCTTAGTAATAACCTCTAAAGTATCGTAATCGTATGCCACAACGTCGGTGTAAGTTCCGCCGGTATCGATGCCAATTCCGATCTTCATGACTTACCTCCATATGCGTAGGTAAACATAAATCATATAAAATACCCCAAAATAAAAGGCCGAGGAGATCTGGTGTGAATCGCCTCGACCCATTTTATATACAACAAAGATTGTATATGTCACAAAGCAGCATGTGACACACTATTTAAAATGCATATGGGCAATGTTAAAAACATTTCTCTACAAAGAATTACCGCATTTTGGACAGAACTTCGAATCTTGCTCAATTTTAGAACCACAACGTGTGCAAAATCTTTTTGCTTGTGCCTGTGGAGCAGTAGAAGCATTTGGGTCTGAAGTTGACACTGGTCTAGGCTGTGGCTGTGGGTTGCCATAGGCTTGGCGACCATAGTTTTGGCGACCATAGTTTTGTTGACCATAAACTTGACCCATTGGGTGAATAATCTGATACATGTTTGGGTTGCCCTTAAACAAAAGCTTTCTTCTGCTGTAGTAGACAAGGCAAAAAATTGACATGCCAATCTGTACAATCGATGATATGACCAGCAAAGCAATGCTTGAATAGATGATATCTCCTACACCTAAATAGCTTAGTGCAGCAAAAATATATCTACCGAGAGAAGCTAGATAGATTAGCAAAATGAGTAATATTACACCTGCAATTAGCTCAACGATAAGCAAAATAAACAACGTAGTATATGACCAGCTAGTCCACTTAAAAAAGCCAACAAATGTAGCTATCATGAGGCCTATAACTGCAAGGTTAAGAATAATTCCAAACGCACCCAGGTAAACAGAAACATTGAAAAACCCGAAGAGCTGTACGATTATTCCAATAGGTAATAAAACATAAAAAAATGCTTTATGAAAGCCTATAGGAACAGTAGGTGATGGTTGATAAATAGTCATTTTTCCTCCCTTTAGCCCGACAGCCTATTTATCAAATGCATAACAAATAGCATCTAAAATCAAAATAGCATAATGTTGTATTTCATTTCGCTGACTCTGAATTAAATGCGAATCAATTAAATCACATTCTTGAACCAATTGTTGCTCAGAGATATCAAAAAGCGGCGAAATTTTTACAACAACGCGCTTTGGAGAGCTTTTGAGCGATGAAATTGCAAGCTTTAAACGTGTATTGAGCTCATTTGGTGTCTCAAAAACAACAACTGGCGCACTTTCTGGTCCTTGATAATTATTTCGATAATTATCCGACCTAATTTCAACGAGTATTGTTTGTGCAGAAGGAACTCCAGAAAGAGAATCGGCGCTAACTAATTTAGAGGAGTTGGTAGTTGCGATCGCAAGGTTGGCAATCCTTGCAGCAATTTGTCGTGTAGCGAAGTTAACTCCATAGACACAGATATGATTAGCTTCCAAAACCTCCGCAGCACGAGCAAATGAAGATGTCACCTGATTAGGATCGACAGGATTTTTATCGCGATAAGCCCAACGCAGCCTCTCAATTGCATCAAATGTTGCAATTCCAACAATGCCATCTGGCTCAATTCCCATATTTAGTTGAAAATCACGAACTGCTTTTTCTGTATAAGCACCAAAAATACCATCTTCTGGACCACAGGCAAATCCTAAAATTCCTAAAGCGTGCTGAAGCTGGGCTACATCATTTCCATGAAAATATGGCATCCTAAGGTAGAGAGTTCTATCTCCCAATTCAAATGTAGCATCTACCAAAGCAGCCCAAACAATAGCATCGATCTCGTCGCCGTCGATTAGGCCCTTGATCTGTCTGAAATCACGTACAGCATTTGCTGTGAGTTTTCCATAAATGCCATCTGTTGGATTTTCTCCAAGGTAATATCCCAGTTTAATGAGACGCCTCTGGACATCCTCTACAGCCGCACCCGTACTATTTAAACCAATAGTTTCCATAGGTTATCACTCAACACGTTCTACAAAGAAGTCGGCCATAGATAAAAGTATCTCTTTAGGTTCATCTACCAAATCAATACCAGCAAGCAATGCTTTTGCCTCATCGATAAGTTTTTTAGCTTGATCCTTTGCTGCATCGATTGAACCACTCTCAATCATGATCTCAACAGCCCTATTGAGATCACTTTCCTCGGTTGTCTTTGCATCCAAAATAGCAATGAGCTCATCGCGCATTGGGGAATTACTTAAAGCATGAGCAACAGAATATGTACGTTTGCCCTCAACTATGTCGCTTCTAAAGTCCTTACCTAAAAGCTCTTTATCTCCAAAAAGATTGAGCAGGTCATCTTGAATTTGAAAAGCTAGTCCTGTGAGCATGCCAAATTGCCTCAGACCCGATATCTGATCCTCTGTTCCTCCACCAACGATTGCGCCGACAGCTAGAGGGACTGCTCCTGAATAAAATGCAGTTTTACAATTTGCCATCAAAATATAATCATCTACTGTAATATCGTAGCGATGATCTCTCGCCCAGCCGATATCTAGAGCTTGACCCTCGATTGTAACTTCGTCCATATCAACAAGCTCACCGACAATGCGTAGTTTAATACTATCTTCCAAGCTGGAATCTCGAACAACACTTGCCATAACAGACGAGAGCGCTAAATCTCCAGCATTAATTGCAAGACCAATCCCCTCTTGGATATGCAGACATGGCTTTCCGCGCCTGAGAACCGATTCGTCTGCAATATCATCATGAATCAATGCGGCAGTATGAAAATGCTCAATTGCAGCTGCAGAGGAGATCGCCTTGGCTGGATCTCCACCAACAGCCTTACATGCCAAAAGACAGATTAGAGGCCTATGACGTTTACCAGCATTTGATGTATATTTCCAAAGAGGATCGTAGAGATATTTTCGAATCTCGCTATTGGTTTCCCCAGCAAAAAACTCGTCGAAAAACCCCTCGATAGCCCCCGCATTTTCAGCAAGATATTGCTTAAATGTCATTTATTTCCTCGCATGATTCACAAATTAACAATTTTTTGTAGCTACAAGATCTAAAAATGATGATGCTTTTTAATCTGAAATAATATCTTTTATCTTATAGCACTTAACACGGTAATAAAATCTTTATACGCATTAATATTTTAGACACCCAATAACAAACGATGGTTTTTGTATTCTGCTAAGCAAATTGATTTGATGTCGCTTATCAACGATATAACTAACCAAGATCGTGTTTTGCTCTATTCCACAAAGTATCTAATTCACCTATGTCATACGAATCTATATGCCTATTTTCTTCTCGAGCGAATTGCTCCATTTTTGCCCAGCGTTTTCTAAATTTATTGCATGAGGCTCTAAGAGCACTTTCTGCATCTATTCCATCTTTTCTAGCAACATTGACTAACGTAAATAAGACATCTCCAAATTCAAGCTCGGCCTGCTCTTTAAGATCTTGAGTACTTTGTGTTTCACTGTCCAAAGAATCCCCTTGCGCTTCAGTTTGGAAATGGCTTTCTCCATAGTCTTGCGAGTTGTGACTTTGGATCTGCAAGTCGTGACTTTTAACCTCGCCTTTTGCGTCACAAGATCGCACGCTCTTGATAGCCTGTTTATACTCGTCTATCTCTTCATAGACTTTTTTCCAAACATCATCGACACTTTCCCATTCAAAGCCAAGCGAAACTACCTTTTTCGAAATATCCTGGGCTTGCATTAAGGCAGCACAAGAACTACTAACATCATCCAAAATACTTCTTTGTGGAAGTTTTTTACCTTCTTTAGTAGCCAGCATCTCTTTTCTACGCCTTTTTTGAGCTTTCTCATGCTTTTTGATCATCGCCCAAACTTGCTCGACATCCCCGGCACTAGAAACATCCTTGATCTGTCTGCGCTCTTCGCTAGTCAAGTTCGCTGCATCAAAAGACGCTTCATATCCAAACACATGAGGATGTCGTCTGATCATCTTTGCGATGATCCCATCCAAGACACCATTTATGTCAAATTCGTCCTCATCATCTGCAATCTGAGCTTGTAAGACAACTTCTAGTAACACATCCCCAAGTTCTTCCTTTATGGAATCGCTATCGTTAGATTCAATTGCACTTACCGCTTCATAAGCCTCTTCAATCATATTGCGAGAGATAGAGAGATGAGTCTGTTCCCTATCCCAAGGGCAACCGTTTTCACTACGCAGTGCAGCAATTATTTCGACAAATTTTTCAAAACGCCCGCCAATAGTATCTGGCTTTTCAGGAACATCTAGATAAGTCTGCTCATTTACCATCGTTTAAGCTTCTCCTTTTGCATTGATGATACTCTCAAGACATTCAAGCGTATATGAAAGTGGTGAACTGCTTTCAGGAACACGTAGTGTAAGCTTATGCGTCTTTGTAAAGTATGTAGCCCCTGCTTTTTTTGCTGCAACTGCTTGACGCGTGTCAAGCTTTACAGGATCGATTGTGATCTTTGAGTCATTTAATACAAGACGTTCAGCTCCAATAGTGACTATATCTGCTTGCAGAAGAGCTCGGTCGATCAAGTTTTGAGCCTCAAAAGGCAAAGGACCATACTCATTCTCTAAATTAATAGCTATCTTTTGAATTTCGTCTTTATCGCGAGCCATCGCAATGTCTCGATATATTGCAACTCTCTCCTCTGTTAGTTCCACATAATCTTCGGGAAGATATATCTCTACTGGAACATCTACCACAGTATCACTTATTGAGTGAGATGTTTGTGTACCCCTGGCCTCATCAACATATTCAGATAAAAGCGACATAAATGCTTCAAATCCAATCGCTGAGATATTTCCAGACTGTTCAGCTCCTAAAAGTGAGCCAGCGCCTCGAATTTCAAGATCTCGCATAGCGATCTTTATGCCGCTACCGAGTTCTTGGTTTTCTTTTATAGCAACAAGTCGCTCAACCGCTTCTTGAGTAAGTGGAATATCCTTTGGGAACATAAAGTATGCATAGGCCTGAACATGAGAGCGCCCAACACGTCCTTTTAGCTGATATAGTTGTGAAAGTCCAAGCATATGGGAATCGTCAATGATGAGCGTGTTTGTGCGAGGATTATCTATACCAGATTCAACAATGGTCGTCGAGACTAAGACATCTATTTCACCTGCCGCAAATGATTCCATCACCTTTTCTAAGGCAGTCTCTCCCATTTTGCCGTGCGCAAAACCGACCCTAGCTTCTGGTACCGCCTCAGTAATTGCAGTGATGGCATCTTCCATATTTGCAATTCGAGTAGAGACATAATAGACCTGCCCGCCGCGTTCGATCTCGCGTCTAATAGCACCCGAAATCAGATCAGAATCCCACTCGCCAACATATACTTCAACAGGAATTCTGTGTAATGGAGCAGTATTAATGACAGACATATCTCTAACGCCACCTAACGACATCTGCAATGTCCTTGGAATAGGCGTGGCAGTTAGAGCTAAAACATCAATTTGTTCTCTTAGATTTTTAAGCTGCTCTTTGTGTCTTACGCCAAAGCGTTGTTCTTCATCGATGATGACTAATCCAAGCGACTTTGGAGAGACATCACGCGAAAGTAGTCGGTGAGTTCCAACCAACACATCAACCTTGCCCTCTGAAAATCCTTCAAGAGCTTTGCGTTGCTGTGGTGGAGTTCTAAATCGCGAAAGAATCTCTACAGTCACTGGAAATGGTTCGAATCTCTTAGAAAATGTTGTGTAGTGCTGTTGTGCCAAAATGGTAGTTGGACACAAGACCATTACCTGCATACCATCTTGGACTGCTTTAAACGCTGCTCTAATTGCAACTTCAGTCTTACCAAAACCGACATCTCCACATATCAGCCTATCCATCGGACGGCTTGATTCCATATCTGCCTTAACATCAGCTATAGCCTTGGCTTGATCAGATGTCTCTTCATAAGGAAACATAGATTCCATCTGAAGCTGCATCTCAGTATCTTTTGGATATGCATGGCCTTTGACAGATGAACGTCTCACATAAAGATCCACTAAATCGAAGGCAAGTTTCTTAGCATCCTTAGAGGCCTTTCGCCTTGCATGCGACCAGTCGTTGGTGTTTAGCCTTGTTAGTTTTGGCTCCACTCCCTTTGCACCAACATATTTTGTAATCTTTCCAATCTGCTCAACTGGAATAAAAAGCTTATCGCCAGCAGCATATTCTAAGATCAGATAATCTCTCCAAAGCCCATCGACCTCTTGACGGGTTATATCAGCGAAAAGCGCGACACCATACTTGAGATGGACAACGTAGTCGCCAGGTTTAAACGGCAAAGAAAACTGAGTTTGGCGACCAACTTGCCCTCCTGGGCTTTCTGCTATGCCAGTAAGCTCATCTCCCCCTCCTAAAATAGCGAGATGCGCTGATGGAATAATGAGCGGGATAGAGATGGGATCTTCTGAGATATTGACGATATCTTCTTCTAGTTCATCATCATCGACTAAGAGCTTTATTGGAATATGTCCTTCTGTAAGCTCAAGCATAGCCTCTTGGCGAATACGCCTATCTGCTATACCCATAACTACCATGGTCTTCTTAGCTAAAAGCCCACGCACCTGTGCGACCATACGCTCTGGATTGATAGGATTATCTGCTCTTTTAGCATCAAGCGAACCACTTAAAAACGCACCCTGCTTCATCAAAGAAAGAATCGATAGCGTCTGCGTAGTGTCAAAACGCATGTTAGATGGCGACAGATAAAGCCCCTCTAAAGACGCCTTCACCTCACTTGCTTGAGATTCAAGTTCCTCTCTATAACGCGTAGAATCACCAAAAAGCGATCTGGGTTCGACCAAAATCGTCAAAACATCCTTATTCATAAATTCCATAGGAGCAGACATGTGTTCGAACAAAAATGGAGCATATTGCATCTGAGATCCATGGATTCCAAAATCTAAGATCGCATTAAGATCGGCCTCTATCTCATATGTCAAAAGCCCCGCACTAGCCAGCTTTGCTTTTGCGCGCTTTATGTCAGATTTATCCACAATACTCTCGCGCGCAGGATAGATAGTCACACTATCTAAATCGCTGATAGTCTGTCCTGTTGATAGGACAATCTTTCTTATTCTGTCGATCTCATCGCCAAAAAACTCAATACGATATGGACAGGGTGAATCAGCGCCATAGATATCTACAACATCACCATGAATTGCATATGTTGCGTGCTCTGTTGCTAATTCTTGCCTTGCATAGCCCAATGAAGTTAGCTTTTCAGAAACATCTTCGTACTCGAGCTCATCAAGTTGTCTACCTTTTGTAAAAGCTAAAGGTGTGAGCAACATACGCTCTTTTGGCGGATAAAGCGTCATTAAAGACCTAACACAGGCTACAACGATAACATGTTCGCCATTTGAAAGTGCACTAAGAGCTCTAAGACGTTTTCCAACAATGACTGGATCGCTCTCAGTTTTAGACCAAGGCTTTTTTGAATCAAACGGAAAATGAAGTACGACATCTTGACCAAGATAGAAGCTAAGACCAAGAGCAAAACGCCTTGCTGCATCTTCACCAGCCATTACAACTAGCATAGGCCGCGGTTTTTGTCTAAAAAGTGAGGCGATCAAAAGAGATCTAGAAGAAGGAGGAGCAGCAAAAACTGGATTTTCACAACAATTGAGCTCAGAGATCAAATTGCTAACCTCGCGAGATTTCTTTAACCTCTCTGACAACAAATCTATGAGCATCTTCTCTGTTTATCCTCCTTTAAATAGGTAACTTCTCGAACTTACCACCCACTCTGGGGGGATGCGCAGAAGTGAAAAGTTTCGTCCTATTTAAATATCAGTATGAACTTGCAAATAATAAAGTTATTGTACGGTAGCAAAAAGCACTATTTTTACTTTTACATTATAGTTTTGTATAGGAGAAAATGATTTTTGAGCGCTGCGAAGCGTTCAAATATTTGAAGGAGATCTGTGGAGTCTGATAGCAAAAAAACTATCAAAAGAAAACGGCGTGAAAGCAAAGCTAGATTAAAAGAGCGGGCTCAGATTGTCTCGCAGCGTATGGCCGAACACTATCCCGGCAGCTCAGGCTATCTTAACTTTGAAAATGAATTTCAATTATTAATCGCCGTATTGCTCTCTGCGCAAACAACTGATAAGGCTGTAAACAAGGTGACTCCAGAACTCTTTAAACGTTGGCCTGATCCTAAGGAGCTATCTGAAGCAGATGTTGAAGAGGTGCAAGAGGTCATCCATTCACTTGGCTTTTACAAAACAAAGGCTCAAAGATGCATCGATTGTGCCGCTATGCTACTAAGCGAATTTGACGGTGAAGTTCCTTCTGATATAGATGAACTTCAAAAACTTCCTGGAGTTGGACGTAAAACCGCCAATGTAGTTTTAAATGATGCATTTGGAATTGCTAAAGGTGTCGCAGTTGATACTCATGTTGGAAGAGTTGCTAGACGTCTTGGCTTCTCTGTACACGAAGATCCTTCGAAAGTTGAACAGGATTTGCTCGAACTTTTCCCCCAAGAAGAATGGAAGTATATAAACAAGAGATGGATTGCTCTAGGTAGAGAGATTTGTGACTCAAGAAGACCAAAGTGTCAAGAATGCTTTTTGGCAGATATTTGTCCATCAACAGATATTGGAAAATAGGAAAACTAAACAAATAGCCTCTTTTTATAGTACGCCTAGTTGCCAAAGGTTATAGATAGTAGCCAAAACTAACATAACAACAGTCACAAGTGCACAGACAATTGCCCAAATTTTCTCACGTTTTAAATATTGAGCTAGGCTATATCTGTCCTTGACTCTTTCGTAGGCTGGTTTTGTAGATGTAAACGCAAAAAAGATAGTAAAGCCTATAGTGCCAGCCGTACAGATTATAGCGAGGATAATTGCAAAACCTCCCTGTGTTACAGCAGACATGATCGAAGAGTCTACAAATACCCAAAGAGGATAGAAAAGGATTGTTATCCAAAATCCATGTGCCGGACCCCAAAGAGCTGGCATGAACAAAGCTCCAAGGTTAAGACTGGGAAGTTTAGGCTCTTTTTCTTTATTAACTTCAGAGCTCATATCTGCTCCTTGTGTTGTGATATCCGGTTCAATATGCAAAAAGCCCCACATCTAAAAATCTATATGCAGTCGATAATATGTAGATCTTCGCACATAATCACGTGCGTAAACTAATTTAAAACTTGGTATCAGCGTTTATAAACACACGCAAATAGTGATCATCCATCACATATCCATTGCCGATATCAACTGTCTTGGAATCTTCGATAATAAATCCCATTTTGTCATAAAATGCAAGTGATCCAGCATTTTCCTTATTGCAAGTAAGCCAAATCGATGACAGGTTATTCTTCTCACAAATCTCACGCAAAAATCCAAGAATAGCTCTCCCCAAACCTGCACCTCGTATATCGCTTCGCACATAGAGCTTACTTAAAAACATATCATTTTTGGAATTTCGAATAGCACAAAATGCAATCGGGTCTTTTTGATCTCCAAATAGATAGAACTCATAGCCCTCATCTATGCTTTTAGCAATCGCCTTGGGACTCAACATCATATCGACCATATAGTCGACCTGCTCTTTGGAGACAATTCCAGTGCTCACAAAATACTCGTGATAAACCTTGTCAGCAAATTCAGAGAGATCTTTTATCTCCTGCTCACTTTGTGCCTTAATATATTGCGGCAAAACACCATTTTTTAGATCTGTCTTTTCATCCATATAAGCTTCCTTAAATAATTAGGATTCTATATCCAAAAAGTTCTACTAGATTAATTGATCGCTCGCTGAACCTCATCAACTATAATCTTTGCCTCTAGTTCTTTTGAGATAACACCTGTCTGCGTCTGCGTGTTGCTAGTAATTAGCCAAACATTATTATCTTGACTTTCAAAACCAATCGACGGGTCGCCCACATCATTTGCAACGATCAAATCTGCGTTTTTTGAAAGCAGCTTTTGCTTGGCATACTCAACTATGTCCACGGTCTCAGCAGCAAAACCAACTACAAACTGATCTTTTTTCGTTGCTGCAAGACTAGCTAAAATATCTGGATTCTCTTCGAGTTCCAAAATTGGTGGCAACTTTTGATTGTCAGATTTTTTAATCTTGTTTGTTCTTTGATTTTTTACCTTATAATCTGCTACAGCTGCACAAAATATTGCGGCATCTACGTCATCAAAAACCTTTTTTGCCGCCTCGTACATCTCAGAAGCATTTTGAACCTTAACGACTTCGATTCCAGCTCCTATAGGATATCCAGCACTCGCTTTTCCACTCACAAAAACAACTTGTGCACCACGTCTACTTAGCTCCTGTGCTATTAACTTTCCAGAAAGTCCACTCGATCTATTTGCAATATAGCGCACAGGATCTATTGGCTCGTGAGTAGAACCACTCGTTAGTAAAACCTTTTTACCAGCAAGCTCTCCTTGTATCTGTGGAACAACTTGTAGCACGGCTGCAGCAATTTCATGAGGATCAGACATTCTTCCTGCGCCCTCATCACCGCAGCTCAAGTATCCGCTATCTGGACCAACTTGTATTACATTTTGCTCACGTAGCTTTTCAATTGCATCCTGCACGAGCTGATTTGCCCACATTTCGCAGTTCATAGCCGGAGCAACAACAATTGGTGCCTTTGTAGCAAGAGCCGTTGTTGACAAAAGATCATCTGCATAGCCAGTAGCTATCTTTATCAAAGTGTTAGCTGTAGCTGGACATATTACAAAGCAGTCAGCCTCCTTGGCCAAAGAGATGTGATGGATTGGATCGCCGGCCTCATCAAAAAGACCAATCGAAACGGGATGCCCAGTTAAGGCTCTAAAAGTTGCTGGACCAACAAAACGCGTTGCATTTTGCGTCATCACAACCTTAACGTCCATGCCTGCCTTTTGTAAGATTCTTACCAACTCACAAGCCTTATATGCAGCGATACAGCCAGTTACGCCTACTAAAACAACAGGTTTTTTAAAAGATTGCTGAGTAATAGCCGCAGCTTTTTCAGATGATTCAGCTTTTTCAGATATTTCAGACGATTCGGCTATTTCAGCTTTATTAGTTTTATTAGATAACTCTTCATCAAAACCTACTGCAAAATTACCAACATTATCATTAGTATCTAGTGCAATATTTACAAGCTCGTCGGGTCTTTTGTTGTGCTCACGATGAGCATGTTTGATTGAAAAATTATCAAAATCTTCGATAAGCTCTAAAACTTTGGAGTGTAAAACAGCAAGTTCGGGCTTTTTTACTCTGTACTCCCCCAAAACTTGTTTAACCATAAGCTCGCTATCACAAACTGCACTCAAACTCCTAATTCCAGTAGCTAAGGCATTGGTCAATCCCCAAATAAGTGCTTTATATTCTGCTTCATTATTAGTCGATCTGCCTATTGGCCATCCACCTTCGCAGACACTTTGCCCATCAGGCGTAGTAATACAAAATCCGATGGCGCTCGGTCCAGGATTTCCTCGACTACCACCATCGGTATTGATAACATAAGCGCCCACTTCAAACAGCGTTAATTCATCCAAATTTAGTCCTTCTCAATGATTAATATCCTACGACATTGTGGACATGTATTGATCTCTGGGCCAGATTGCAGCTTAACAAGCTTTCCTTCTGGGAGTTCAACTCTACAAACTGAACAATGGTTTTCTTGCAAAACTCCAACTGCAATCCCACTCTTCGTCTTCCTTAGACGTTCATATTGCTCTATAAAATCGATCGAGATCAAACTCTCAGTCTTTGCACGAGCGCTCTTAGCTTTTTCAAGTTTTGCATCTATCTCTTCTTTGATATTTGCAATCTCCTCATCAATAGCCGATAGCTTATTATTCAGTTTTTTCAATGCATCGGCTATCTGATCTTCAACTGCAGAGATTTTACCGACACGTTCAGCTAAAACATTGTGATCGAATTCAACCTTATTGCGACGCTTAGCAATACCCTCAAGCTCGCGTGTCAGATTTGTGACAACTCTAAAATCGGTTGTGTTTTTAATCTCCTCTTCTAGCATATTAGCTTTTTCGACCAGAGCAGAGTCCTCGTCTATAAGCTTTTGCATCTCGAGTTCACTATTTGATCGCATCGCAGAGATCTGCTGAGACTTTGCCTCAACCTCTTGGAGTTTGGCGGTAACTTTTTTTCTAGCGTCAAGCTGTGGCATATCACTTAGTGACTTAGCCATTCGCAAAATATCTAGATCGATTTCTTGAAGCTTGATCAACGCTTTAGCGTCGCTCATATCTACACCGCCCTAGGTTGCCACCAATAAATATCTGGATTTAACATAACAATCTTTTTGCCAAATACTGGATTATCTACAATCGCCTTTCTAAGACACATTAGCAAAGGCAACTCTGAAACATCATGCCCAACTTCGATTACGGATCTTCCATAAGATACCAACTCGCATGCTGTGTGATATGACATCTCACCAGTTATTAGACATTCCGCTCTAGATTTAACTATATCACTCATCAGCGAGGAGCTCGACCCATTTGCTATAGCAATTCGTCTGATTATTGCATTTGGATTGCCCCAGACTTTAGCAACTTTTCCATATGCCCTTTGTACTTGATTGGCTAAATTATTAAGTGTTATAGAGCTTTTCAGCTTAGGAGCCGCAAGACAACCAAAAGATGGGATCTCTCCATCACTTTCAGAGATCTCGCCTACATAATGTAGGTCCAATGAATCAATTAGAGCTTGCGTTGCTAGAGGAGATCTATCTAAGTTTGTATGCATTGCTACTAATGCCACGTCCAACTTGATAGCAGCCATAATGATCTCTGAAACTTCATTTCCTCCAGATTCAAAAGTAACTATACGTTTAGGTGATTCTAGATATGGAGGATGATGAGTCAAAAGCACATTACAGTCTGCATCGGCCGCCTTTTTGATTGCACATACAGTCGGATCCAGTGCAATTGCGACACCTTTAACTGCCCTTGTAGAGTCACCCACCACAAGACCACAATTATCCCATGGCTCGCAATTTTGCTCAGGAAAACATCTAAATAAAAGTTCTTGAAGATCTTTGATAGTATCCCCTGCATCGGCAAAATACATCGTGTTTTTTAGTGTCTCGCCCAATCGGTTCAACCTCCAAAATCACAGAAGCGAAATATCTTGAATATCACCGTCTGCTCTAATAAAGCTCACACATTCATAACCAGCTTGTCGCATAACCTCATAAGCATCATATATTCTACTGCCAACCAAAGATGGTTCATGTGCATCTGAGCCAACTGTACACCTAACATTAGCTTTACAAAATTCCTTCAAATATTCAATCGATGGATATTGCTCTTTTACAATATAGCGCCATCCAGAGGTATTAACTTCAACCATCAGATCATTTTCAGCACAAAGACTAGCTGCTTGTTTGTACTTTTCGCTTAGCCCAAAAGACTCGCTTGGCATAATTGCAAACTTCTTTGGCAGATCTGGATGAGACATCGTGTTAAATCCGAGTTTACTTTGCACTGCTTCGAACCACAGTTCAAAATACTCAGCCCAAATAGCATCTGCACCGCGCATATTCCAAAGTTCAATTTCATCTGGATTATCAAAACACCAATTGTCTTTGAGCATATGAACTGAACCTAAAATCACCTTAGCTCCAGATAGCATAGGAGTCACAAAATCTTTGCAGCCAACTCTGTAGTCAACCTCAAAACCAGGAACTACTTCAATGTCTGGATAGGTATTTGCTAACTCTTCAATTTGTGTGAGATAAGACTTTAGTTCGTCATATGGCATAGAAAAATCATGATTTGGATCAACTTCTGTAGGAAGAGGCAGATGCTCCGTGATCGCTATGACCTTTAGGCCTTGATCCCGAGCGGATTTAACAACCTCATCCACAGTTCCTTTGCCATGTCCAGACAGATAGGTGTGCGTATGACAATCGATTAGATCTACAACTTTGTCAACCATCTAAATAACTCCTACGCTAGATAGATCCCTTAGCGCTGCCACAAGAGCTTTAAGCTCTTCGATCTTCGTAAAACGCCCAAATGAGATTCGTAAATATCTTGAAGCGATATCCTTTGAAATTCCCATAGATAACAACACATGGCTAGCGCTTGCTTGAGCCGCAGTACATGCTGAGCCTCCAGAAACACAAAAGCCTCGCCTATCTAACTCCATGACAAGCTCCTCAGATTCAAACAGATCTGAGACTATCGGTATTAGAGTCGCAATATGATGGCTGATATTTTTCTTTGGTATATCCACCACAACTCTAAATCCATCGATCTTAGAGATCTCGGAGACAAAAAAGTCCCTCATCTCCATTAGCGAAGAGAGCTGCTTGTCTTTTATCTCTTGATCGATAAGCTCTACAGCCTTAGCAAATCCTACAATCGAAGCAAGATCATATGTACCGCTACGCCTATTGCGCTGTTGCCCTCCCCCATGGATGATCGGAACAAATGGAATCTTTTTTGAAAGATATAGCGCACCGATACCTAGAGGCCCACAGATCTTGTGCGATGCTATCGTGACACAATCGGCGCCACATTTTCCGGGAATAAAATTGGTTTTTCCAAATGCTGCAACCCCATCAACATGCAACGGAACACCGTGTGCGTGGACTACCTCAGCGATATCAGAGATAGGTTGAACTGTGCCGATCTCATTATTTGCAGCCATAACGGAGACTACCAAAGTATCTGGCCTTATAGC
This sequence comes from uncultured Coriobacteriaceae bacterium, assembly GCA_964558235.1. Taxonomy (GTDB): domain Bacteria; phylum Actinomycetota; class Coriobacteriia; order Coriobacteriales; family CADBOM01; genus CAZLCK01. The sequence continues at coordinate 16,965 of CAZLCK010000009.1, forward strand.
TGCATCGACCGATCGAGGTTCAATAAAACCATCTTTATTTGGAAAAACTTCCGTAACCTCAATACCTTCAGCCTTCAAACTATAGGCCGCCTCTAAGACAGCCTTATGCTCAAATGCAGAACATATAACATGGCCTACACCTTTAGACTTTGACATACGCTGACGTCTAGCACGGGCAATTCCGATAACTGCCATATTGTCCGATTCAGTTCCACCCGAGGTAAATATCACCTCGTGTGGATCTCTAACGCCTATACACCTAGCAATAGTATGTCTAGCCGCTTCAACAGCATCACGAGCTTGTCTGCCCTCTGTGCATAGAGCACTTGCATTTCCAAAATGATCTTTAAGATAGGGAATCATCTCATCTAAAACGCGGCTATCCAATGGCGCAGTTGCAGCATAATCAAGATAGATACGCTCTTGATTTGGAGCACAAAGTTCTTCGTCGATCATTTTGCACCCAAATCTGCACTGAGCCTGATCTTATCCATTGCTTCAACAGGATCTTTAGCACCAAAGATTGCATTTCCAGCAACCAAAATTGTCGCACCTTTTGAAGTTACGAGCGGAGCGGTCTTTTCGTTTATGCCTCCATCAACCTCTATAACAAAGTCGGCATTGATCTTGCTGCGATAATTAGATATCTCCTCAACTTTTTGAGGAGTATCTTCGATGAATGACTGCCCACCAAAACCAGGATGAACGCTCATTACTAAAACAAGATCGACTATCTCCAAAAAGGGAAAAATTTCACTTGCAGATGTCTCCGGATTTAAAGAGATACCACATTTAGCACCATAATCTTTGATTTGCATAAGAGCATCATGGGTATCTTGTGCATCATCAAATGCTTCGATATGAACAGTTACAAGATCGGCTCCAGTATCTAAATACCATGAGAGTTGCTTCAGTGGATTTGAAATCATCAAATGAACATCTAAAGGGATTGGGCAAATTTTCTTCATAGCCTTAACAAAGGGTACACCCAAAGTAAGGTTTGGAACAAAGTGTCCATCCATGACATCAAAGTGGATATAATCTGCTCCACCTTGTGCAATCATCTTGACATCACGCTCTAAATTCATAAAGTCTGCAGAAAGAATTGAGGGTGAAATCAGCGTAGACATCGATTATTCAGCTCCCTAGACAGATCAGAAATACTAAGAAGATTTTAGTTCGCTTTTAACTCGAGATTCTTTAGATGTTTGGTTAGAAGACGATGCTTGCTTGTCATCATGATTATGTTGTGAATCGCTTTGCTCGATCTCCTCTTTACGAGCCTTTTCCGCAGTCTTTTTTGAACCAACCGAAAATTTTGGCTCCTCGCCATGAGCAAGCCTTACCAAATTAGATCTGTGGGCATAAAAGACCAAAACTGTTAGAGCTACTGAGACACAAATTAGTGGAATATGAGAGGTATAGATGGTGCAAGTTCCTATTAAAAATCCAATTGCGCCAGCCAAAGACCCAACTGAAACACGTTTGGTAATCAAACAACCAACAATAAATGCGGCTAAAGAGGTGAGTATGCACCATGGAACGACCATCAAAAAACCTCCGAAAGAGGTGGCGATTCCCTTGCCTCCAGAAAAACGCAAAAAAGGTGAATAGATATGACCTATTACTGTAATTAACATAGACAGACCCATGGCTAGGTCATAAAGCCATCCACTAGAGATGTAAGTAAGATAATTACCAAAAGCATCTGGGAAAAATGTTGTAGCTATATGTAGACATAAAAACATCACTAAAGTTCCCAAAACACCCTTTGCAATATCCAAAACAGCAACGATTAATCCAGGAACCCATCCAGCTAAACGCAAGGTATTTGTAGTGCCTATATTGCCAGAACCATGCTTTCTTACATCCACTCCGGCATATAGCTTTCCAATGATAACGCCATTAGGAATGGCACCTATCAGATATGCCACAACTAAGCCAACTAGGATTGTTATTGTGATTGCAAGTTCTGCTGGCATATTTAATCCTTAGCTTTACGTCTAAACACAAAACGAACAGGCGTACCAATAAGATCAAATTTCTCGCGCATGCGATTCTCTAAAAAGCGTTTGTATCCATCATCTACTATCTCTGGATGATTGACAAAAAATGTAAACGTTGGAGGACATACGCCAGTTTGAGTAACATAGTTCATCTTAAGTTTCTTCTTGCCCTTGATAACTGTGAATCCAAAATCGCGAATGTCTGACAAAAACGCGTTTAGCTTGCTTGTAGAAATGTGTTGACAGTAGTGCGCTTCAACGTCGTCAATCATACTCCAAAGACGATGAACACTTCTACCCGTAAGAGCAGAGATCGGCTGCACAGGAGCATAATTAACAAACATTAATCTGTCCCCAATTTTCTCTAGAATGCGCTTTCTTTGCTCTTGATCTGTAACGATATCCCACTTATTAGGACAGATAATGAGTGCGCATCCCTTCTCCTTTGCGATTGCAGCTACCTTTTGGTCTTGATCAGTGAGTCCTAAAGTTCCATCTATCAATAAAATCGCAACTTTAGCGCGTTCAATAGCACGAATCGCACGTATAAAACCATAGTATTCTAGATCTTCAACGATGCCACTTTTCTTTCTGATGCCAGCAGTATCAATGAGACGATAGATTTTGCCATCATGTTCTACCAGTGCATCGATCGCATCGCGTGTAGTACCGGCGACATCAGAGACAATTGACCTATCAGAATTTGTCATCTTATTTAACAGCGATGATTTACCAGCATTTGGGCGACCGATAATTGCTATGTCTAACGCTTCAACATCATCATCTTCGCCATCTTCTGGTAAAACTTTTACGACCTCATCTAAGAGATCTCCTGTACCATGACCATGAACGGATGACACCGCATATGGTGTTCCAAGCCCTAAAGACATATATGGCCAAACAGAGCTGTCATCTAGTGGATTATCCAGCTTATTTACAACTAAAAATATCGGAGTTTTGCTACGCTTTAAGATCTTTGCAACCTCAATATCATCGGTTGTTGGATCTCCTCTACCATCAACCATAAAAACTATTGCATCGGCTTCATCCGTAGCAATTAAGGCCTGATTACGAATGGATTTTTGAAATCTATCATCAGCAGTGATTTCAATTCCACCTGTGTCTATCAAAATAAACTCTACACCATTCCAGTCGGCCTTGTGATAGGAGCGATCTCTTGTTACCCCACGCTGTTCATGAACTATAGCCTCTGAAGTGCGAGCTATTCTATTAACGAAAGTAGACTTACCCACGTTAGGGCGCCCAACAACAGCCACAATCGGCAGGGACATCTACAACTCCTTATAAGACTTTGTTCGCATCTACTAGTTCAGTTAATGCAAATTAGCAGAGAATTTCGGCGATCTCTTTCGCCTCATAGCATACCACGCGTACAGGCAATCCTATTGCCCGCTCTAGGTCAAGGGCGGTCTTGTTATCGAGTGTGAGAGAGTCATCATTAAACATAGCATTTGGCAGGATTATCTCATCAAAAAATGCTCTTTGTGCTAACAGATGATCAAGCACACCAGCTACATCTGAAAATGTTAAAAGACCACTAACATCAACATTTCCACCAAAAAAGTTATTCTGTACGCCAACAACGTAGAAAATTTCTTGCAAATTTGAGCTTAAGATCAGCTCTTTTAATACCGGCTCTAATGCTTTACCACAAACTATCGCAAAGCTTTTGTTGGAGTGTGTCTGCTTAAAATCAGTTCTTAAAGTCTCCCAATCAATTTCATGCCATCCATCAACGAGTAGCCTAAGCATTCCAATTCCGTCATAAAATTGTGGAAAATCATCGTAATCTTGAGTAGATGGTAGATTTGCAATTAGATCTTCTTTATATGCATTGCAATAAAATTCATCAGCTGGATGAACTTTTGCAACTCCATTTATTTCTTTAGAGTAAAGACGATATTTTTCTGCTATACGAAGCACTTCTTTTGCAAGCTGTGGGTCTTGGTAAGAATGATCAAACTTATTTTGGTAGCGTGTGTAACCTAGTGGAACAAGTCCGATCGATAAGACATGATCATTCATTATCGCCCACGAAAGAAGCTCTTCTAAAACCTCGCCATCGTTGATAGATGGAACTAAAACCGCCTGTAAATGCAGATCTATGCCACCATCTAGCAACTGCTTTAATGCAGTCAGACCAAAGCTGTGATTTTCACCCATTAAAGTTTTACGCACATCAACATCTAGTGCGTGAATAGAGACATGCAAAGGAGAGATCGACATCTCGATTATGCGATCGATGTCAGTCTGTTCAAGATTTGTAAGAGTAACAAAATTACCTTGTAAAAAAGAAAGTCTATAGTCGTCATCTCTTAGATAGAGCGAACCTCTGAGACCTTTTGGAAGCATTGACATAAAACAAAATGTACATGAATTTTTACATGTCATAACCCCATCGAAAAGATTATCTGTAAACTCAAAACCCCAGCTCCCATCGAAATTTCTCTCGATTGTAACTTCAAAGCGAGTTTTGCAAGCATTTGTTACGTCATTGCTTACATTATCGGTTAGATCATCGCGCTCCACCAAAAGAGTGATTTCATAGCCATCAGCAATCCAATACCAATCCAAAATGTCGCGCATCGACTGGCCGTCAGCTTGTAAAACCTTCATGCCTTCGCGCAGCCCCGCCCGATAGGCTGGACTATCCTGCTCAACATGAGCAACGATTGCGCCAGTTGACAGGTTTAGCGCCCCTGTACTCATTAGATGAGTTCCAGCCTTGCAACTACTTGATCAAGCTGTGATTCTGGAGTCGATGCACCAGCTGTAACTCCAACAATCTTACAGCCATCAAACCACGATGGGTCGATCTCAGAAGCACGTTCGATATGAAATATCTTGGGACATATCTCTGCACAGATTTCTGTAAGTCTTCGAGTATTTCCCGAGTTTTTCCCTCCAATTACGACCATCGCATCCACCTGCTTTGCGCAAGTCGTAGCACCATGTTGTCGCCCTAGAGTTGCTGAGCAGATTGTATTCACAACCAACACGTCCTTGTAGCGTTTCTCTAGAGCAGCTTGAATCTCTTCGAAACGATGTTGTCGTTGAGTTGTCTGAACAACAACGCCTATAGGAATATTTTCTGGAAGATTATCTATCTCGCTAGCCTCTAATATCACTGCATGATTTTCACCAGCATACGACTCAATTCCCAAGACCTCAGGGTGTCCTTTTTCGCCAACTATTACAACAAAACGTCCTTGTTGCGCCATCTTAGCGGCATAGTCTTGAACAGCAGCAACGTGCGGACATGTTGCATCGACCACATTAATGCCCTTTTCTTTGGCTCTATCAATAACCCATTCTGGTATCCCATGAGCGCGAATAACTAGCACCTTTGAGTCTACGTCCTCAACGCTTTCCACAGCTTTTGCGCCCTTTTTTTCAAGTTCTTCAATGACTTCAGAATTATGAATAAGAGAGCCAAGCGTATTGATGGTTTGTTCTGGATAATCTTCAAGCGCCTCGTTAGTTAAGCGAAGCGCACGTTCAACCCCATAGCATGCTCCAGCAGGTTTTGCGACTACTACCTTCATTGCTCTTTCGTCTCTAAACTTGCAATGTTATCTGCCTTTATCTCTTTTGATATCCCAACTTCATCTTTGCTTGCTTCAGTTGCTTCAGTTGTGTCATCGGAGATTGAGATTAGAGTCTCTGCAGAGCTATCAGTATCTTTATTTGGATAAGTACCATCAGTAAGCGCACGAACCTGCTTCATAACCTCATCTGTTACTACCGCAAAAAGCTCGCTCTTTTCATATTTGTCAGCCCAATCTTTCCAGTCGATTGGCTCACCAAAACGAAGCGTAACTTTAGGAAAATGTATAAACTTTGAACCATTTGGACTGATATCAATCGTACCTTCAATTCCAACAGGAACGATTAAAACATCGGCCATTTTGGCGATCAAAGCAACACCATCGTTATACTCAACTCCGGTCTTATCGTGAGTCTTTACTCGAGTACCCTCAGGAAAAATTCCGACGTTTTCGCCACGCTTTAAACATGCAATAGAGCGTTTGATAGCCTTTCTTCCCCTGGCATCATTAAAAACGGGAAAAACACCAAAAATCGCTAAAATTCTATCCAAAAACTTATGCTCAAAAAGCTGACCTTTTGCCATAAAACGAATGCGCCTCGGCCACATCGCGTCATATACAAACATCGGGTCGGTATACGAAGAGTGATTTCCTGCAACAATTACGGCCTTGCCATCTTCGATTCTGTCAAAAACTTCAAGGTTTACATACTTGGCTCTGAACAAGAGTCTTGTCCCATTGCCAACCAAAAGCTTTCCAATCCTAACCAATAATTTCGAAGACCAAGGCGCCTCAGCCATTGGCGAATCATAATACTCATCAAGTGACTTCATTGCCTATCCATCTTCTCTTCTATCATAGACACAACTTTCTCAACTACCTCATCTAATGTCATATCGGTAGTATCAAGCTCAATTGCATCCTCAGCCTTAGTTAGTGGAGAAACTACTCTACTCGAATCAAAATTGTCACGCCTTTTTATATCTTTGAGATTCTCTTCAACATCTGCCGAGCCTACTTGGCGATCCTTATTCTGTAGTGCGCGTCTTTGAGCACGTTTTTCTACATTTGCTGTCAAAAAGATCTTCAAATCGGCGTTAGGAAATACAACCGTTCCTATGTCTCTTCCTTCTAAAACAGTATCGGCACCTTGAGCGAGTTCACGTTGCCTTGCAACAAGAGCTTCTCGAACTTCTTTACATGACGATACTAACGAAACTGTAGCATCTACCTCTGTAGTTCTTATCTGCGTAGTAACATCTTGCCCATCGATAAAAACCGAACTAACAACCCCATCTTTGTCATATGAAAACTCAATAGGTTTCTCGTTTGCAATCTTAACTACGGCATCGTGAACATCTTTTGCCTTTGGATCGCTATCTAAATCTTCAAAACTATTTAGATCCAGCCCATCTTGTAATCCAAGATATGTGACAGCTCTATACATTGCTCCTGTATCTAGCATCGAAAAACCACATCTTTTGGCTATCTCTTTTGCAAGAGTTGTTTTTCCTGAACCAGAAGGTCCATCAATTGCAATAATCATCTCTATCCTTATCACCAAATAAGGTTTAGCTTAAAGCATGTATATTGTATTAAAAAATTTGAAGCTTATTTAAGCTATCTATAAATCCTGGGTAACTGACGCTAACGCACGATAGATCATCGACTGCGCCATCTAGTCCAAAGCAGCGATTTGCCAAAGTCCACGTCATGGCCAGTCTATGATCTTTATATGTTGGAAGCTCCACAGACCTGTTCGGTAAAGCCCTTCCATAAATCACCAAATCATCGCCAATCTCTTCGGCAGCACAACCAAGTGCATTTAGCCCATCGACTATAGCTTTTAGTCTATTGGACTCCTTAACCCTAAGCTCTCCAACATCGTGAAAAACAGTCTTACCTTCAGCGCATGTTGCTAAAAGTGACATGATCGGAATTTCATCGATCAGATACGGAATTTGGTTTGAATCAATCTCAACACCTTTAAGTCCATCAACATATTTAACGTGTATCGTTGCGCAATCCTCGCCAGCAATCTTATTTTGATTTACAAGCTCAATATCACATCCCATAGCTTTGGCCATGTTTATCGCACCAATTCTTGTGGGATTAACTCCAACGTTTAGCACATTGATCTCGCTATTTTCAACCATAGCAGCACAGGCTATCCAAAACATCGCCGAAGATGGGTCTCCTACAACCTCTACATCACAAGCTTTAAGCACTCGAGGCTCTACAGATACTTCTAACCCATCAGTATCTACACAAGCTCCAAACGCACCAAGCATGATCTCGGTGTGATCTCTACTCTTAGATGGTTCCACAACGCTAGTTTTGCCACTAGCGCCAAGTCCAGCTAATAAAATTGCCGTTTTAATCTGTGCCGAAGCTTTTGGAGAGACATATTTAATAGGAGCTAATTTGGATGAGCCAAAGATGGCTAGAGGCAATGTAATATCGCCATCAATATAGGGTTTTAACACCTCGCCTTGATGGTTTGCCTTAAAAAACTTTGCACCCATCATCGAAAGCGGTTTTGCAACTCTATCCATAGGACGCTTTTCAAGTGATGAATCGCCGACCAAAATTACCTCGATATCATATCGAGCAATAATACCCATTATTAGTCTTGCAGTTGTTCCAGAATTACCGCAATCTATAGGCGCTTTTGGCGTTATAGGGCCTCTTCTTCCCCATCCAACAACTGTGGCATCAAAAAAAAGTTCGCTTTGATTTGTGACTGTAATATCAGCACCTAATGCTCGCATCGCGCTTAGCGTACTATTAACATCTTGAGAGTTTAAGAGGTTATGAAGATGGGACGTCCCCTCCGCCATAGAAGCAAACATCAAAGCTCTATGTGAGATAGATTTGTCCGATGGAATAACAACATCTCCTAAAAATGGATTGATATTACCCACTACCTAAACCTCCACGAAAGATCTATCGAAATCATATCCACTCTCTTTAAGTTTTTTAATAAAGCTATCCAGATCACCCTCATCGGTCAAAACAAGATTTAGCATAGCCGAGCTTTCAGTTATATGCTCTATATCTATCGATGCAATATTACAACCGCATTGCCCAGCAATAGATGTCACGTTGGCAATTACACCAACATGATTTTCCATAGAAATTCTGAGCATAGTAAGATTGCCAGATTTTGAACTCCACGTATTTGGAATGGACTTTCTAGTTTTAGATGCAGTTGCTAAAAACTTATTTAGCCTCTGTGCGTCGTTATCCCTTAGAATTTGCGAGATCTCAGATAAACTCTGAGAAATCTCAACGAGTGAATCTGAAACAATCTCTTTATTTGCAAGCAAAATATCTGTCCACAGATCTGGTGAGCCAGCCGCTATACGTGTTGAATCTTTAAAACCTCCAGCTGTTAGCCTAAAGATCTCTCCATTTTGATCGCTATGCTTAAGCGCAAGATTAACAAGAGCACCTGCTACAACATGTGGAACATGGCTTGTAATCGCAACGATGTCGTCATGGACATATCTGTCGATACTGATTGTGCGAGCTCCAAGAGAAGTAAGTAGACTATGTAATTGCAAAAACATCTCTTCATTAGTTTTTTCGTCTGGACATAAAATCCAGTACTTTCCAGCGAAAAGCGATGGTATAGCACCTTCTAGCCCATTAACCTCACTGCCTGACATAGGATGTGATGGAATGAACCTCGAAACATCACCTAAGACCTCGTCTGCAACATTGCAGATCTCTGTTTTAGTTGAAGAGGTGTCTGTAATACATCCGCTATAGCCCGATTTTTCGACTCGCTCAAAAAATGCACGCGCAAACCTAGAAGGCATAGCCATAATTACCAAATCTAACTCGTTTGATGCAAGCAATTCATCAAGAGCTAGATCGTCTACTTGAAAAGCCCTTTTTACTAAAGAGGATTTTTCAGCTTGAATGCATGTCTGATAGTTGTTATCTGCGCCATATATGTCGAGCTCAGTCGATTTATCTCTTGAGCACGCTGCTTTTAAGGCCATAGCAATAGATCCGCCAATAAGACCTAATCCAACTATTAAGATCGATCTAAACATTAGTCTTCAGGCCAATGCGCGTAATTTGGAAGTGACTTAATATCTATCAATTTCCCACAGACAACAAGATAAGCACTATCTGCGTGCTCGACTAGACTTCTATTTGCAATGCCTAAAACATCTCGGAAAAACCTAGCTGAATCATGGATTGGATCTAATCCCCCGCCAACCTCATTGGTTACAACGATCGTATCGCCCTGACGTGCTGCTAGATTAGAGAGCAGCTCCACAAAAGCCTTGATGATTGCAGCCTCGCCCGAATCGACGATCGAATCCCCAGCGGCCTCGTAGAGTGAGTCATGCCACATGATCAAAGACTCAAGATATCCATCCAAGCAGTCGATCAGCAAAAGATCGTTATCTGGAACTTTCTCCAACCATTTTGGATCGGTTCTGGCCTCAATGGTATTGAAGGATTCTGGACGCTCGCGCCTTGCTTTCTCAATCGCACGAAGCGCATCAGCTCCGCCCTCTCTATCACCAAATGTCACAAAAGAAACGCTATATCCTAAAGCTTCACGGGATAAAGCCAAAGAGACAGCAGCTCTAGATTTGCCACACCTAGCTCCACCTGTAAAAACTACTAGTGCCATAAGAAAAGTTGCCTCCTTGTATGAATAAAAAGTCTTCGACTTTTCTTCTATCAAAATCAAATATATTTCGGCTTAATCTAAGTTGAGTTTACTACCTTGAGTTTACTACTTAGTTGAATCACTCACAGCTTCTTTGAGACTCTCTATTTCTTCAGTTGTTAGTTTTCTATATTTCCCCTCTTCAAGATCACCTAGATATATGGAGCCGAATGCTTTTCTGTGAAGCTTTAAAACAGGATGCCCAACGTGCTCAAACATGCGCTTTACTTGGCGTTTTCTTCCCTCGGTAAGTGATATTTCAACCAAAGAAGCTAACTCGGCACCATAATTTATCTGCTCTATCACGCGAACTTTTGCAGGCAATGTCATTCCGTCGTCAAGCAACACACCATCGCATAATGCATTGATATCCTCGCTTAAAAGGGTGCCCTTAATAATAGCTTCATAGACTTTCATAACATGGTGAGCTGGACTTAAAAGCCTATGTGATATCTCGCCATCTGTTGAAAAAAGTAGAAGTCCTGTTGTGTCCATATCTAGACGCCCAACAGGAAAAAGCCCTGGATAATCTTTGATGGGAACAAGCTGAGCAACCGTCTTTCGCGCGTGAGGATCTTTCATAGTGCTCACATAACCAGCTGGTTTGTTTAACATTATCCAGACTTTATCATCTTGCCATTTGATGAAGATGTCATCGACTTCAACAATATCAACTAGCGGATCGACCTTAAAACCAAGCTCTGTGACTACTCTACCATTGACCTTGACACGACCTGCTGTCATAAGATTTTCTGACCCGCGTCTAGAGGCAACACCAGCTCGTGCTAAAAACTTTTGCAGTCGCATCGGTCTATCATGTTCATCACGAAATTCTGGTGGAAGTGCTTTTGTGCTCTCAAGCTTGTATGAACGCTTATTCGAGCTCATCTGTTAGTTCGCCATCTTCATTAAATGGTAAAAAGTCATCCTCATCACCGTTTTCATCCAATGAAACAACGGCAGTGCTAGACAATCTCTCCACGATCAACTGTCTAGTCTCCTCATTAGCAGCAAAGTCTTCTAGGGGTGGAAGATGTTTGATGGATTTAAGACCAAATTTCTCCAAAAATGCACGTGTTGTCGCATAGAGAATAGGCTGACCAACACTGTCATCACGACCGGCCTCGCGAACAAGACCCTTATCGACTAGCGAAGAAATTACAGCATCGGAGTTAACCCCCCTGATAGCCGAGACCGTTGCACGTGTAGCTGGTTGGTTATATGCGATAACAGCTAGCGCTTCAAGAGCGGCTTGTGAGAGCTTTTGAGTATCCCATGACAAAACATACTTCTCGATAAGATCGTGATATGCAGGATGAGTATATAAACGCCAACCACCAGCAACTTCTCGAAGCTGAATGCCACGCTCTTGTTCATCGTATTCAGCGGCCATTTCGACGAGACACTGATCAACCTCTCCGATCGAAACCTCAAGCATATCTGCCAGTTTTGGAGTTGTTACAGGCTCATCACTAACAAATAGAATCGCCTCAATAGCGCCTTTAATCTCTGTCATCAGATGCTCTTCCGTCATTGTCTATTGATACTGATAGATCATTATCGTCATATTCTTTTTTAGCGTCTGTCTCTTCGCTGCCATCCATATCGGGAATATCAGCAAATTCATTCCATTTTGAAGGATCGATATAATCAATATTGATCGGGCTTTTTGAATCAGCTTGATTAAGATCGATCATACCTCGTTTATACATCTCTAAAATTGCTAGAAATGAAACAACAATATGAACTGTATCCCTACTTTCTTCTAGTATTTCATCGAAGGTGATATGTCGCTTTTCTCTCATCACCTTTGTTATCGAGTCCACATAGGTTTCAACAGCAATAGGCTTAGCAGCGATATGTTTGGCGTCAAGCAAAAAAGTTTCGCGTTTAGCCATAAGCGAGGCGCAGACAACTGCAAGCCCCTCAAGCGCAACACCCTCTAGATAGTCAGGCAAAAGTCCTAAAAACTCTGGATCTGGACCAACTTGTCGAGGATGCATCATCGATTCATTTTGCATCCTAGAATCTAACATCCAAGCGATGCGCTTAAATTGATAATAGGTCAAAACACGCTCGGCCAAAAGATCGGCAGCCTGCTCAAGAGTAAGTTTTTCGAGTTCATCGCCATCTTCTGAGGACGGCTCCTCAGAGGGCAAAAGCGCCTTGGCCTTCATCGAAAGCAACGTAGAAGCAACGATCAAAAATTCGCTAGCAACATCTAAATCAAGCTCTTGCATCTCCTCAACATACTCTAAATACTGATCTGCGATCTCAGAAATAGAGATCGATCCGATCTTGACCTTTTGCTGCGTAACTAAAGCTAGCAACAACTCAAAAGGCCCTTCAAATGACTCAATTTTTACACGATAAGACATTAACTACTCCAAGCTAATTGCACTTAAATCATGCGAATCATCCGTATTAGTCCATGGTGATATGCACAGCATCTCTAACTCTTTTTAGAGTTTCTTTTGCATGTGGACGAGCCTTCTTGGCGCCCTCGCGCAAAACATTTGCTGCATATCCATCGATAGAACCGATTTCGCGTCTCTTTTCCTCAAACTCTGCAAAATAGTCGACCAGATCTTGTGCAAAAGCTTTCTTATGAGCAACGCATCCGCAATTTGCACATCTGCAATCACTATCCCACTGAGAAATATCATCTGGATTTCCTATTAGCTTATGAATTTGATGCAAAGGACAAATATCAGGATTTCCTGGATCTGTCTTCCTTTGCCTTGCAGGATCTGTCATACAAGACATCGCTTTAGAGCGCATTTCATCTGGAGTATCTGAGATAAAGATGGAATTTCCATAGCTCTTAGACATCTTTCTGCCATCAAGTCCTGGAACCTTTGCGCCTCCAGTCGTAGAAATAATGGCCTGCGGCTCAAGTAAGATCTGCTCAATAATCTCTTCGCCACTGCCATCAGTTGCCATCTCGTGCTTTCCATAGGTGTAATTAAAACGTCTTGCGATCTCGCGTGCAAATTCTAGATGAGGAGCTTGATCCTCTCCAACAGGAACACCTTTAGCATCCATAATCAAAATGTCAGTCGCCATCAAAAGCGGATACTCGAAAAATCCAACGTTGTTCAGGTCTTTGTCAGAGATTTGCTGTTGCTGCTCCTTATATGTTGGAACCCTCTCAAGCCATGACATCGGTGTAATCATCGCCAAATACAGGGTGATCTCAGCAACTTCTGGAATATCAGATTGCCTATAGATGATGCACTTTTCTGGATCAATTCCGGCGGCAATCCAATCTAAAACCATCTCTTCAGTAAATTGTGGAATACAGCTTGTGTCTGCCCACTCGCTCGTAAAAGCGTGCCAGTCTGCAACAAAAAAGAAACTTTCGTACTTCTCTTGCATCTCTTTCATGGTTTGAAGATTGCCAAACCAATGTCCAAGATGGAGCTTTCCAGTTGGTCTGTAACCAGTAAGTATTCTTATCTGTTCCAAGCCTGATTCCATCGGATATTTCCCCTTCTTTCCTATTGTTTAAAAGTACTTTGTACCAAAATCGCATTCCAAAAAAAATCACATTCCAAAAAGCATATATGCAATTGAGCCTGCTGTGTTATTCAAGTACCAACTTATTGGATTTACGTTAATGAGCATCGGAATAATAATCAAAACAATCATAAGGATTGGTAGAGAATATTGCTGAATCGAATAATACTTAGCTAAAGCGCGATCGCTGAGGAAAATGGCGATGATAGAAGATCCATCTAATGGTGGTATTGGCAACAGGTTAAAAAACATCAAGTAAAGGTTGATTAGCGAGAAGTAAAAAGAGATCGAATAGATCCACCATACCACTTCATAATTGCTAGCATTAACAATTGATGTCATGATCAGTCCAACGAGCGCGCCCACTAAAGCCATCAAAAAATTAGCAATAGGGCCTGCAAGTCCTGTTAAAAGCTCGCCAATTCGTATGTTTTTAAAATATGTTGGATTATAAGGAACTGGCTTTGCATATCCAAAGACCGGTAGTCCCAGAGCAGCTAAAACTAAAGGCAGTAAAACAGTGCCGAATGGGTCGATATGCTTTAGAGGGTTCAGTGAGAGCCTTCCCATGCGCTTTGCAGTTGGGTCTCCCAGCTTGTGAGCGACAAATCCATGTGCGCATTCATGCACTATAACCGCAGGTATAAAACACAAGATACTGACTAAGGTCCAAATTGAAAGGTTCATCTCTTATTAATCCCTCGATTTATCCTAAAAAGTTATTGGCTTTCTTCAAGTGTTGAAAGCTTATACTCCATGATCTCACTAACTTCTATCCACTCTTGTTCTAATTTATCAATTTCATGCTTGATATCATTGTACTCAAAAGCTATTTCTTTCGATTTTACTTCGTCTTTATACAAACTCTCATCTGCCATCAGCTGCATAAGCTCATCTCGCCTTGCTGTAAGATTTTCAAGTCTTGAATCGATCTCAGCAATGCGCTTCGTCTCTTCTCTTATTAGAGCAGATCTTTTGTTTCTAAGCTCAGCTTCAGCACGTTTTTGCTCCTTTGTGCGTCTTTGTTGGGGGCGTCTTTGTTGGGGAGATTCTTTTTGTATATCTGGACTCTTCTGTTTTGCCTCGCCTTTTTGAGCAGACTTACCATTAGAAGTAGCAGTTGCAAAAGTAGATGCAGAGTTTTTCTGTGAGTCTCTTTTGTTTATTGAACTATGAGTGGTCAAATCATCGGCGTTATCATATTCGCCTTCGGTCTTTGATAAGAAATAGTCGTAATCTCCATCAAAAATTGAAAGTTGACCAGATTCAACGTGGATAATCTTATTAGCCACAGATCTAATCAAATGTCTGTCATGGCTAATCAAAACTAATGTTGCCTCAAATTCTGCTAGAGCTTGAGACAAAACTTCAACACTTGATATATCCAAATGATTTGTCGGCTCATCTAGACAAAGTAGAGATGTTGGCCTTACTAACATCTTTGCAAGAGCTAGCCTACACTTTTCTCCACCAGATAGAACAGAGACCTTCTTATCAGCGTTACTATCGGAAAATAAAAAAGCTCCTAATAATGTTCTAACCTCTGATATCGTCCAACCAGGCGCAACGGAATCAAGTTCTTCAAAAACTGTATTTTTTGGGTTGAGATGTTCAAGTTGATGCTGGCTAAAATAAGAGATGCCGACATTGTAACCGAGATCAATATTTCCAGAATCTGGTTTTATTTCACCCGCTATCATCTTTAAAAGCGTAGACTTACCAGCACCATTGGGACCTACTAGAGCAATTTTTTCGCCACGATAGATAGTTAAATCTAGACCATCATAGACAACATTTTTACCATAGGCCTTCTTAACATTTTCAAATCTTATAACTCTCTCGCCGCTTCGCGGAGGCGAAGGGAATCTGAAATGGATCTTTTTGGCTCTACTGGGAACAGTTATTCGCTCAATTTTTTCGAGTTTTTTTACTCTGTCCTGAACTTGTTTGGCTTTAGTTGCCTTATATCTAAATTTCTCGATAAAGGCCTCCATGCGCTCTATCTCAGCCTTTTGAGCCGCAGCCTGTGCTTCAAGCTGCTCAATTCTTCTGCTACGTTGTGTCTCATAGGAAGAGTAATTGCCCTTGTAGATATAAAATTTTGGATCGTCGAGCTCCAAAATGTTATTGACCATCTCATCCATAAAATCGCGATCATGGCTGACTAAAATCACAGCACCACCATATGAACGCAGATAAGACTCCAACCAGCGAACAGACTCTAGGTCGAGATGATTTGTTGGCTCATCTAGCAAAAGCAGATCGACTTGGCGCATCAATAGCTTCGCTAGCGCAATACGCATCTGCCAACCACCAGAAAACTCCTCGCAATTCTGCTCCATCTGTTCTTCGTTAAAACCCAGACCAGACAGAATCGAACGTGCTCTAGACTCAATGGAGTATCCATCGGCTCTCTCAAAAGCCTCTCTTGCTCGAGCATATTCATTTAAAAGTTGCTCAAGAATCTCGTCATCGCTGCACTTTGAAATCTCATCTTCTAAACGAGTCATCTTTGCGCTTTGATTTAGGATCTCTTGCACTCCAGTCAAAACTTCATCCAATACCGAAATGCCAATGCCAAGATCGATAGATTCTTGTTCCATATATCCAACGCTGCATCCCTTCGAAAGGATAACTTGTCCGCCATCAGAGCTTTCAATCCCAGCAATAATCCTTAAAAGCGTTGTTTTGCCAGCTCCATTAGGGCCAACTAAAGCAAATCTATCGGTCGCATTTACCAGAAAAGAAACATCTTTAAATAAGATATTTCCTCCAAAAGACTTTGAGATGTTTTGGACTTGAAGAATCAAGCGTTTTTCCGCCTTAGAAAATTCATTAATTTGTAAATTAAACTTGTGTGAATAGATATCTTAAACTATTAGATAGCTTTGGATTTAATCTTGCCTCCCCTTGGCGTTTTTTGATAGGCCATCCGGTGGTAATCAGGTAAGTGAGGTTAAATATTTTGGATTTGGATGCTAAAATCACATCTTCGTTAGCACATTTTCGTTAGCTAAAGTTACCTGCTATTACCTGCTAACTCATTGATTTTGCTCGACTTATTTTAAGTAAAAAGGGCGATTAGCTCAGGGGGAGAGCGCTGCCTTCACACGGCAGAGGTCACTGGTTCGAAACCAGTATCGCCCACCATTTTATGGATGCGCGTAGTAGAGCTCAACTTCTCTAGATTTTACAGATAACATAGTTCCTAAAATCAATATGGATGAACATGCAAGTTAGAAAAAATGCGATTTTAATCTTTTCAAAACCACCAATTCCTGGACTCGTTAAGACAAGATTGTCCACAATCAAAGATGGGATATTTAGCCCAGAGATTGCCTCATGGTTATACCATTGCATGCTTTTTGATGTAGTCGAGATTTGCTGCGATGCTATCAAAGACCTGTCCGTAAACAAAAACACCTTTAATGAAGACAATACAATCAAAAATGATATTAAAGACACCTACTCGCTTATCATCTCCACTACCCCTCCAGATAAGCTCTCGTATATGAAAGAGGTCTTTCAAAAATCAGGCGAGTGGCCCTACCCTATCGAATTTATTGCGGATAAAGGTGCGAGTTTTGATGAGCATTACGAGGATGCATTCAGACAAGTTTGGGATATGGGATTTGATTGTATATTGTCTATGGGAGCAGATATGCCTGCACTTCCAAGACGCACCGTCATTGAGGGATTTACAAAATTGCACGAGGTGCAAAAAAGTGGTTATGGTGTAGTCATTTCACCTGATCAGGCTATGGGAGTTTCTATCATTGGTTGGACAAAAGATACACCGATGGATCATCAAGGCATCTATTACAACCAAGATGGAATCACCGTTTTACCCGGATATATCAAAAAAGCTCGACAACGCAATATTCCATGCATGTTAATTGAAGCAGTTCCTGATATAGATTGCATGCTTGATTTAATGCACTCCTCCACTTTGGTAGATGCAATTAATTACTGCTCTGATTTTGAAGATATATCTATGCCACAAAGAACTTTAGAAGCACTGAAGTATATAGGTTGGGATGAGATTAGAGTTGCTCCAAACGAACTTAGAGACTCCCGAGAAGGAATAGATGTATAGAGATAAGCAAAATGTAACCCCGCCCCCTTTTTTACTGTTTGCATACCAATTGACCAATAGACTAGTCAAATAGTCCATTCTATACTATAGTTCTAGAAGAGCATCTAAGCCTAAAGAAGGATATCTTGTGTCAACTATTGTTCCCTTGAGCGAAGCCAAAGCTGGCTTGTCATCACTAGTAAAAAACGTTCACGAGACAGGTACGGAATACACCCTGACCGTACGAGGTGTGCCTCTTGCCATGATCGTTCCGATTCCCACACCTGTGCCGACCAAACCCAAAGCTATGGGATTACTTGCGGATAAGAAGTCCACCGCCACGCGCGAGCAAGAAAAGGCGGAATACAGCCGCGCCCTGGAGACCAAATATGCGAACCCTTCTTGATACCAATTGCATTCTTAGGTATTTGCTTGCAGATGTCCCAGATCAGGCTGAGGCGGTCGCAAAGGTGATAGAGCAGGGCGCCTGCACTGCGCCGGAATTCCTATCTGAATGTGTATATGTACTCAGCGGTTCAGTCTATGGCTTTTCGCGCGATGAGGTCGCAGGAGCCTTGCTAGCCGTATTGGAAGAGATCGACTGCGAACACATGCCTGCTATGCGTGAAGCGCTTGCTATCTACCGCTCAAGCTCTTTTGACTTCGCTGACTGCATCTTGTTGGCTCGTTATCAAATTGAGCGAATTCCCGTTCTGACCTTCGACAAAAAAATTCGAGATTGCATAGAAAAATAAAGAAATTATATTGGCAGGCCTGTATAAGGAAATTCAAGAAAATACGGCAAAAAATGTTACCACATATGGCCTTGACATTCCCTACGACTTTAGTCGCAGAGAGTGTCAATAATAAACGCTAATGCATAGTAGAATCGAGGCCCTTTAAGGTTAAGGATGAGCGCGACCAGCCTACCCAAATCAACAGAGATACTAGCGTGAATACACCCGTCAATACAATAATTCCAAATATGAAATCAGGAGCAAATAGCGCAGCTGTAAACATTCCTAAGGCTCCACCCATAGTGTTTCCAAAGTTAATAACGCCAGATGCCGAACCTGCATCATCTTCGTGTTGAAGCAACAAAATACTTGTCATAGCAGGTCTTATAGCAGAAGCAGCCAATGATAGCGGTGCAAATCCAATAACAAATGAAAATGGGGAATCATATCCAAAGAACGCAAGCAGCACTACTGTTGAAACAGGTATTACTAAAAAGATAGTTATTACAGTTTTTTTGGAAAACTTTTTCGTTAGGGCTGTATATATCAATGGACCAAAAATGCTAACACAAGCTGTTGCAGCAAAGAAATAACTAAATTCGGTCTCTGTGCAGCCAAATTGGTCGACATAGATATAAGATCCTACTGCTAAAAACCCACCAAAAACAGCGTTTGGCATGATAGTTGCAAACATAAAGATCATAAATGACCTGTCTTTAACCATGATTCCCATACGTTTATATGAAGAAAAAATGGGAGTTGTAAGACGTTGCTCTTTTGGAAGGGTCTCGTTGTAAAGCAAAATTCCAACAAAACAGACACATCCAAATCCGGTTAAAATCCAAAAAACCATATGCCATGTTGAAAAAGTCAACACCCAAGCACCAATAATTGGAGCTACGATAGGCGCAATAACTTGCACAACAGCCATAAACATCAAGAATTTTTCGCGCGGCTCGGGTGCAAAGACATCTTTCAGAAGCGCAACAGCAACGGCAGAAGTTCCTCCACCTCCCAAAGCCTGTATGACTCTTGAACCAATGAGCATAGGAAGTGTCGGAGAGAGTGCACAAAGTGCGCTTCCAGCGATGAAGGCAGCCATAGTGATAAGCAGAATCGGCTTTCTACCAAACTTGTCGCTGATGGTACCAAAAAGCAACATTCCTATAGCGTAAAAGACAAAAAAGATGGTGACAGTTAGCGTTACTTCAGATTGTGGCGCATTAAAATCTCTTGTCATTTCTGGAATTGATGGAGAAAACATATCCATTGATAGCGGTGCTATCGTTGTCATAAAAATCAAGAGGATTGAAAGTCCAATAAAGCCTAATCTTTGATGCACTAAAAGCGCGCTACTCATCTTTGTCATAAAGTAACTACTAACCTCCTACGTGTGCTATTCATATCTGAAAATGCTAAAAAGTAATTATTGGAAAATAATTGGAAAAATTGTTACTTGCCTAATATAAATGTGTGCAAAAACATAAGTTATAAAAAGTAGCTCTTCGGCGATTTGTGCGGGAGATCCGGCAAAAAATAGATCCAACAAAAAATCCCAAATCTGAAAATGTCGATGATAAAACTAAAGCTACCGCTAAGCCTGCCCGCGCTCACTATAAAACTGCCCGCGCTCGCTATAAAAGAGAGTGCGCTCTTTTGCTATCTGTTAGGCTATGTTTAAACTTTTTAGCATAAGAAGTTTGGAGGGCTCGTGGCTGTATTCGAAAATCATATGAAGAATGGACTGGAAGAACTGCCAGCAACACCTAAATCGTATACTGACCAATCTACACAAGTAGCTCTTAAGAGCAAAAGATCATCCAAACTCACCCCTAAACTGGCTCTCCAGCTAGCAGCACCACACACATGGTCTGCCGCAATAATGCCAGTTTTAATCGCAGTATGTTTATCAATTGCCTCTACAGGTCAATTTCATGTGCTTATGGCGATAGTCCTTCTGGCGATATGTGTACTCATGCAGTCATCGGTTAATGCTTTTAACGACTACTTTGATTTCATCAATGGAGAGGACAGCGCCGACGATGATGTAGAAGCTTCCGATGCTGTGCTCATATATAACGACGTGAGACCCAGATCTGTTCTCGCACTTGCAATCGGACTCTTAGTAGCGGCCTTTGCACTAGGGATTTACATTGTGATTGCATCGGGCTGGATACCATTTGTAATTGGAGTCGTAGGCGCAGCAGTGATAGTCGCCTATTCTGCTGGACCGGCATCGATATCTCATCTTCCCATCGGTGAGCTTATTAGCGGTGTGGTGATGGGCGGGTTGATACCCATAGCGTGTTATATATCGCTAACTGGATCGTTTGACCCAAGGGTTATAGCCTGCGCGATCCCAACAATCGTAGGAGTAGGGATGATCATGCTCACCAATAATACTTGCGATATCGAAAAAGACATCGAGTCTGGTCGCAAAACCTTACCTGTGATTATCGGCAGGAAAGCTTCTAGAACCCTCTACCACATTTTGCTTGCCGTATGGATAATCTCTATCGTTGCCCTAGCCGCAATATATTTTTCAGAAGGGCTTCCTATCCTAGTGTTTATGGTACTTGCATCGATTCCCGTCCTGCGTTCACTTGCAACGAGTCCACTTGCACCAGGAGCTCGTATAGGCACGATGTCACAGATAGGGGCAGCCAACGTAGTGCTTGGAGCTTTTTATGCTGCAGCAATCTTAGTCGATGGGATCTCGATGGTGGTGATCTAAAATGGATCAAGAGAAATGCGATAGCATCGATACTGCCACCGGACTTGAAGCAGATCCTGTAGAGTCTACCGAAAGAGTATATGAAGTATTCTCGTCGATTGCTCGTCGCTATGAGAGATTCAACGTCTTCTCGAGTCTTGGGATGTGCAAGCGATGGCTGCGTACAATGGTCTCGATGACTCCAATTGAACCAAGTACGAAGGTTCTCGATGTTGCAGGCGGCACGGGTGATGTCAGCTTTGCATTAGCTCGCATAAAACCACCTGCGCATATCATGTGCACAGATCTTGTCCCTGAGATGTTGGAGATTGCCAAAGCGCATGCAACTCAAGAAAATGCAGGTCGAGGCGTGCCTATCGACTTCATGGTTGTAGACGCCCAGGAGATGCCATTTGAAAATGCGAGCTTCGACGTGGTCACTATGGCCTACGGGATTAGAAACATGCCTAGACGAAAAAAAGCGCTTTGTGAGATCTTGCGCGTGTTAAGACCGGGCGGCTTTCTAGTATGTCTAGAGTTCTCCATCCCAACAAATCGCATATGGAGGGCGTTCTACGGACTGTATCGCGACCATGTTGTGCCATTATGGGGAAAGATCTTGACAGGCAACCGCGAAGGTTTCGTCTACTTGAGCGATTCTATCCGTGCATTTCCCGACCAAAAAGCCTTTGCTTCACTTCTGAAGGAGGCAGGATTTGTTGATGTGGAGTGGAAAAATTGTAGCGGAGGAATTGCAGCTGTCCATGTGGCTAAAAAACCTGAAGCTGAGCGCAACTAGATAACTCAAAACATCTTTTTAAAATGCTTTACCGAGCATTTGAGAGCTAATTTGGCTAAATCTGCTAAAATCATCACTTGCAACAATTCGTTGTGTTAGATTTTACGAGCTAACTAACTAGTTTGTTAGCACATAGAAATCCATAATGGGCCTATAGCTCAACGGTGGAGCAGAGGACTCATAATCCTTTGGTTGCAGGTTCGAATCCTGCTGGGCCCACCATTTTGCATATTCTGCGACAAAAAAGATTATCACTGCTTAAAATCAATCTTTTCCCCAATCACAAATTTTTTATAGACAAATCACCCCCCCCCGTTACGCTTAAGCGTAGTGAAAAATCAGTAGAACCTTATCAAAACCTATATAGGCTATATAGCTCATCTAATAG
>CAZLCK010000010.1:0-3944 GCA_964558235.1 uncultured Coriobacteriaceae bacterium
CCCTTTTCAAATTTCTTATAGACAATTCACCCCATTATGCATTGAAGAACGCTCTTGCGCTCTCTGCAAGTTACGGTCAATAAATCGAGAATCTTAGGCTTTAGGCTTATAGTCCTATAACTTTCGGATTTAGCCGCAGGAGTGTCACAAGATAGGTTCAATTACTGCACGAAAATAGCGGTCTAGTTCGTGTGGACTCTGTTTTAAACCACCTTTAATCCACCACAACACCATCTCGACAAAACTTCCCGTGACATGATTTATTAAAAAGTTTTGAGGGATGTCTGGATTATTGTCTCTGTTTTGATTCACAAAATGACTTTGCATCAACTGATTTAGACTGTTCTTGAAATACCTGAGGAAAATCTCACTACTCTCGCCCGATAGTATTCCCAAGATATTGTTGTCATTTTCTTGCAGGTGTTGCAG
This sequence comes from uncultured Coriobacteriaceae bacterium, assembly GCA_964558235.1. Taxonomy (GTDB): domain Bacteria; phylum Actinomycetota; class Coriobacteriia; order Coriobacteriales; family CADBOM01; genus CAZLCK01. Next base: position 430 of record CAZLCK010000010.1, read on the forward strand.
TAGGTGCCAAAAAATGGATTCTGGTGCACTATTATCTGAATAAAGACCGTGCGTATGCGTGCAGTCCATTGCGCTAGAGATGATATGACCAAATAGTTCTTCGCATAAAGTTTTTAGCAGATCATCTTTGGTTTCGAAGTGAGCGTAAAAAGTTGTTCGCCCAACATTTGCGGTATCAATTATCTCCTGCACTGTGATTTTGCTGTAACTTTTTTGTGCTAAAAGTTCACTAAATGCATCGAATATCGCAGTTCTTGTTTTTTGTTGACGCCTGTCCATCCTCGTTCCTTTTTTGTCTTGCATTTGTTGGGCTGTTTTGTCGCTTTTATTAAATTATCTGTACATCTCTTTATTTAATTTCGCTTACATCTCAATCAGTATTTTTTGGACAATTTTAAAAATGTGTTCGGTATAAAACAGTGCGGCATTATTGTCCATTGATTGCATGTAGATGGTTTCTAAAATCGAATATAGAACAAAGTGTTTTATAGCAAATAAATTGTCTAGCACTCGACAGAGTCAGTCAAGGACAGCTAATCGTCCAATGTTTAAGAGAGTTCATAGTTATGCTCAAAAAGATTAATGATTTTTTAGCAGGGCTTCCCATGACCATAGTCTCGGGAGTGTTTTTGTTATTTGATTTAGTTCCACATTTAATGGGAGAGTTCGGTGGCATCGAAACTCACTTTTCATTTTTTCCATTCGACCCAGCATGGATAAGTATTGTTATCTCTGGTTTTCCACTTCTTTATCTAGCAATTTGGAGAATTGTTCACAATCCTGGTATCAGTAAGATCTCGTCAGCTCTGCTAATTTGTATCGCCATGTTTGCTGCAATTGCTATAGGCGATCTATTTGCAGCTGGAGAGGTTGTCTTCATTATGGCAATTGGAGCTCTTTTAGAAGAGGCAACTACCAATAGAGCTAAAAAAGGTTTGAGAAAACTAATCAACCTTGCTCCGCAAACTGGACGCAGATTAATTGACGGTAAAGAAGAGATTGTAGATGTAACCAAAATTAGACAAGATGACATTCTTAGAATTTTGCCAGGCGAGACTATTCCTGTGGACGGAATAATAATCGATGGAGAGACCGCAATTGATCAATCGATAATTACAGGAGAGTCTTTGCCAGTAGATAAAGAAATTGGAGAAGAGGTATATTGTGGCACAATAAACCGCTTTGGCTCAATTGATATAAGAGCTACAAAAGTTGGCGAAGATTCCTCGCTACAAAAGCTAATTCGTATGGTGCAAGAGGCCGAGGACAAGCAGGCGCCCATGCAAAGAATTGCTGATAGAGTGGCGAGCTGGTTAGTTCCTGTTGCACTGTTAATCGCTATTTTAGCCTATGTGTTTACTGGAAATATCGTTACTGCAGTAACGGTTTTGGTCGTATTTTGTCCTTGTGCACTTGTTCTTGCAACTCCTACAGCTATTATGGCAGCTGTAGGTCAGGCCACAAAACATGGCGTGATCATCAAGTCTGGCGAGGCTTTAGAAAAAATGGGTAAGGTTGATGCAATCGCCTTTGATAAAACGGGAACACTTACCTATGGTTGCTTGGATGTTAGCGATGTTATTTCATTTGATGACACTATCGATGAAGACACACTGTTATTGTGGACAGCCAGCGCTGAAGCAAAGAGCGAGCATCCTCTAGGAAAAGCAATAGTTGCTTTTGCGAAGGAAAAAGATCTTTCGCTTATTCAATCTACTTATTTTCAGATGACAACAGGAAAAGGTATTGTCGCTGATGTTGAAAATCATAGGCTATTTTGTGGAAATGAAAAATTTATTATCGAGCATGGAATCGATATTGAAACAGTAGCTAAAGAGAGATTGAATAAGTTGCGCTCCCAAGGAAAAGCTTCGATTTTGATTGCAGATAACAACAGGTGTATAGGAATCATCGCCTTATGTGATGTTCTACGAGATGAAGCAAAAGATATGGTCTCGCGCTTGTCTGCAATGCATACACAAACCGTATTGCTAACAGGCGATCATGAGAGTACAGCTCACTATTTTGCAGATCAAGTTGGAATTCAAGAAGTTCGAGCTGAGCTATTACCAGAGGATAAGGTGCAAAACATCAAGGATCTACAACAATCTGGGCATAAAGTTTGCATGATTGGAGATGGGATCAATGATGCGCCGGCATTAAAGACAGCTGATGTAAGTGTTGCTATGGGAAGTATTGGAAGCGATATCGCAATAGATGCCGCCGAGGTTGCCCTCATGAGTGATGACATCTCGAAGATTCCATATTTAAAGCGCTTAGCGATCGCTACAGTAAACACAATTAAATTGAGCATCACTCTGTCTATGTGTATAAACTTCGTCGCAATTCTACTCTCTCTATTATCGTTTTTGACACCCACGACTGGCGCTTTAGTTCATAATGTTGGATCGTGTTTCGTAGTATTAATTGCAGCGCTTTTGTACGATCGTAAATTCGAATGATCTCTCTTATCAAAGACTAAGACCTAAGTTTGCACACTGTCATGTAAATCACAACTTGAATATCTGTATGCAAACGCTTTAGATGCCACTTGCCTCATAAGGTCAGACTCGGTAGATACATATGTGATAGAAATAATATCTGTTGTAGTTTGGAATAACCAAGTGCGCATGAAGAGGCAATTGTTGCACTAAGTGCTTCTAACCACAAAATAGATGTGCAAAAGGCTGTTCAAACTATATATTTCGATAAAGTCGGGAGCTGCATTTTACGCGGCTGAGAGGCGATTCGTTCGCGACCGAGATGACTGTTCCGGTAATGCGGGGCATGCAATTCTAGGCTTTCAGCACCATTATTTCGCAGCAACTCCCAAACTTTCGTTTTGAAAGGGGATTGATATGCGCAATACCAAGACTTTAGTTATAGCGGAGGTGGCAATTACTGTTGCACTTTGTGCTTTGGTAAATTTTGCTGCTATAACACTTCCAATCAATTTTGCAGGGGGATCAATTTCTATCACAATGCTTCCAATTGCTATTCTTGCTTTAAGAAGAGGACCATCAATTGGAGCGTTAGGCGGATTTATCTTTGGAATGATAGATCTCATGATGGAACCATACATTGTCCATTGGATTCAAGTAATCTTCGACTATCCGCTTCCTTATATTCTGTTTGGCTTAATAACAGGATTCTTTAGCCGTCTGGTTTTGTCCTTGCTCGATAAGAGGAGCTATGCTAAGGCGATTACGCTATCTTTGGGCGCTATTGTTTTGGGAGGAATTGGTCGTTATATCGTCCATGTTATCTCAGGCGTGGTTTTTTTTGCTTCCAATGCACCCGAAGGCCAAAATGTACTAATTTATAGCCTTGTATATAACATTTCTTACATTGCTCCCTCTCTAGTTTTAGTTATGATTTTGACGGCGATTATTTTGCCGCCACTTTATAAGGCTGTTCCTCCAAAAAGAGAAGTAAAAGAGGCAAGCACTGAGTAAAACGAAGAGCAAGTGTCGAGCAAACGAAAAACAAGCACTGAGTAAAATAAAGAACAAGTG
>CAZLCK010000010.1:4044-39444 GCA_964558235.1 uncultured Coriobacteriaceae bacterium
GTCTAAATCCAAACACTTAGGCTAGTGGATTGTAGTATCTTTTTCTATTCTGAGTTTTCTTCCCATATTCAATGGCGTATTTTGGACACCTATGTAGGCATCTTAAACATAGAGTGCAATTATCTTTTACCCATATGGGGTGTCTGTCAGATTTAATTTCAATTGCATCTATAGGGCAGACCTCTTTACAGATGCCACACCCATCACATGTATTTTGAACCCAAAAAGGCTCAGTTCTAGCGCCATATTTCTTAAAAATCTTTTTGGCATATGTTGAGATCAAAGGAATTGAAGAGTGTCTATAATTCGTTCCTGAGCGCCTATAGATGACCTTTGTGCAAATTGTATCTAGATCCATATCGGCTCTAGCAAGAATTGTAGTCTGCTTGTTTTCAGATGGGATGTTTGCACCAAGAATGTAATTATCCACCATTTTTACTGCTGCAACATAGTCTAAAGACATGCCTTTTTGTTCTAGCGCATGCCTTAGATCATCTGGGGATTTACCGCATGATGTTCCATATGTAATAACACCATAGGTGTAGATATCATCTAAAGTCGAACCTGACCATGTTAAATCTGGAGATATAGAGAGCTTAAGCTTAGAGATAAAAGCATCAACGATAGACGGTGATCCCCAAGAGTGAGTAGGGAATACAAATCCTACTCGCTCACCATCCTTAAGTTCAAAATACAGCGTTGATGTTTTTAAAGAATCAGCAATAGAGATGAGCTTATCACCAGTTACTTCAGACAATCTCTTAGCTGCATATAGCGAATTTCCTGTGCTTGTAAAATAGAAGATCAAATCTCCTCCAAAAACAAGGCAGAGCAAAACGGGTGTATTCTAAATTCTTTTAAATGATCTTTACAATTATCTTATAGGGAAATATCTCATTCAAGGCTGACAGATAGATCTATACAAACTTACCAAACTTCTTAATTATTTCTAAGCGCTTTCAACTGAAACTCTATGTAAAACTTAATGTAAGTTAATTTACTCCTTTATTTGGCATATTTATAAAAAAATAAAAAGTATGCTATTGAATTCGATATCTTTTTTATTACACTGATCGATAGCGAGCTATTAATTTTCAATCTTCTTTCTAACTATGACAAAACCGCAAGTGATTTATGAAATTAACAGCTAGTTATTTTTAAATAAATCGATATAGGTCTAGAAAAGATATGTAAAGGAAGTGAAAAACGATGAGTCCGATGCCAGATAATGGCAAGTTGACTTTTCAATTTAAAAAGATTCACGACACGATTGTCAAAGGTGGAAATAGACTCTTTCAAGAAAATGGCATAACCATGGCTCAAGCGCATGTTTTAATCTGCCTGGATCAGTTGCAAGATCATATGGCGAGTTTTAAGCAGCTTGAAAAGATCTTCATGGTCTCTCAGCCAACGATGGCTGGAATTGTCGGAAGATTAGAAAAAAAAGGTCTAGTTAGTACCGCCGCTGATCCTGCAGATAAACGAGCAAAGATCGTGTCGCTAAGCAATTCTGGAATGAAAATTTGCAAACAAGCAAAGGCGTCGATAGATAGGGTGGATCAAGTCATTGAAGATAGTTTAAGTAACGATGAGAAAAACGAGTTGAGGCGCTTACTTGTCAAAGTACAAGACAATCTGACTCAAAAGATCAAAGTTGCAAAAAATAACGATGATGAACAAACAGAGCAAATTGATAACTAAAGGGTATACGAGGATTAAAGAATCAAAGGAGAGAGATGATAAACGAACTGGCTAAGCACATAGGAAAATATAAGGTGGCAACTATACTAACACCTATATTTTCTGCAGCAGAAGTAATAATGGAGGTGTTAATACCTTTTATTATTGCTTTTTTGATTGATGAGGGCATCCAAGCTCAAAGCATGGAAAAGACCTTGATGTATGGTGGAATCATGCTGATATTAGCGTTTGTGAGCTTGACATTTGGTATTTTGGCAGGAAGATATGCTGCTTACGCATCGGCTGGATTTGGATGTAACTTGAGAGATGCGATGTTCGAAAAGATCCAAACATACTCTTTTTCCAATATCGATAGGTTTTCGACAGCAGGATTAATCACAAGGCTTACAACAGATGTAACAAATCTTCAAATGGCTTTTCAGATGATAATAAGAATTGCTGTTAGAGCTCCATTTATGATGATCGCCGCACTTGTGATGGCATTTATCGTCAACGTTAATTTGAGTTTTATCTTTTTAGGAGCTTTGATAGCACTAGCCATTGTGATCTTTGGTCTCATGATCAAAGTAATGCCTATTTTTAGAGTGGTTTTTCAAAAATATGACGAACTCAATGCTGATACTCAAGAAAATATTGCTGGCATAAGAGTTGTAAAAGCCTATGTTCGTGAGGATTACGAAAACTCTAGGTTTGTAAAAGCTGCTACCAATCTTTATAACATGTTTGTAAAAGCAGAGGGTTTGATTGCATGGAATTCCCCTACGATGATGCTGGCTGTTTTCAGCTCGATGATTGCAGTATCTTGGATTGGCGCACAGTTCATAGTCGTTGGTGATTTAACAACTGGGCAGCTTACCTCGATGTTTAGCTATTTGATGATCATTTTAATGTCTCTCATGATGCTTTCGATGGTCATGGTTATGATCGTTATGAGCACAGCTAGTGCGCGAAGAATCAATGAGGTTTTGTCTGAAGTTCCAGATATCACCGATGATGAAAATCCAATAATGGATATTAAGGACGGAAGCATCGAGTTTAACAATGTGAATTTTTCATATAAAAGTGGCAGTGGAGAATATGTTTTAAGCGATATAAATTTGTCTATTGCTGCTGGAGAAACTATTGGAATTATCGGCGGAACGGGAAGCGGCAAATCTACTTTGGTTAGCCTGATAAGTCGTCTGTATGAGGTGACTACAGGCGAGGTCAAAGTTGGCGGAGTAGATGTAAGAGAATATGACTTGCAAGCACTGCGTGACAGCGTTGCTGTTGTTTTGCAAAATAATGTGTTGTTCTCTGGAACAATTCTTGAAAACCTCAGATGGGGTAAGTCAGATGCTACCGAGGAAGAATGTGTGGCGGCTTGTAAGATCGCTTGTGCAGATAATTTTATTCGCAGCTTTCCAGATGGTTATAACACCTATATTGAGCAGGGTGGATCGAATGTTTCTGGAGGACAAAAGCAGCGACTTTGTATCGCTAGGTCGCTACTTAAAGATCCAAAGATTTTGATTTTGGATGACTCTACAAGTGCAGTGGATACAGCTACTGATGCAAGCATTCGTGAGGCATTTGCAACTCAGATTCCTGATACAACTAAGTTGATCATCTCGCAAAGAATTAACAGCGTCGAACATGCTGACAGAATTATCGTTATGGACGATGGCAAGATTAACGCAATTGGCACTCACGAGCAGCTAGTTGAATCTAACGAGATATATCAAGAGATTTATGAGACTCAAGTTAAGGGTGGAGGAGATTTTGATGAGCCAGAGTCAGACCACATTATTGAGAAAGGAGGCGATGAGTAATGGATAAGCAAAAAAACCAACAAGGATCTGCAGACTTTAAAGCTTTAGGTAGAGTCCTTGGGTATATGTTTAAAAACTACAAGTTTTCGCTAATCGTCTCGATGGTTTGCGTTGTGGTGAGTGCTGTAGCGGTGCTTCAGATGTCTCTGTTTGCTCAGACGCTTATCGATGATTACATCATTCCTCTAACTCAGCAAGAATCGCCTGATTTTGCGCCTTTAGCACAGGCATTATGCGATCTAGGGCTCATATTGATTGCAGGAGTTATCTGTTCTTATGGCTATACGAGAATTATGGTCAATGTCAGCCAGGGAACAATGTTAAAGATAAGGGTAGCCATATTTTCAAAGATGGAAGCGCTACCAATTAAGTACTTCGATACCCATGCTCATGGCGATATAATGTCGGTCTACACAAACGATGTCGACACATTAAGACAGCTGATGTCAATGAGCTTGCCACAGTTACTAAACTCGCTGGTAAGCCTTTTGATCATGTTTGTCTCAATGATTATTCTGGATATTCCTTTGACTTTGATCTCTCTTGCAATGGTAATTGTGATGCTGTTTATTTCGACAAAAATTGCAGCTAAAGCAGGAAAGCATTTTGTTGACCAGCAGATGGATATTGGTCGGGTTAATGGCTACATCGAAGAGATGATAGAAGGCCAAAAAGTTATCAAGATCTTTAATCATGAGCAGGCGGCAATCGAAGACTTCAAAAAGATAAATGACAAGCTTCGCAATAGCGCATATAAGGCGAATATGTATTCGAACATATCGATGCCAATCAACTCCAACCTAGGAAATATCAGCTATGTTTTGTGTGCGATAGTTGGCGCTGTGATTGTTCTTAATGGAGGTTGGGGGCTAACTTTAGGATCCTTAGTTGCATTTTTGAGCTTGAATCGTGGATTTACTCAGCCTGTTACGCAGGTTAGTCAGCAGATGAATATGATTGTTATGGCCATGGCCGGTGCAACGAGGGTCTTCAACTTGATGGATGAGGAACCCGAGTATGATAGCGGCGTCGTAGAGCTTGTTAAAGTCGCAAAAGATGAGAATGACAAAATAGTTGAGACTGAACAGAGAAGCGGACTTTGGGCTTGGAAGCAACCTTTGGATAATGGAGAGGTTGAACTAGTTCCTATGCGCGGCGAAGTTGTCTTTGATCACGTCGATTTTGGATATGCAGAGGAAAAGCAGATTTTGCATGATATTAGTCTATTTGCTAAACCCGGCCAAAAGATTGCATTTGTTGGTGAGACGGGAGCTGGAAAGACTACGATTTCAAATCTGATCAATCGTTTCTATGACATTTGGGATGGAGCGATTACATATGATGGTATAGATATAGCTAAGATCAAGAAGCCAGATCTAAGAGGAAGTCTTGGAATGGTTTTGCAAGATACAAGGCTCTTCTCAGATACTGTTATGGAAAATATTCGCTTTGGTAGGCTGGATGCAACTGACGAGGAGTGTATTGAGGCTGCTAAGTTAGCAAATGCTGACGGATTTATTAGAAGGTTGCCAGATGGTTATCAGACGATGCTTTCAGGCAATGGTGCAAATTTGAGCCAAGGGCAGCGTCAGCTTCTTTCGATTGCTCGTGCTGCTGTAGCTGATCCTCCAGTTCTTATTTTGGATGAAGCTACATCGTCGATTGATACTCGTACTGAGATTTTAGTTCAGCGAGGGATGGACGCTTTGATGGATGGGCGCACAAGCTTTGTTATTGCTCATAGGCTTTCAACGGTGCGTGATTCTGACTGCATTATGGTCATGGAACATGGTCGCATTATTGAGCGTGGAACTCATGATGAACTAATTGAACAAGAGGGTAAATATTACCAGCTCTACACAGGAAACAAAGTGAAGTAATGTAATTTAATAGCGTAGGAAAAATCTAATAGCAACAATTGAATTACCGACGATTTGGTATCTAGATCTAGTGGATAATATGAAAGCTGCGTTTACGAAAATGGCGCAGCTTTCGTCTATGTTGTGCCGAGTGTGGCACGTTCTCTAATGGGGGATAAGCCCTAGCGCGAAATAGCAGCGCCGCAAGCGCAAAAAAAGGTGGATTTCAAAGAAAATTAAATCCACCTTAAAGGCTATCCAATTATGAAGAAAATAATAAATTATTATTTTCACTCTTCTGAAGCGCCTGGAGCCTTTGGAGCACTTGGAGCACTTGGAGCACTCGGCGCACCTGGGGCCTTTGGAGCACTTGGCACGCCTGGAGCTTTTGGAGCACTCGGGGCACCTGGAGCCTTTGGAGCACTTGGGACACCTGGAGCTGCAGGAGCACTCGGGGCACCTGGAGCCGCAGGAGCTCCTGGAGGGGCTGCACCGGCACCTACGCCTGGATTGGCAGCACGTAGGGCTTCTTCTGTTAATTCAGCATCGCACCAAGGACAAAATGGAGGGAACTGACCAGAAACGGGATTGACCTTCTTCCCGCACTCAGGGCAGTCGACTGGTAAAGCAACTTCTCCTGGCCTGAAGCACATATGTTATCGCCTCCTTGCGACTATCTAATTCATCCAATGCCAGCCTAAAGCATTGGAAAGATAACCTTACTTCGCCTATATTATCGCTTTATTAAGAATTGCGTAATCTCAGATTGTTTTTTATTCATGAATGGTAAAAAACATGGTCGATTATTACGCTCAACAATTATATTTTAAACCGTCTACCCACAAAATTTAGGTTATTATTTTCCAAAAATCTTTTTGAATGTTATATTCGTAAAGTTGCAGTCATAAGTACGTATAGCGATGGATTAAGTCGCGACACGTTTTAGGAGTTTTGAAATGTCCAAGGTTTGTTCAATTTGTGGAAAGCGCCCTGCGGCAGGCAGGAATGTAAGCCACTCACATCGCGTCACCAATCGTGTATTTAGGCCAAATATTCAAAAAGTTACTATCAAAGTTGGAAGTAGCGTTAAGAAGGCCAACGTTTGCACGAGCTGCTTAAAGGCTGGAAAGGTCGAAAGAGCATAGCGTTTGATCTTGCTTTTATCTTACTTTTCTTTGTTTTAAGAATTGTTTTTAATAAAAAGATTTGCTCCAGAAGTTTTTAATTTTTCTGGAGCAAATTGTTTTGCAGCTCTTTGAGCCTTACTTTAGGCCACCCCTAGCGCTTGCTCAATATCTTCGATAATATCCTCAACATCTTCTAATCCAACAGAAAGTCTGATCATTTCGGGTAAAACGCCAGCGTCTTTAAGTTGTTCATCTGTCATTTGTCTGTGAGTTGTGCTGGCAGGATGTAAACAACATGTCTTTGCATCAGCAACATGGGTAACAATTGAGGCAAGCTTAACGCTATCCATAAACCTAGTCGCTGCTTCTTTACCGCCAGCAATTCCAAAGCTAACGACTCCACTAGAGCCATTTGGTAAGTATTTGCAGGCTAGCTTATACTCTGGATCGTCTTTAAGCCCGCAATACGACACCCACGAAACCTTTTTATGATCATTTAAAAACTCAGCGATTGCCTGGGCGTTTTCACAATGTCTTTTCACACGAAGATGCAAGCTTTCGAGCCCCAAGTTTAAATAAAACGAATTTTGTGGAGAAGGGATGGCTCCTAAATCGCGCATTAATTGGGCAACAGCCTTGCCGATATAGGCACCTTCAATACCAAAATGTTCAGTGTAGCTAATGCCGTGATAGCTCTCGTCTGGATCGATAAAATCTGCAAACTTCTCAGGGTATCTGGTCCAATCGAACTGCCCGCTATCTACAATTGCACCACCCATTGCAGCTGCATGACCATCCATGTATTTGGACGTTGAGTGCACAATAATATCTGCTCCCCACTCAAATGGACGACAGTTAATTGGAGTTGGGAAAGTGTTGTCAATCATTAAAGGTACACCATGATCATGTGCAGCCTTTGCAAACCTTTCGATGTCTAAAACGAGTAGTGTTGGGTTGCTTAGCGTTTCAGTGTATACCATCTTGGTGTTTGGTTTAAATGCAGCCTCAAGTTCGTCGTCTGAGCAATGTGGGTGAATAAAGGTAACGTCTATTCCCATGCGGCGCATAGTTACATTAAAAAGATTAAATGTGCCGCCATAAATTGCAGACGATGCAACAATATGGTCTCCTGTGCTAACGATATTAAATGTTGCGATAAATACTGCGGCCATTCCAGAAGATGTCAAAAGTGCTTGTGAGCCGCCTTCTAGATCACAAATCTTTGCAGCGACCATATCGGATGTTGGATTACCTATCCTTGTATAAAAGTAGCCATCGCCTTCAAGGTCAAACAGAGCACCCATCTCTTGAGAGTTGTCGTATTTGTAGGTTGTCGATTGAATTAGCGGGATCTGCCTGGGTTCGCCATTTTTAGGGGTGTATCCTGATTGCACACACTTGGTGCCGATATGTCTTTGCATGGTCGACTCTCTTTCGTCTTGCGTATAAAAACTTTCTTAAGCTGTATCAGTCTTCACTTTTTGTTATGAGCATTCTATTAAATTTTTCTTTGAATAGGGGCGCTATCACCTATAGCAGCATAGATTGCTCCGGTAAAGTATGGAGTGGAGCCACAGCATGATCCGATCATCGAAAAGCCAAATTGACGCATATTTTGAGCCATTTTTTCCATCGAAGCAAAAATCTGGGCCTTTGCTAGCGTTTTTCCAAGACCAGGCGAAGACCGAGGAACATCTGGGCATATCAAGATTGGAAGAGAAGTGGTCTGTGAGAAATTTTTTGCAACTTCAAAAATGTTATTTGCATCTAAGACACAATTGATTCCTATTACATCTGCACCGCTATCCTCTAACATATTCACTGCCTCACGAAGAGGAGTGCCACATTGAGAGAGTGTACTATCTAAAGATACGGATAGTCCCACTATTACAGGAAGGTCGCAGACACTTTTTGTAGCTTCAAGAGCACAAAGGGCGTCTAGTGCGCTTGGGATCGTTTCAATATAGATAGCGTCAGGCTCTTCGCTTGCAAGACTTGCTGCTTGCTCTTGATACTCCAAATAGGCATCTTTAAATGCTTGGCTATCCTTTTTTTCAACTTTGATTGCACATAATCCCATATCACCCAATACGTGCATAGGATTTCCTCTTTTAGCAATCTGGACACCACGTCTATTAAGATCTTCCAAATGTTTTTCTAGTCCATGTTTTTTTAATCTTGTCCTAGAAGCTCCAAAGGTGTTTGAAATCGCGCAATTTGCTCCTGCTAGATAAAAAGATCTGTGGATCTCCTCTATCAACTCAGGCTCCATAACATTTAATAGCTCTGGACATGGCATATCTCCAACACCCATACGGTCTAGCATTGTTGAGATGCCGCCCTCTACAATCATTACGCTACTATTCAATCTGGATAGCAAATCGGCCATATATATGTCTCCAAAAAGCGCTGTCTAAAAACACAATCTATTGTATTAAAAGCTCTATGGCTTAGGTATGTTTCTAATCTATAGGAGATGCCAAAGGCCAGGAGCAAAATTTATATCGACGTACAGAAAAGAAATTACTCGAGACGATATTTTTTTAGTTGAGTTAGGGTTAAGATGGCTTTCAGAATAGGTATTTATTTTAGTTGTAGCTCAAGAGTTTGAGTTATTTAGCTTTTGGATGACTATTAAAAGTGACTATAAAGTGTTGAGGTGAAAACCATGGTCGAAAACCCCTATGGGCAAAATGGTGATAATACGAACTCGGAAAATAATGAAGAAGCGAAAAGCACCGGTACTGATTCTCAAAGTCTGAGTGGTGTAGATACTAATTTGAATGGTGCAGATACTAACATAGCAACTAATTCTGCTTCTTCAGCTGATGTTTCAAGTTATTCATATGGAGCACAGCAACAAACGGATACGCAGAGTGTCCAGCAAGGTGTGCAGGGTGCACAGCAATATGTGAACACACAGGACACTCAATTTATACCTAGCACCCAGAGCGTACAAGACGCACAGAACACCCAGCACTATTTCAGTGGACAGCAAATACCTTATGGTGGTCCTACAACAGTTCACCCTAGAGCTACAAAACAGTCCAAGGCTAAGACCTTTATCTGGGGATTAGTTGGAGTAATCGTTGGAGCTGCAGTAGCTTTTGGAGCAATATTTGCCTACGAGAGTTATGCAGGTCAAAGTACCACTGAAACTGCAACAAGTGACAATGGGACAATCGTGATAACTGCGGAAACAACGAGTGCAGATCTTGCTGAAGTTGTTGCTGCAAAATGCTTACCTTCTGTTGTAAGTATCGATGTTTACACGCAAAGTGACCAAAGTCAGAGCCTTTTTGGATCGCTTTCTGGAAGTTCAGATAGCGAAAGTAATCTTGAAGCTAGCTCAATTGGCTCTGGCGTAATTCTTACCGAAGATGGATATATCCTCACAAACTATCATGTTATCGAGGATGGATCTATGTATGTTGTCAATTTTGATGACGATACAAGCGAAGAAGCAGAGTTAGTTGGTTACGATGAATCGTCTGACCTTGCAGTGCTCAAGGTTAGCAAGACGGGACTTACTCCAATGGATATTGGCGATTCTGATGCCGTTACAGTTGGAGAATGGGTTATGGCATTGGGAACTCCATTTGGTCTAACCAAGTCAGTTTCAGCAGGCATTGTTTCTGCACTATATCGCAACCAGACAATGACCTCATCTTCTGGGACTACGATCTATGCAAACATGATTCAGATAGATGCCGATATCAATCCTGGTAATTCCGGTGGAGCTCTCGTTAACGCTGAAGGTGAGCTCATTGGAATCAATACGCTCATTACTTCTACAACAGGACAGTCTGCTGGAATTGGATTTGCTATCCCATCAAATTACGCTTTAAATATCGCTAACCAAATCATTGAAAATGGTTACGCTGAACATCCATATTTAGGTGTAACACTTGGAACAATCGATGCGGCATCGCAAGGATACTATGGAACTAATGTCTCTAGCGGTGTCTATGTGGTTAGCGTTATAGAGGAAAGTCCAGCCGAGGCTGCAGGTCTTCAAGAGGGCGACGTAATTACAGCCTATAATGGAGAAGAGGTTACAACTTCCTCAGAGCTTATAATCATGATTCGCTCTTCAGAGATTGGTGAAACTGTTGATTTGACAGTGAATAGAAATGGTACTGAGATTACAATCTCAGCAACGCTAGGAACGGATGCTTCGAGCTAAGATAGATAAACATTTAGCCTAATTGCGAGATAGAGTGACCTGATCTTTAATTTGGGTCTTAGCTACGGCAAATGAAAATTTAGATCGGCTGTGCGATTTAGAGACTTAATTTATTCAACAAAGGAAAACAAATGCATATCCAAATTGTGGCTGTAGGAAAGCTTAAGGAGCGCTTTTGGAAAGATGCATGTGAAGAATATATAAAGCGTCTAAAGAGATATACAAAGCTAGATGTTGTTGAAGTTTTAGATAGAGATCCTCAAAAATCTGGTGGAGATGAGGCAGCTAGAGCTATAGAGAAAAAAGATATTCAAAATACTTTGCTTAAGTTTGCCTCATCTGCTAGCAATTCTCATAGAACAATTTGTTTGGATAGTCGCGGTAAGATGCTCACAAGCGAAGAGATCTCTCAGATGATCTCTAATATGACAGTAGAGGGAGTCTCTGAGATCTCCTTTATTATCGGTGGTTCTACTGGATTAGATCAGCAAGTGCTTAAAGACTGTGACGAAATTATATCGTTTGGAAAAATCACCTTAGCCCACAACCTAGCGCGGGTTGTGCTTCTCGAGCAGCTCTACAGGGCGTTTCGCATAATGCGCGGCGAGCCATATCACAAGTAGTTTTAATCTATTAACTCTAAATAACGATCATAAAAAGTGTTGTATGGGTTCGTTCGTTTAGATGGCCTTGCTATGACTAATAGAGTTTTGACCCATTAAATTCGATATGCGTTTTAACTAGGAATGGTTTTTCGTTTATGAGTATGTTCATCGATGATGTAGGCCTTAATAGCGCTCAATATGAGGCTGTAACCACAACTGAAGGACCTCTATTAATTCTTGCTGGTGCAGGTTCTGGAAAAACTAGAGTTTTGACTTATAGAATTGCGCACATGGTAGCAGATTTAGGTGTCGAACCTTATCAGATTTTGGCTATCACATTTACCAACAAGGCCGCTGCCGAAATGCGAGCAAGAATTAATGAGATTCTAGGTTCTATAAGAGGAATGTGGATATTGACCTTTCATGCTCTTTGCGTGCGTATGATTAGAGAAAATGCCGAGCGTCTAGGCTATAAGCCAAGTTTTACTATATATGACGATGACGACTCAAAGCGTCTAATGAAAGAGATCTTTGCCGAGCTCGATATCAACACCAAACTCTTTAATTCTGTTCGCTCGGCTATCTCTAAGGCAAAAAACGAGCTTATCGATGTTGATACTTTTGAGATGCAGGCTGCTAAATTTGGCAGGGATACTGCTGTTTGCAAAGCTTATAGACGTTTGCAAGAACGTCTAAAGATAGCTAATGCGATGGATTTTGATGATCTATTGATGCTAGGACATAAGTTACTAGCAGAAAATATCGATGTTTTGGAAGAGTATCAGGAGCGCTTTAGATATATCTCTGTTGATGAGTATCAAGATACAAATCATGCTCAGTATGAGATCGCTAAGCTTTTGTCTAGCAAGTATCGTAATCTGATGGTTGTTGGGGATGATGATCAATCGATCTATTCCTGGCGTGGTGCAGATATTAAAAATATCTTGAATTTTGAGAAGGACTATCCCGATGCTCACGTTGTAAAACTTGAGGAAAATTATCGTTCAACTGGAATAATTCTAGATGCAGCCAATGCTGTGATCACTAACAATACTGCTAGAAAGTCCAAGAAGCTTTTTACAAGTGGTCCTAAGGGCGATCTCATCGACATGTATTTGTCAACAGATGAACGCGATGAGGGAAGATGGATCGCCTCTGAGATAGAAAAATATGTCGCAAAGGGTTATTCCTACTCAGATGTTGCAGTCTTTTATCGCACAAATGCTCAATCTAGAAGCCTTGAAGATATGTTTTTACGCGCTGGCATCCCATATCAAATTGTTGGCGGTACGAGATTTTTTGATCGTGCAGAGATTCGCGATGTTATGGCTTATTTAAATGTGGTAGTAAATCCTGCCGATGACGTTGCAGCAAAGCGTATTGTAAACACTCCTAGGCGTGGAATTGGAAAGACGACCATTGAAACAATTAGTCAGCGTGCTGTTTTGGAAGGGATCTCTTTTATGGATGCCCTTCAATTATCGATTGCAGATGAGTCCTTATCTACTAAAGCGCGTAATGGCCTAGCGCAATTTGATTCGATTATTCGAAATGCTAGATCTTATAGTGGATCTTTGCGAGATATTGTCGAGATGATAGTCGATAAATCGGGCTTGATCTCATCTTTAGAAGCTCAGCATACTCCTGAAGCAGATGATAGGATCGAAAATATCCGAGAATTTTTTGGAGTAGTTTCAGAATTTGAAGAGACTCATATGCTTGATGATGAAGAAGAAAATATCCAAGCTCCAATGTCATTTGCTGAGAGAGCAATTGCAGCAGTCCAGAATTCAAGAAAGATTGGAGAGTCGCGCCTGGATATAGAAAAGGGTGTATCTAAGTCGATGCAAGACGATACGCATGACGCTTCGGATGCTATCGCAGCAGATGATTTTGCAACGGATAGATCTAATGATGGAACAGTTGTAAGGTTTTTGACACCTCTGATGGAGTGGCTGGCTCTCAGAAGCGATCTTGATACTTTGAGTGACTATGGTGCTCAAGTGACTATGATGACGGTTCACTCTGCTAAGGGCTTGGAATTTCCGATCGTCTTTTTAGCTGGTATGGAGGACGGAATTTTTCCGCACCTACGCACAATCTTTGAGGACTCAGGCATTGAAGAGGAGAGGCGTCTGGCATATGTTGCCATCACAAGAGCTCGTGAACATTTGAGCATTGTATGTGCTCAGCAGCGCTCTTTGTTTGGACAGACACAACAAAATCCTCGTTCTAGATTTGTCCAAGAAATACCGGAAGAGTGCATTAATCTTGCGGGAGTTGGCAGCTTAGATTATTACGGAACAGGCTATGAGAAGCGCGGTAGTAGGCGGGGGATTTACGGAAGCGGTACACGTTATGAGCAATCCGATGGGGTCGGAAGAATCTTTGGTTCAAGCGGTTTTGGCCCACTAATGTCTTCTGGTAAAAAGAACGATTCTAAAGAGGAAGAAAAGTTTGAAGTTGGAGATATAGTCGATCATAAAGTCTTTGGCAAAGGTCGTGTTATTGAGGTTGCAGGCGATGAAATTCATGTTGAATTTGAAAAGACTGGCCAGACAAAAAAGCTACTGGTAGGCTTTGCTCCAATAGTAAAAGTTTGTTAGAGCGCCGTTTATACTTTGCTAAATACCAATAAAATCTTGTTAGACTTTGACTTAGAGTATATACTGAATCATTGTCTGAAAAGCAGATAACTTTAGTAATATTGGCCCCCGAGACAGTGTAATTTCAATAGAAGCTCGATTGTTCTAGTGGATGAATGTCGGCGATGAAAGAAATACATGATAGTGGGGCCCCGATACCGAGAGGGGTCCATTTTGACCGAGATCAGGAATAAGTCCGTCATTCAATTCGATGAAATCTCAGATTCTGAGATGGAAAATCTCATCGATGGAACAATTACAGATATTGAGGAGGGTGAACTAGTCATCGGTACGATCGTAAAGATCGAGCATGATGAGGTTCTTCTCGATATTGGGTTTAAGTCGGAGGGTGTTATCCCTGCTCGCGAGCTTTCAATTCGTGATGATGTCGATACTTCTGAAATTGTTTCATTAGGTGATGAGATCGAAGCTCTTGTTATTCAAAAAGAAGACAAGGATGGACGTCTGCTTCTCTCTAAGAAGCGTGCTGAGTACAAGCGTGCTTGGAACAGCATTGAGGAGAAATTCCACAATGGAGAGACAGTCGAAGGAGAGGTTATCGAAGTTGTCAAGGGCGGTCTTATCCTTGATATTGGACTTCGTGGATTCTTGCCAGCTTCTCTTGTTGATCTTCGCCGTGTTAAGGATCTCAATTCTTTTCTGGGCACTATCATTGAGGCTCGTGTTATCGAGATGGATAGAAATCGCAATAACGTTGTTTTGTCTCGCCGTATTCTTCTCGAGGAGGGAAGAAAGAGCGAGCGAGCGGAGATACTTGGCAAGCTCGAGAAGGGCATGCGCCTCAAGGGAAATATCAGCTCCATCGTCGAGTTTGGTGCATTTGTCGACCTTGGTGGAATTGATGGACTCGTTCACATTTCCGAGCTATCTTGGAGCCACGTTAACCATCCATCAGAGGTTGTCTCTGTTGGAGATGAGGTCGAAGTTGAAGTTTTGGACGTCGATCGCAACCGTGAGAGAATCTCTTTGGGTCTAAAGCAGACAACCGAGGATCCATGGCGTGCACTCATCAAGAATTACCCTGTCGATTCTGTTGTTGAGGGAGCTGTTACAAAGATCGTTCCATTCGGTGTCTTTGTTGCACTATGCGATGGCGTTGAGGGTCTTGTACACATCTCCGAGATGGCAAATAAGCATGTCAATCATCCATCACAAGTTGTTGAAGTTGGACAGACAGTCCCAGTTAAGGTTATGTCTATAGATCTTGATCGTCGCCGTATCTCTTTGTCGATCAAAGCTGCTGCTGAGCAACTCGGTATTGATATTGAGGTTAAGGAGCTTCAAGGCGAAGAGGGCAAGGCGGCTGACAAGGCTGAGGAAGCTGAGGGTGCAGAGGTTGCAGAGGTTGCTGAGGCCGTCGAGAGTGCAGAGGTTGCTGAAGCTGTCGAGAGCGCAGAGGCTGCTGAAGTCATTGAAAATGCCGAGGCTACTGATGCCGCTGAAGCCATCGAGGATGCTGATGCTGACGAGACTGTCGAGCCAGCTCAGGAGACTGCAGCTGATCAAGCGGCTGTTCAGGAGTCTGCTGAGTAGCTTTTCGTTCTTACTTTTAATAGATTGGGCAGGGGGCTTTGAGAAAAAGTTCCCTGCTTTTAATTTAGTGTGCCGAGCGCACTAAATTGACTACAGTTTGTACCTAGTTATGGTTGGTATTCAATTTTGATTTTCTCCTAGAAGCGAGGATCTAAGATGAGTGTTTATAAGGTGGTTTTAGGGGGAGGAATCGCCTCAGGAAAAAGTACGATTTCAAATCGACTAATTGAGTTGGGTGCTAACCTTGCTGATTTGGATCAGATCGCAAAGGAGGTTAGAAACAGAAGCGATGTTGCTCAAAAACTAGCAGATGCTTTTGGTCAAGAAATTTTAGATCTAGACGGCAAGCCGATAAGCGAGATCCTTGCAAAAAAAGCGTTTAAAGATGATGCTTCTACCAAACTTTTGGATTCAATTTGTCATCCAGAAATCGATAAAGTTGCCAAAGATTTTTTTAATAAAGCACAAGTTGATCCGAATTATTGCGAGATCAGAGTCTTAGCAGTCCCGCTAGCTACGCTCTCCAAATCATTAAATGAGATGGCAGATGAGATTGTATGCGTGGTATCGAATCCACATCTTAGGCTTGAGCGTGCTATAGCTCGCGGCATGGATCCACAGGATGTTAAGCGCAGGATTGAGCGTCAAGCTAGCGATGAGGAGCTCAGGCAGATTGCTGATACGGTGATAGAAAACGTCTCATCTATCGATGATCTACAAGATAGAGTAGATAGATGGTGGAACGATCTTTTAAAGAAGTTGGGCGCATAGACTAACAAGGAAGGAACCGCCTTTATGGCACGATACATATCGAAGCGTCCTAAAAAGAGAAGATTTAAAAAACTTATAGCTTTTTTGCTTATTATTGCGATATTGATTGTAGGAATTATCGGTGTATTTCCCAATTATTTTCCAATGTCGGAGAAGCTCTATTACAAGATTGACTATGTGTCGACGATTCAAGAAGCTTCAGATACCTATGAGGTCGACCCGTATTTAGTTACAGCCGTAATAAAATGTGAATCTAATTTTGAGCCAACAGCTACATCTGATGCTGGTGCAATTGGACTTATGCAACTGATGTCGAGTACAGCAGAAGATATGGCAAGGTGGAAAATAGTAGATGACTCATTGTATTCGCCGGACAATTTAACTGATCCAACGACAAATATTTACTATGGGACAGCTTATCTGGCCTATTTGCTCGAGAGATATGATGGAGACATTTCTACTGCGATTGTCGCTTATAATGCAGGGTTAGGCAACGTGGACGACTGGCTTGCGACAGGCCAAGATATTGAAGATTCTATCGAGTTTAGTGAGACTGAAAGCTATCTACAATCTGTGCAAGAAGCCTACGATGCTTATCAGAGACTCTATCCAGATATTTTTAGCTAAAAGAGGTGTAAGTAGCTCATGGACGTATCGTCTATGGATGAAGATATGAAAATCTTTCTTTCTGAAGAGAGATTTGATAAGGAATTTGAAGTCGTCTCACCCTATGAGCCTTCTGGAGATCAACCTCAAGCGATAGAAAAGCTTGCAAAAGGAATCAAAGAGGGGCTTAGATATCAAAACCTGCTAGGAGTAACAGGCTCAGGTAAAACCTTTACAATGGCAAAGGTCATAGAAAAGGTTGGAAAACCCACCTTGGTTATGGCTCCAAACAAGACCTTAGCAGCCCAGCTTGCTTCTGAGTTCCGTGAGTTATTTCCACATAATGCAGTTGTATACTTCGTCTCTTATTACGATTATTATCAGCCAGAAGCATATGTTCCTACGACAGACACATTTATCGAAAAAGATTCCTCTATCAATGAAGAGGTGGAGAAACTGCGCCATCAAGCAACTTCGATGTTGCTTTCAAGAAATGACGTTATCGTTGTCGCAAGTGTCTCTGCGATCTATGGAATTGGCTCACCAACAGATTATGCTGGTATGGCTATTTTTGTAGATAAGGCTCAGCCTTTTGATCGTGACGATTTTATCCATGACCTCATTGACATCCAATACGATAGAAACGATTTTGATCTTACGCGCGGAACCTTTAGAGTCAGAGGAGATATTGTTGATGTATTTCCTCCATATTCAGAAAATCCAATAAGAGTTGAGTTTTTTGGTGATGATGTCGATACAATTGCAGAGATCGATAGACTTACTGGCGAAATAGTTTGTCAATATAACAAGATTCCAATCTGGCCATCTTCTCACTATGTGACTGAAAAAAAGAAGATAGATCACGCACTTGAAACCATAAAAGTCGAGCTTGCTTCGCGTACAAAAGAGCTTAAAGAGGCGGGTAAGTTACTAGAGGCACAACGACTTGAGATGCGTACAAATTATGATTTGGAGATGCTACAGACTGTAGGTTTTTGTAGCGGTATCGAAAATTATTCTCGCCATCTCGATGGTCGTGCTCCAGGTGAGGCGCCATTTACGCTAATCGATTATTTTCCAGATGATTTTATCTGTTTTATCGATGAGAGCCACGTGACTGTCCCACAAATAAGGGGTATGTATGAGGGTGATAGGTCGAGAAAGATCACTCTTGTTGAACATGGTTTTAGACTTCCTAGTGCTCTAGATAATCGCCCACTTAGATTCGACGAGTTTGAGTCGAAGATTGCACAGTTTGTTTATGTTTCGGCTACACCTGGAGACTATGAAGAAAAGGTGACTGAACAACAAGTCGAACAGATCATCAGACCTACAGGGCTTTTAGATCCAGAAGTTGTTATTAGGCCCATAAAAGGACAAATCGACGACGTGACTTCTGAGATTTTGGCCAGAGCCCAAAAAGATGAGCGCGTCTTGGTTACCACGCTTACCAAAAAAATGGCCGAAGATTTAACAGATTATCTGCTCGACCAAGGTGTTAGGGCTCAGTATATGCATAGCGATACGGGCACTTTAGAGCGTGTGGATATCATTCGTTCACTTCGTTTGGGGGAGATCGACGTTTTAGTTGGCATTAATCTCTTACGTGAGGGCTTAGATCTTCCCGAGGTATCTCTCGTAGCGATTTTGGATGCTGATAAAGAGGGGTTTTTGAGAAACCATCGCTCTCTTATTCAAACTATCGGCCGCGCTGCTAGAAATGTTTCTGGCCAGGTAATCATGTATGCCGATACAATAACAGGATCTATTCGCACCGCTGTTGATGAGACTTCTAGGCGCAGAAAACTTCAGCAGCAATTTAACAAAGAGCATGGTATTGAGCCTAAGACGGTCAGAAAAGCTATCTCGGATATCATGCAGTATCTATCTGAAGATGATGCGGATACCAAGAAAAGCTCGACCATTGCAGATGACCTTTCTAAGATTTCACGAGGCGAGCTCATGAGGCTAATTTCTACTCTAGAGGAATCGATGCTTCAGGCATCTGAGGATATGGACTTTGAGAATGCAGCCAACCTACGAGATCAAATTGTTGCTCTAAAGGCACGTTTGGAAGGAACGGATGAGATGAGTGCGCTCGATGCACTTCGCACACGAGCTAGAAAGGGCAGTAAATATGGTTCCAGAAAGAGAAGGTAATTTCGCATAATATCTTTTCGTTTGATAGAATTTTTAAAAACTCAATTTTCTTCAAGATAAAAAAGCGAAAAAGAGTGGAATTAAGATGTCAGATAATACAAACATTATTCCCGGCGATTGTGATGTTGATGAGGGCGTTATCGCGGACATGATCGGATACGTTGCTCTGACAAGTTATGGTGTAGCGGGTATGGCCACCCCAAATTTGGGAGATGGTATTGCCAAGATGCTGCCAATGAAAAAGCTGAGAAGAGGTATTTTAATACACAATAACGGCGATAGCGTTTCTGTTGAGTTGTTCGTTATTGTGCAATATGGAACGAACTTATCGGTCGTTTCAGAAAACCTTGCAGAAACCGTTAGATATGCTCTTGATGAATATCTCGATATACCGATAGATGATATCTCCATCAATATCCAAGGCATAAAAGCATAAAATATGTTGGTCATAAAAGAGCGATTAGCAAAGATAAAAGTGAAATAAGACCTGGGACTTCGCGAAAAGAACAGTGCACAATTTAATAACATGATGGTGCGTAGAGTACGAACATCTAGTTTGGGCTAATTAAGATAATGATAGACATGAAGGCTAAAACTAGGCTTCATAGGGGTTAAAAACAAAGATGAATGCTGACATAAAACTGAGGTTTGTAAATGCTGTAAAGGCTGCTTGCCAAGCTGTTGGCGATAGGCAAGAAGAGATCAACAGATTAAATGTCTTTCCAATTCCTGATGGAGATACTGGAACCAATGTAACCCTTACTATGCAAAATGTTGTAAAGGAGCTCGATAAGCTTCCCGATTATTCCAGCATGGTAAGGATTTTTCGGGCTATCAAGCGCGGCTCTTTAATGGGGGCTCGTGGTAATTCTGGAGTTATTACAAGCCAGATTTTGCGTGGAATTTCTGAAGGTGCAGCTGAGCGAACAGAGTTTGATCCATCTTCTGTTGCTTATGCATTTCAGAAAGCTCAAGAGGTTTCATATCATGCGGTAAGAAAACCTGTTGAGGGCACAATTTTGACTGTTATCAAGGATGCTGCAATATATGCTCAAAAGGCAGCAGATGATGGTGTTGAGCTCGATGATATGCTTCGCGGTATTGCCAAAGAGGCTTTTGAGTCTGTGAAACGGACTCCAGATCTCATGCCAACTCTAAAAGAAAATGGTGTTGTTGACTCTGGTGGACTGGCTTTGGCAGTTATGCTCGAGGGATTTGTCAACAGCTTTTTAGGCGATAATCTCGCTGTTTCTGCTGATGATGATGTCTTTGCAATCAAGGGCGGCAAAGTTGCAATTGAGCAGTTAAATGACTGGGAAAACCATAATTTCAGATACTGCACTGAGTTTTTGTTCCAAAGTCGCGAACTCGATGTTGAAGAAGCCTATGACTTTTTGGCATCGATGGGAGATTGCGAGCTGATTGTCGGCGATCATCCAGATTTTAAAGTTCATGTTCACACAGATCAGCCAGGTATTGTTTTGACCTGGATGATCGAGCGGGGTCAGCCGCATGAGATTTTTATTCATAATATGGATATGCAATCTGAGGAACGTCTCGAAAAAATAGCTGCTGACAATGCAGAGCCTGAAAAGCTAACTACTCCACCTAAGCCTTTGGGATATGTTGCTGTAGCTGTAGGTTCTGGCAATATTGCTATTTTAGAGTCGCTTGGTGTGGACAAGGTTGTCTCTGGTGGACAAACGATGAACCCGTCAACCTCTGATATTGTGGAAGCGATCAATGATGTTAACGCAGAAAAAATAATCGTTTTTCCAGGCAATAAAAACATTGTTATGTCAGCTAATTCAGCGGCTGAGCTTGTTGATAAGCCATGCGGAGTTGTTCCAACAAAGAGCTTACCTCAAACTTTTACAGCTATCTTTAGTGGAAATCCAGAGATGTCACTCGATGAAAATGTCGAGATGATGATCGATGCTATTGAAGATGTTGTAACTTGTGAAGTTACTACTGCTGTGAAGGATGCAGTAACGAGCGATGGTGTTCAGATCCGCGAAGGTGATGTTATGGGAATCATCGATGGAGCAATTGAGCTCGTTGGATCTGATATTCATGATGTTTGCATTCAGGCAATTGATAAGCTTGCCTCTGGTTTTGTAGACAACATCACTCTATTGGCTGGTGAAGATATGGATGATGAGGAACTTCAAAGTCTCACAGAATACATTGAAGAAAATTATGAGGACTTGGAAGTTGATGCAAATCGCGGAGAGCAGCCTTTATATCCTTTAATTTTATCTGTAGAGTAAAATGCCTAAAAAAGATTTGTCTAAAGATAGAGACGTTGATATTGCTTCGACGCGTTTAGGCGCATTGTTATCTCTTGAAAAAGATGTAAAAACACTCTCTGGTGCTGGTGGCAGTAGAGCTCAGGCACTATCCAAACTGGGGATTCGCACGATAAAAGATCTGCTCTTTAACCCCCCAAAACGTTATATCGATTTCACTAATATTAGTAGAATCGCTGATGTTGCTATCGGGCAAAATGCAACCGTTATTGGCGTTGTAGATAGAGTTGTCTCTAGAAATCTTCGACCGCGTCTTAATTTAATATCGGCTGATGTAGTCGACTCTAGCGGCGTAATTAATGCGATTTGGTTTAATCAGCCATGGATTGCAACATCTTTACACGAAGGCGACAAGATCTTGTTGCAAGGTCCAATAGATCATAGAAATGGCTATAAACAGATCAAGCCTCAAAGGCTAATCATCTTAGAAGAACAGGGCAAAAAGACTCAAACCCAACTTCCTAAAATTTGGCCTATTTATAAGCAGACAAAAGGTATCACATCTGCATGGATAAAACGTCTTGTAAATCAAGCTTTTGAGATCTCTAATTGGGCGTGTGACATTATCCCGGTTAATCTACGCATTCAAAATAATTTGATGAGCAGGTATTGTGCGCTCAGGAATCTTCATCTGCCAAATGATATGCGTGATGTTGAACTTGCTCGTCGAAGACTTGCATATGAAGAGTTGTTGTTGCTTCAAATCTATTGGTTACGTCAACGCTTTGTACTGGATAAAAAAACTCCTTCGTTTAGTCACACAATAGACGGCAAGACTTTTCAAGCCTTTATGGCTAATCTTCCATTTGAATTAACCGATGAACAATATCAGGCACTAAACGATATCTTGGCCGATATGGCCAGCTCCAAAAAGATGAGCAGGATGGTTTTGGGCGACGTTGGAACTGGAAAGACCATCGTTGCTGCAGGAGCTTTAAGTGTTGTAGGAGATAACGATTCACAAGGTGTGCTGATGGCTCCAACAGAGGTGTTGGCTAGGCAGTATGGAGTAAAAATCGGACCGATACTAGATACGATCGGTATTCGCTGGGCAACGCTTACATCTTCCACCTCTGCTAAGGACAGAAAAGATATCTTAGCTGGAATAAAGAGTGGAACTATTCAAGTTCTTTTTGCTACGCATGCTGCCATAGAAGATAGTGTTGTCTTTAGTAACTTAACTCTTGCAATAGTCGATGAGCAACATAGATTTGGAGTTGTTCAAAGAGAGAAGCTACAGGCAAAGGGGGAAGCTTGCGACTATCTGTGTATGACAGCAACTCCAATTCCGCGTTCTCTTGCAATGACTGTATATGGCAATCTCGACTGCTCATATATCAAAAAACGGCCTGGACAGGCACAAAATATCGAAACAAAGGTTATTGATAAGCGAAATCGATTTATTGCCTTTGAT
Organism: uncultured Coriobacteriaceae bacterium; assembly: GCA_964558235.1. Lineage (GTDB taxonomy): Bacteria > Actinomycetota > Coriobacteriia > Coriobacteriales > CADBOM01 > CAZLCK01. The sequence goes on from CAZLCK010000010.1 coordinate 26,793, forward strand.
GAGATAAGAAAGTGTGTAGCTCAAGGTTCACAAGCTTATATAGTTTGTCCTCTTATTGATTCTACGAGCTCTAGTGATACGGACGAACAAGTGCATGACACTGTTATACAAGATAGTGAAGGGGAACAAAATAGCATCTTTGATGATGATAAAAACTATGAAGCTCCTCTAGATGAGGATGAACTCGAAAAAGCAGGATCTAATATTGCTGCAGCAAAGGCCGAGGCAAAATACCTTGCTGAAGAGGTCTTTCCAGAGATGAATATTGGACTTTTGTGTGGCAGTATGTCTTCACAAGAGAAAAATGCAACGATGGATTCGTTTAGACGCGGTGAGATTGATGTTTTAGTTTCGACTACAGTAGTTGAAGTTGGTGTTGACGTTGCAAATGCAACTTTGATGGTTGTTGAAGATGCACAGAGATTTGGATTGGCGCAACTTCATCAATTGCGTGGTCGTGTTGGAAGAGGTAAAAAACCTGGAAAGATGATACTTTTAGCTAGACTTACAACTGAAGAAGCTAAGACTCGCATGAAGGCTATGGAAGAAATATCGGATGGTTTTGAGCTTGCAGCATTGGATTTAAAGATGCGTCGGGAGGGCGATGTTATTGGAAGCAGGCAACATGGTCTTCCGGCATTAAAATTTGCAAATGTGATTAGTGATGAAGATCTTGTAAGACAAGCTCGCGAGGATGCAAAAAGACTTTTAGAGGAAGATCCAGAGCTTTTAAACCCAGATAATGCACTTTTAGCGCGAGAGGTAAGGCTTAAATATTCTTATGTCGCACAGTAGTTTTTTAAATAGGTGCATAGGGTTTTGAATGGGCGTGCAGTAGAGGCGCACAGTAGTTTTTAAATAGGATTTATTAATTTTAGATAAGTTAACGGGAGTTTTAGATGAGAGTTGTCGCCGGGGATTTTAAAGGCAGACATATTGAACCAGTTCCTGGGAATAACACTAGGCCAACAGCACAACGAGTGCGCGAGGCGATTTCTAGTTCTATTATTTCAAATCTCGATTGTGGGATCGAAAACGCAAAGGCACTAGATGCATTTGCTGGAAGCGGTGCGCTTGGCATAGAAATGCTTTCCAGAGGTGCTTTAAGTTGCACTTTTGTGGAGTTAGATCCAAAAGCTGCTCGCATAGTTGAGCAAAATATCAGTAATCTTCCTTTGCAAGATGGACAGGCTAAACTATTAAGAGCAGATATGTTTGAGCTTGCAGGTGATACAACAACACAGGTGGCATCGAGCGCAATTTTGGGAGGATCTTTTAATCTTGTTTTAATCGACCCACCATATGCTGTTGAGCCTATCCAAGTTGCTAAGATGATCTCTGCTCTTAATTATGCTTCTGTGCTTGAAGATGGAGCTTTGATAGTCTATGAGATGGCAACGAGAAAAACGCCTGGTTATAACAGAAAGCGTAATAAGAAGGAGATACCTCTAGAGGTTGTTAAAATGCAAGATATTTTGCAAGACACATTTGAGCTCATAGGTGTTAAGCACTATGGAATCACTCAGGTTGTGTACTTTAAGAAATTAGGATAGACCGTCTGCACAGTAACGTCAGATATGCGAAGTAGATGGGGGAGAGGGATAAATGGAACTCAAACATACTAGAAATAGCGGGCGCGCAATGGTACCGGGTACATTTGATCCGATTACAGTTGGACATATAGATATTATCAAGAGGGCATCAAAACTTTTCAGTGATGTGATTGTCGCAGTCGCTGAGTCTTCCAGAAAGGGTTCTGGCCCTATCTTTTCTTTGGAAAAAAGAGTTGAGCTTGTGAAAGAGGCTTTAAAAGATATCGAGAATGTGAGAGTTGAGCCATTTACTGAACTTTTAGTGGATTTTGCTGCACAAAATGATGTTCAGGTAGTCGTTAAGGGGCTTAGAGCTATTACAGATTTCGAAGCAGAATTCCAGATGTCTGCGCTGAATTACAAGCTCGATCCAACTCTAGAGACGATCTTTATCATGTCTACTCCAGAGAATATGTATCTTTCATCATCAGCTGTACGTGAGCTTGCATTTTTGAAAGCTAATGTTACGGGACTAGTTCCACAAAATGTCGGCAAAGCGCTCGCTGAGATTACTGGCTGTACATTTGAGTAGGGCTGTCTTTGAGTAGGGCTGTTTTATATGCGTGTAAAAAAATGTGAAAACAGCTGCTTGCCTCGAGTGCGAAAACCGCTATATACCTCGTAATTTGCACTTACATTAGATGACTTTAGGCAACGATATGCTTATGATGTACAATGTAGAGTCGTAGATTTGTGTCAAATAGTCAAACAAGTTTGGCGAAGCTGAAGGGGAACACATATGGATGAGACCGGAGTTCTCGCTCTTTTAGATGAGCTCGCAGATTTCATTGAAGATAGCAAGCCAGTATTAGGTAATAGCGCAAAACGCCAAGTTGATATCAATCAGGCTATGGATATCATCAATGATATTCGTGATGCTTTTCCTGTTGAATTTTCGCAGGCAAGGCAGATTGTTAGAGAACGTCAAGGGCTCTTTGAAGATGCTGAAGCAGAGTGCAATAGAATTTTGGAAGATGCACGCAATCGCGCTTTGACTATTGCAAGCGAAGCAGAAATTGTCCGTATTGCTCAACAGCAGGCCGAAAATATCTTAGCTGATGCTCGCGAGCTTGAAAGATCGACTCGAGCTGGTGCCGAAGATTATGCCGACAATGTTTTTTCTCATATCGAGCAAACTCTAGAATCGCTTGGAGATAATGTCCATCGTTGTCGAGAGAGGCTAAATAATAGAGCTGCACGCTAGTTTTCTCGCTAGGTGTTTAAGAGCACTAAAGTAAAGCTAAGGTATGTAGATGCAGCGTCTAATCTATCAAATTTCTCCGATTGAATCGCAGGCTGGCTTAGCTGAAAGTCTATCTGGAACTCTAGATATTGAACCTTTTGAATTAGGAAGCATGTCATTTTCTATTCCTAAAGGGATAGATTATTTTGTCACGCTTTCAAATGTCAAAGACGCAATAGTTTTGACTGGTAAAGCAACTGCAAATGTAGAAGGCCTATGTTCTCGCTGTTTATCAAATGCAACAATGGAGATAGATTCAGAGGTAGAAGGATACTACCTTTTAGGCGAGGATAGCGATGTTACCGGTATGGCCGAAGATGAATACGAGCTAATTGGTGCAGATGGCAAGATCGACCTATCTGAAGCAATTGAATCTGCAATCTTAGTTGAGCTGCCTATGATTTTTTTGTGTCGTGATGATTGCAAAGGGCTTTGTCCTAAGTGTGGAATCAATCTGAACGAAAAACAATGTGATTGTGCAGATCAAATCGATGATTCTAATCCCTTCGCGGTCTTAAAAGACTTTTTTAAGGACGAAACTTCGGCCATAAACTAGCAATTTTTAAAATCACTTGATATCATTGGGTTGGCTGTGCAAATAATGCATGGCTGGCAATTATTGGTTTGTGTAAGTGGGTTGTTTTATCAGACCCGCTTTTTTTATGCGGATAGATCTCTAGTTAGAAAGGAGGTTGCCGAATATGAGAACAAAAAAGATTCAAGAACTCATCGATAGATTAGAAGAAGTTGCGAGCTCATATGATTATGAAATAGTCGACGCTGTAGTTGTTGGAAGCTCAAAAAATCCGATACTTCGAATCTATATTGATAAAGAGGGCGGAGTTAATCTCGATGATATCTCGCAAGCTCAACAGGACTGGCTTGAAGATGTTGTTGATGAGGTCGATATCATTTCGGGCAACTATCTACTAGAGGTTTCTTCACCAGGAGTTGACCGTCCGCTTCGAACAAAGGAACACTTTGAGAGATTTGCTGGCGAAGAGGTCAAGATAACTTCTGAGCCAATTGATAACAGAAAAAGATTTTCGGGCACGCTTTGTGGAGTTGAGGGTGATGATGTGATTGTTGAACTCAAGGATGGCGAGCGTGTGAATATCGCTTTTGAAAAGATCACAAAAGCAAATGTTGTTGGAAAGATAGAGTTCTAAGAAAGGTTGTTCATAATGGCCTCTGAGCTTATGGAAGCGCTTTCTGCCTTAGCGCATGAAAAGAAAATTGATGAGATTTATTTACTGGAGCAATTAGAGCTTTCATTATCAAAAAGCTATAAGTCGATTTTAAATCTTGAAAATGACGCAAGGGTCACAATTGAGCGCAGTACTGGAAAAATCTATGTTTTTGAAGTTGTTCCAGTAGGTGAGCCAGATGAGGAGACTGGCGAGTATAGCGAGTTTGAAGAGCGCGACGTTACTCCAAGCGATGTCAGCCGTATCGCTGCTCTTAACGTTAAAAAATATCTCGCTGAGATCTTGCGTGACCACGAAAGACATGCTTTATACAACGAGTTTATCGATAGAGTTGGTGAGCTTGTGTCTGGGCAGGTTCTGCAAACGACGCCTGACTTTACGATCTTAAAGATTCGCGAAGGCGTTGAAGCCGAGCTTCCTCACTTCGATCTTGAGAGAAACCCTGGTGAGCTTAATGAAAAGCCACCTATGGAGCGCTATAGACATAATCAGCGATTGAAAGCTGTTATCGTTGATGTTCGAGATCCAAGCTCTGTGGAGACAAATTCTAAGAGCAAAAATACGCGTCCTTTGATTGTTGTCTCTCGCACGCATCCAGACTTTATTCGCAGGCTCTTTGAGATGGAAGTTCCAGAGATCTATGAGGGAATCGTCGAGATTAAGACTATAGCTAGAGAGCCAGGCGCTCGCTCTAAAGTTGCGGTTTATAGTCGCGAGCCAAATTTAGATCCTGTTGGAGCCTGCGTTGGTCCTAAGGGATCTCGCGTGCGCATGGTTGTTGAGGAGCTTCATAACGAGCGTGTGGATATTATCTCATGGAGTGAAGATCCAGCGATTTACGTTGCAAATGCGTTATCTCCAGCAAAGATCTCAAGTGTGGCTATCGATGAGTCTGCAAGATATGCCACAGTTGTTGTTTCAGATGATCAGCTCTCTTTGGCAATTGGCAAAGAGGGTCAAAATGCACGTTTGGCTGCAAGATTAACGGGATGGCATATCGATATCAAGAGCGCTTCTTTAGTTGAGGAGATGCCCGTTAGTTCCTTGCTTGATGAAGAGGCAGAAGAAGAGACCGATGATAGGTGCGCCTTTATTGGCGAGGATGGCTTGCGTTGTAGAAATCATGCGCGTCCGGGTAGTCGTTTTTGCGGGATTCACGAAGAGTAGGATTTCTATTGGCGATTAGTAACACAAAGAAGACACCGATTAGGACATGTTGTGCTTGTGGGCTTAAGAGCAACAAATCTGCTTTTGTGCGCGTTGTGCGCTCAAAAGATGGGATTATTGAGCTGGATACAAGTGGAAGGATGCCTGGTAGGGGAACTTATGTGTGCACCAATCCCCAATGTGTAAATAAAGCTATCAAACAAAATAAGCTTGGAAGAGCACTTAGAATTACTATCGATGAACAAGAAGCGAAACGTTTGGAGAAGCAGCTATTGGATTACATTAAAAACATTACGCCGAGGGAAGGTATGGTAGGTTGATATGGCAAGGATGAGAGTACACGAACTGGCGAAAGAGTTCGGGCTTTCTAGTAAGGAGATGCTAGAAAAGCTTAAAGAGATGAACATCCCCGCCAAAAATCATGCCTCCACCTTGGTGGATGCATATGTAGATAAGATAAGAAAAAAGCTCGGTCCTGAGATTGAAGCACAACGTGCTGCACAGGAAGAGGCTCAAAAGCTTGCTGATGAGAAGAAGGCCGAAGAGGAAGCTGCTAAAAAGAAGGTTACAGCTGAACAAGAAGCTGCTGCCAGACATGCTGCTGAAGCCGAGGCTAAAAAGCGTGAGGCTGAAGAGCAGAAGCGCGCTAAGGAAGAGGCTCAAAAAAAGCAGAAGGAAGGCAAGATTGCTCGCGATAAGGAGTTAGCTGCTAGAGAGCGAGAGCGCCAGGATAAGCCAAAGAAAAAGCAGGAGCAGCCGAAGAAAAAGGTGGTGAAGACACCGACAGCAACGCATGATCTAAATGATCTTCTGACTAGAGTTGAGGCTGAATCTAAGCGTCTTGAGAAGGAAAAGGCTCAAGAAGCAGCTGCTGCACAAACTAAGCGTAAGAAGCCAAAGCGTGAATCTCGTGAGAAGTATGAGAGCCACTCGCTGAACCAAGAACCATCTCATCGAGACTATGATGATATTAGAGATGATCATGGAGATCGACGCAAGTCTGGCAAGAAGCGTCGTAAGAGCCATGAGAATGAAGATGGGCATAAACCCTTTAATAAAGCACGCGCTCAGCAGAAATACGATTTGCAACAAGACTATTCATATATGGATGATCCTGGTGAGGATCGCTATAAGAAGATGGCTGATAATGCTGAAAAAATGCAGCGTCAGCGCATTTTGGATGAAGCACGTGCGATGGTTGATGCTGCAAGCATGAATGAGAGTCAGGGTCGCAGAAAGAAGCGCAAAGAAAAGCGCGAGGCACTGGCTAAAAAGCGTATGGAAGAAGAGGCTATCGAAAAAGGAATAGATCCATCCCTAGTTTTGGATGAATCGGTTGTTCAGATTACAACTGGCGCAACGGTCTCTGAGGTAGCCGATGCCTTAGCTGTAAATAGTGCTGAGATCATCAAGAAGCTGTTCTTGCTAGGAACTCCGCTAACAGTTACACAGACGATGAGCGATGATCTGATCGATCTTATTGCTGATGATTTGGGTAGACGCGTAAGAATTGTCTCTCCAGAAGAGCAGTATGAGATTGCAATTCATGATACAGAGGACGATCTTGAGCCACGCCCACCGGTAGTTACCGTGATGGGACATGTTGACCATGGAAAGACCTCACTGCTCGATGCCATACGTCAAACTGGCGTTGTTGAAACAGAGGCTGGCGGAATTACCCAGGCAATTGGTGCGTCTGTTGTAGATATCAATGGCAGACAGATTACTTTTATCGACACTCCTGGCCACGAGGCATTTACTGCGATGCGTGCAAGAGGTGCAAAGATCACCGATGTTGTTGTTTTGGTTGTTGCAGCTGATGACGGTGTGATGCCTCAGACAATTGAGGCTATCAACCATGCTAAGGCAGCAAATGTCCCAATAGTTGTTGCTGTAAATAAGATTGACAAGCCAGGAGCAAATCCAGATAAGGTTCGTCAAGAACTGACCGAGTATGAAATTATCCCAGAAGAATGGGGCGGAGATAATATGTTTGTTGAGGTCTCCGCAAAACAAAATATCAACATCGATGACCTTTTGGAGACCATTCTTTTGCAGGCCGATGTTTTGGAACTAAAGGCCAATCCAAACGCCTTGGCATCTGGATTTGTTATTGAAGCAAATCTCGATAAAGGAAGAGGACCAGTCGCTACAGTTTTAGTGCAGCGTGGAACATTGAAGGTTGGAGATGCAATCGTTGCTGGAAAGTCGCATGGTCGTGTGCGTGCGCTTATCAGCCCAAAGGGTGAGCAGGTTAATAGCGTAAGACCAGCCGATCCTGCCGAGGTTTTGGGTCTTGATAGTGTTCCAGCAGCTGGAGATGAGTTTAGAGTCTTCGAAGATGAGCGCGATGCCAGAAATCTTGCTGAGGATAGAGCTTTGCGCGAGCGTCTAAAGGAGCACCAAGCCAAAGTACCTGTCACGCTCGATGACTTCTTTAACAGAATAGAAGAGGGAAAGATCGCCGAACTCAATTTGGTATTGAAAGCGGATACTCAAGGATCTATTGAAGCTTTGAAAGACGCATTTGCCAAGATGGATCAGAGCGAAGTTCGCATCAATGTGATCCACTCTGCAGTTGGAGGAATCACTGAGACAGATGTCATCTTAGCAGCCGCATCGGACGCAATCATCATTGGATTTGGAGTACGTCCTCAAACAAAGGCAAAGCAACTTGCTGAAAAAGAGAAGGTCGACATTAGAACCTATAGGATCATCTATAAGGCAATTGAAGAGATCAATGCCGCAAGAGTTGGACTTCTTAAGCCAGATATTGTTGAGGTCGAGACTGCAACGGTTGAAGTGCGCGAAACATTTAAAGTTCCAAAGGTCGGAGTTGTTGCAGGATGCTTAGTATCTCAAGGCGAGGTCAACTTTGATGATAAGATCCGCGTTGTTAGAGACGGCACAATTATCCATGAGGGTGAGATCGCATCGCTTCGTAGATTTAAAGATGATGTCAAGAGCGTCAGGGCTGGCTATGAGTGTGGAATTGGTATCGTTGATTTCCAAGATATTAAGCTTGGAGATACTCTAGAGACCTATCAAATGAAGGAGATAGCGCGCGAGGGCTAAAGCCTGATAATTAGAGAAGAAGCTTTTAATAAGGGAGTTTGAAATGAAGCAAAATCAGTCTTCTAGAAAACATGGAATGACCGTGCGCGATAGGATTGCGATGATTTTGCAGACTGAAATTAGCGACCCCAGGCTTTCTATGATCACTGTAACTGAGGCTAGAGTTTCGAAAGATCGCTCTGTTTGCAATATATATATCACAACCGATCCGTCTAGATACGATGAGGTTTCAAAGGGATTAGAGTCAGCTAAGGGAAGAATTCGCTCGATTTTGGGCAAAGGTCTTGGTTGGAGAGTTACGCCTGAACTACGCTTTATGATAGATACGACTCTAGATGAAGCTGAAGCGATCGATCAGGCTCTGTTGAATGTTCCACCAACGCTTTTAAATGAGCGCGAACAAGATAATGACGAGTGAGTAAAACAACGTGAACACAGATTTTGATAACAACACCAATACAAGTTTCGCCGAACTTTCTGAAATCATTCGAAGAGGCGAAACTTTTGCCATATGCGGCCATGTTAACCCAGATGGGGATAGCGTGGGCTCTGTTCTTGCTGTGCTTAGTATCTTAGACATGCTCGGTAAAAAATCCACCCCGCTTTTAGCCAATGCCTCTCGTGCTCCAAAGAAGTATGCATTTTTGGCTGGTTACGAGCGTTTTTTGCATGCAACAAGGTTTAGCTCAAGTGTTGATACTTTTATCTCTGTAGATACTCCAAATGTTGATCGCATGGGTGATGCCATCGATGTTAAGAAAAAGGCTAAGATTTGTATCTCGATAGATCATCATCCAGAGATTGGGGTGGAAGCTGATAAGACTATTAGAGACATAAAGGCCGCATCGACCACCATGTTGGTTTGGGAGCTTGCAAAAGAGGTACTTGGTAGTCCAACTAAGGAGATAGCAACTGCTTGTCTAGTTGGTTTAATGACCGATACAGGATCTTTTCAGTTCCAAAATATGGATACAAGGGCTTTTCAAAGTGCTGCAGAGATGTGTAGTTTTGGAGCTAATCCATCTGAGATCGCAACCCTTGTTTTCCAATCCAAAAGCTTAGGTCTACTACAGATGCAGGGAAGACTAATCTCTCGTCTTGAACTTAGCACAGATAATAACGTCTGCTGGGGTTGGATCGATGAAAATGACTATAGCGAGCTTGGGGTTTTAAAAGAAGAGACTGAGGGTCTAATTGATACGGTAAGATCTGTTGAGCTGGCCGATATTTCGATCTTGGCTCAAGGTAGAAAAAACGATGTTCGTTGCTCCATCCGTTCAAAGACCGACTTTGATGTCTCTGAAGTTGCAAGACACTTTGGTGGAGGTGGTCATAAGGCCGCATCTGGATTTACTTTGTCAGGCAAGTTAGAGGCTAACATCGACAAGATTCGCGATCTAGTCGACAAGATCGATGATCAATATCGCGCATATAAGATGCAAAACAATATAGTTGAGGAGAGCGAGTAGATGGCTCGCAAAGCTACGGGCTTGTGCTCTATAGTTGTTGTCGATAAGCCATCAGATCTCACATCTCACGATTTGGTAAATGTGCTTAGAAGGACTACTGGCGAAAGACGGATAGGTCATGCCGGTACGCTCGACCCTTTTGCGACGGGTGTTTTGGTCTTAGGGATAGGTTGTGCTACTAGACTTGCTGATTGGATTCACACCAAGCCTAAGTCCTACATCTCTAAGATCTCTTTTGGCATTCAAACAGACACCGATGATCTAACGGGGCGATCCATCTCAAACAATGCAGTTCCCGAGTGCGTATTCGATCAATATTTTGCAGCTAACATAATAGAAAAATTTGTTGGATCTCAGATGCAACTTCCTCCTCAATACAGTGCTAAAAAGATCGAAGGTAAGCATGCATACGATCTTGCAAGACAAGGCATCGACGTTGAACTTTCTAAAAGTAAGATCACGGTCTATGGTGCGCAATTAATCTCATTGGGCGTTGAACCTTCGTTTGGGCAGGATCTGCCTTTTTGGGAAGTCGCTTGGCAAGTTTCAAAGGGGACATATATTAGAGCGCTCGCTAGAGATTTAGGACAAATAATTGGATGTGGAGCTCACCTAAGTTCGCTTAGACGTACAAGTGTTGCAGGCGCAACATTAGAGGATGCCATTTTAATTGATGAGATTAAGAACATAGGTGTACCAGTTTTAGGTAAGCATATTGATGAGAGTGTGCTTGCTACAATTAGTGCAAATCCATTGAAAGTTTTGGATATGCCTGTTGTTGAAGTGGATGAATGTGAATTTAAAAAGGTGCAAAATGGCGCACCGATAGATGTTGGACTACCTGAAAATATCACATTTGAAGATCTAGAGGATAGTAAATTTAGCATAGCTATTGTATTTAATTCGAGGCTTCATGCGATTTATTCTCTCGATAAGTCGAAAGATAGAGAGCCGCTCAGCACTATGGTTAATCGCGGTTGTCGCTTGAAGCTAAAAAGTTCTTGCGTGATTCCAGATGGGGTAATCAACGCATTTTGACACTCCCATGCCTAAAGGCCTAGGGTTTTACGGCACGTATGGTAATTTTTAAATTGTCCTATATAGCTTCTTGCGCGAAAATCAATAGGGCATTTTATGAGCATATATTAGAGGAAAATGAAAAAGGGAATGGAAAAGCACTGTCGAGTAATTAATGCTAAAGATCTCGATGACTCTTCAAAGGGTGCAGTTTGTGCTCTTGGGGTTTTTGATGGAGTACATCTTGGTCACCAAAAGCTAATCAATGATTGTATAGAGATGGCAAAAAAGCAGGGTGTGCCATCTGTAATCTTTACTTTTGACATTGACCCAGAGGAGATCTTCAACAACATCAATCCCAGAAAGCTAGTTACAAACTTTCAAAGGATAATGATGCTTAGTGAGCTTGGAGCAGATTTCGTCGTTGTTCAGACTTTTGACCAGGATTTTTCTAAGCTCTCTCCAGAAGAATTTGTAGAAACAACGCTATCAAAAATTGAGCCCACAGAGATTTTTGTCGGGTGCGATTTTAGGTATGGATATAAGGCCAGTGGAGATGTTGGACTTTTAAAAAGTGAGCTTGCACAAAAAAGTTGTGGGGTATGTGCTGAGGATCTTTTGTTAGCTTCAGATGGAATTGCAATTACAGCGAGTCGCATTCGTGATTATTTAGAGCTAGGCAAGGTTGAGATTGCTGCAGAGATGCTTGGCCGCATGCATTTTATTACCTCTGAGGTACTACGAGGTCGTCAGGTTGGTCGTACGCTTGGCTATCCAACTGCCAATTTGCAATTTGCTAAAAATGCTTTAAAGATTTGCGATGGCGTGTATGCCGGATATGTTTATGTCGATGATATGTGGCATAGAGCTGCCATCTCTGTAGGCGTTCCAAAGACATTTGGTGATGTCGCATCAACTGTTGAAGCTCACATTATCGACTTTGACAAAGATATCTATGGGCAGGTTGTGACGGCATGTTTTGCAAAATATTTAAGACCCATGGTGCGCTTTTCATCTACTGATGAGCTTGTAGCTCAAATTGCCAAAGACGATGCTGCTTCGGCCGATTTACCTGATAGTCCTGTGATGCCGTTCCCATCGATAAAGATTGCAAAAAGTGAATGTTATATGGAATATTTATAAGAGTTTATGCTTCTTCTAATCAATAAAACATAGGGCATGAGAAAACTACCTGAGAGGGGAATTTAAGATGAATTTGGTCGCTTTGGCCTGGATCGCTCCCGCTGCCGCATTGTTGGGCATTATTTTTGCCATATATTTTGGCCGATGGGTTCTCAAACAAGATCCTGGTAACGAGACGATGCAAAAGATCTCTGGACAGATACAAAAGGGCGCACGTGCGTTCTTATTCTCTGAATACAAGATCTTGATTATTTTTGTAGTAGTAGTTGCAATACTCATAGGAATCTTTCTTGGGTCAGATGAATTTCCTGCTCGTGGATGGTTTACAGGACTTGCATTTATCACAGGATCTGTCCTATCAGTTGCTGCTGGTTATGTTGGCATGACAGTTGCAACAAAGGCAAATGCAAGGACAGCCTGGGCGGCTCGTGAGTCTATCTCTCCAGCTCTAAAGATTGCATTTAGATCTGGTATTACTATGGGTCTTGTTGTTGCTTCATTTGGTCTTATGGGTATTTCGCTTTGGGCAATTTTCGTCTTATTTGTTGGTGATCCGCAGCCCGAGATTATCAATGGTTTTGCAATGGGTGCATCTTCAACAGCGCTATTTGCTCGTGTCGGTGGCGGTATCTATACCAAAGCAGCAGACGTCGGAGCCGACCTTGTAGGCAAGGTTGAGGCTGGAATTCCAGAGGATGATCCTCGTAACCCTGCAGTTATCGCAGACAATGTTGGTGA
>CAZLCK010000011.1:0-1798 GCA_964558235.1 uncultured Coriobacteriaceae bacterium
GTAACTGGATAGAGATGGATAGTGCTCCTGTAGATGTAGGAGAATATCGAGTAACAATCATTGTTGCAGGTGACGGTATCTATGCTGGTACTGTTTCTGATCCAATTTATTTCACCATTAGTGAAGCCGATACATCTAGTGAAACAGTAGATGGAACAACAACAGATAATGATGATAGTAATACTTCATCAGAAGGTATAGCAAAAACAATAGATACAGCTATGCCATATCTTTTAGCTTTCCTATTACTTATCTGTGGAGGCTTAATAAATACAGCTATCGCAATACGAAGAGCACGTCATAAGATGAATAAACTACATAAGAGTTAAAAGCTTACTAAAAGAAATCACACTCGGGTTTGATTCGGTCTTTTCATCTACGCTACTTAAAACAGACGCTGATCGTTTCGAATCGATACGAAAGTGCTAGAAGTCAATAGGAGGCGTGCCAGCTAATGGCACACCTCCTATGTTTTTTGCAAAGTGCTGTAATATTTAGGTTCATAGGGTAGTTATTACTACCAATCTTTGGGAGGAACTCCTCCTAGTGGCTTTGCTCCTCCTACAAGATGTAAGACAGGCTTGCCATCATCGTTAAAGCTGCATTCACAGATATAAAAGACACAATTGTTGAGATGATATTCAAAATACTGACGCCCCTCGTCATTAAACCTTCCCATGATAGACATAATCGTTCCACCATGAACAACAATAGCTATATTGTTTGTCGGCGTGCAGGATTTAATGATCTCTTCAAATGCGCCACAACACCTATCATCAAACTCTTGCATGCTTTCGCCCTCTGGAATTTTGTCCATACACATGCTGTCAACCCAGTCTCTATAGGGCTTAAAATCTACCATTTGATTGGCATTTTTGCCCTCAAAAATTCCAAAGTCCATCTCGCGAAAATCTTCTACTACTACCTTTTGCATGTTGGGAAAAAGTATGTCGGCAGTTTGAATACATCTTGTTAGAGGGCTTGTAAAAACTTTATCTACATGGTCAAGTTCTTGAGCAAGCTTTTCCTTGGCCAAAGCTGCCTGCTCTTTTCCAATGTCAGTTAAAAGTTCGTTTGTTTTTCCAATATATTTTTTATCAATATTCGCAGGAATCTGACCATGTCTAATTAGTGTCACAAGCACTCGTTAGCTCCTTTGTTATTCGAAAAACTTTTAGGTGCGCAATTAATAATCTTGTAGAATCATCTTACAAGATAAAGTCTCTAGCATTGCGCATAAACTCTATATGCATAGAAGAAGGATTGCAATGGATTGCAAAAAACTCTCTAAAGGTTTAGTCCATGTTTATTACGGGTATGGAAAGGGAAAGACTACCTGTGCGCTTGGTCTTGCTTTGCGTGCTAATGGTTGTGGACTTAAGATTGTTATTTTGCAATTTTTAAAAGATATGGCAACTGGAGAGCTTTCAAGTCTTACCGCTATGGATGGTGTTACCGTTATTCGTGGTAAGGCTGCTCCAACTTGGTTTAAGAATATGGATGATGAGCAGATTGAAGAGACGAGACAAATTCACAATGCAAATCTTTCTAAAGCTATTGAGTTGATAGAAGCAGGGGAGTGCGACATGCTTGTTCTCGATGAAGTCCTGGATGCATGTGATTTTGACTTGATCGACCAGGATCTACTTAAAAAAACTATCGTAGAGCGCCCTGAAAATGTTGAGATTGTAATAACAGGTCACAAACCAATTGGTTGGATCATGGATATCGCCGACTACATAACAGAGATGCGTAAAGAAAAGCATCCATACGATGATGGTGTAAAGGCGCGCAGGGG
>CAZLCK010000011.1:1898-3257 GCA_964558235.1 uncultured Coriobacteriaceae bacterium
CTAATAGTGACTTACTACAGGAAGTCCAACCCAAATCAAATCGTATAACGTAGCTGCATCAGAAAGACTCATATTGATGCATCCGTGTGAGCCTACATATAGGTATCTATTTCCACCAAAAGATGATTGCCATGTTGCATCATGAAAACCAATACCCGTCCACGTAATACGCATCCAATACGAAACAGGTGTTAAGTATTCTGGAACTCCTTCATCTGTCAGCTCTCCAACCAAGGTCTTGTCGAGCATCTTTTCCAAGATTGTGTACACACCCTGTGGAGTTTCATGCCCGTTGGGTAGACCAGTTACAACATCGGCGCTAAAAACAACCTTTCCATCTTGGATGAGGTAGGTCTTTTGTGTCGTTAGATTTAGCTCGATATAAGTATCTCCCCAGTCAGGCTCACCCGATGCACCACTAACGGCAGCAGTTGTTAGCCAGTACGGCTCACGAGTCTCGCTTTCGCGGTTGTTGATCATATTAATGATCGACTCAATCTCGGCATCTTCATCAATAGACCAGCCGTAAGTTCCTCCAGTAACTGTATATGTAACACCATCAGCAGGGGAAACAAAGGTTCTTGTCTGCCCTAGAGTACTGTATCTTGAGGCAAGATCCGAAACCCAAGAGGCTACAGCGTCCTCATCAATTGTGTAGCTTTCATCTTCTGTAATTGTTAGCCAATCAAGGATAGTCTGTCCGTCTAGAGTCTCTGTAGAACCGTCTGAAAATGTGTATGTAAGAGCAAACGGGGTATATTTGTTTAGTAGCTCGATGCGTTCAAGAAGTTCTGAAGAGGTGCTCGTAATTGCAGGTTGAGTGTAGCAATTTTGCTCAACCATATCCACTTCTTCAACTCCGTGTAAAACCGCGGCATGTGATACCTCAAGTAAAACTTCAAGATCTACTTCAGTGCCGGACTGCTCTTCAACAATGTCGTAACTTACCCCATTAAACTCTGGGTATGCATCTGTTGGGGGAGTGGCATCGGGGTCTGTAACACAATTTAGATTATTGATGGCCTCATCTAGAGCTGCACTATCATAATCAAAATCAACAAACTCCTCCGAATCACTTTGAATAAACAGTCTTTCTAGAAACAAAAATGAATTTTGCGAATCTAGGATAGCTTGAACTTGTCCGTCGCCTGGGGTAAATGAAACAGAGATGGTATCGCCATCGATGCTTTCTGTGCTGCTGTCCTGTTCTACAAACGTTAGTGTGTAGTTTGCTGCTTTATCGGCCAACAACTCTTCAACTTCATCGACGGTTTTAAATGAATAATCTTCTCCGTTAATGATGGTATTAAAACCAAAGTGGCTCATGAAAAAGATTGAAATGCCAACATAGGCTATAAC
>CAZLCK010000011.1:3357-24579 GCA_964558235.1 uncultured Coriobacteriaceae bacterium
TATTAAAACCAAAGTGGCTCATGAAAAAGATTGAAATGCCAACATAGGCTATAACTAAGACTCCTACAACAATTCCAATTGCAATGCCTACGCGCTTAAGGACGCGCTTAGAGTCTGTAGAGTCTGTAGAGTCTGTAGAGTCTGTAGAGTCTGTAGAGTCCTCTGTCTTTTCTTCGCTTTGCTCATCAGCAGTCTCGGGAGCTTGTTCACTGACAACGGTCTGCTCAGATGGGCTGTCTGAGTCTTTTTGGACACTAGATTTCGTTGTAGTATCGGTTTCGCTAACAAAAGCCTCTTCAGAGTGTTCATCATTATTTTGTTCGTCATTATTTCTTTTGTGAAAGAATTTCATTTAAGTCCTTATGTCCGATTAATTGGGCTTGGATTAGTCCTAACCTGAAAAGGGCTCATATTTCTTAGCTTTTCTAGCATTACCTACTAAGCAAAAAGCTACGAGCAATTCTAACATTTACCTAGAAGTTTAATCGATTAAAGACACATTTTTTTCTAGTAAGTTTCGCCAAGTTAAGCCCAAGTTAAAGCGTTTATACTTACAGCCATTTGCCGATGTTTTACTGGGGCCGCCTCCCCTATATTGTCACCATTATGTAAGAATTAGGTGACAATTAGATTTTAATTTTAGACCGTTTGTTAGAATCTAAAAATTTTTAAGGAGGGAAAGCTTTGAATATGCAATCAAAGGATGGTTCAACAAGCATTTTATTGCCTTCTGTGATGATTAAGAATCGCGGAATTATTACACAGGTAATCTCAATTGCACTCTTTGTTGCACTTATGACCGTATGCGCTTGGATTAAGGTTCCAGTTGGACCAGTGCCTGTTACTCTAAACACGTTTGCCATCTTTTTAGCAATCGGAATTTTGGGTACAAAGATGGGCACAATCGCAATTGCGTCCTATGTCGCCTTAGGTCTTATGGGCGCACCAATTTTTGCTGGTTTTGCAGGTGGTCCAGCCTATCTTTTAGGGCCTTCAGGCGGCTATATTATTGGATACATTATTTGTGCTGCTGTGTCTGGAAAACTTGTCGATCGCTTCGGCGTATCTACTCTATCTCTAGGCGCTTCATTTGCTGCAGGTCTTCTAACTTGCTATGCTTTTGGAACTATCTGGTTTATGACAATCTATGGTGCAAATGGACTAGGTGCTGATCTTGGCTATGTTATGAGCCTTTGTGTTGTGCCATTTATCATTCCAGATATGGTAAAAATCGCTTTGGCAATTAGTTGCACTAAATTGTCGATTTTTGTTGGCAACAAAGTCAGATAATCATTTAGAGGGGTCTTGTCGAGTCATTTAAAGAGGTCTTATCGAGATCTCCCCATCCCTAAATAACGATCTTTGACCCTTCTCATCTAGAATCACTAAAGAGCCGTCGTCTGAGATTGTTTCTACGACGGCTCTTTTAGTTGAGCCATCTGCATAGATACAATCCACTTCCTTACCAATAACGGCCGACTTGTTTCTATATTTTTCCATTAGATTTTGCGAGTCAACCTCTGTAAGCTCAGGTAAAAAGTTTAGTTTTTCAAGATTTAAAGCAATGTGTGCAAAGAGCTCATTTTTACCATTTCTGCGATCAAGCGGAATTGCACCAACTTTGTCTAACAATTCTTTAGGCAACCCTTGCGTAGAGGTGTTAATACCAATCCCTAAAATAATATCGGTGATGGTATTGCTTTCGATATCGATTATCGCTTCAGTTAGAATTCCGCAGACTTTTAGACCATCAACTAAGATGTCATTCACCCATTTAATCTTAGGATCTAGCGATGTCAGTTCTTCTAAGGCTTCGCAAACTGCAACCGCAGCGCCCATTGTAATCAGAGATGCACTATTTTGAGATACATTTCCTTGCAGAACAAAGCTCATGTAAGCACCACCACTAGGGGAGATAAAGGATCTCCCACGTCTGCCCTTGCCGGCGGTTTGCTTGTTGGCAATAATTAGCGCTGGCTTATCAAGACGTTGGCTAATGAGCCTTTTTGTCTCTTCGTTTGTTGAATCGATTTCATCCAAGCAGATAATGTTTAAGTTTTGCAAGTGTGTACCAAGTAGACTTTTTATCGCTTGGGCAGAGACAATTTCACTATTTTCAGAGAGCCTGTATCCCTTTTTTGTTATCGAAGAAATCTCGTAACCCTGTTCTTTTAAGGAGTTAATTGCTTTCCAAATCGTGTTGCGACTTACATTTAGCTCTTGAGCCATCTCTTGCCCAGAGACGTCTTTACCCCTGTTATTCTCGAGATATTCTAAAACCTGATCTTTGACAGACATCGTTTTATATGGCCTTTCGATAGCACTTTTTATCTTCATGGAAGATTAATTATGCGCTAGAATTGTGGGATAGCATTTATTAAAAAAGGCTGGCATGTAAACACATTATGCCAACCTTAATTTTAATAATTGGTGGAGCTAAGGGGGATCGAACCCCTGACCTCATGACTGCCAGTCATGCGCTCTCCCAGCTGAGCTATAGCCCCAAAAACAACAAAATGAGTATACCTGAGCTACAAAGCATTGCAAGCCTATTGAAGGATGTTAATTTATAAAACTCCCACCAACGGTGAGCAGAGCTTTAAATATGACTATATACTAGGTTGTAAGCACTGTTATTTTGGTATGGAATTGCCTTCTTATCTTTTGGATAGGCATGTCTAAAAGAAGCTAGGAGATAAATATGGATGTTTCTGAACGTATGACTCAGTCTAACGAAGATTATCTAGAGGCTGTGTATGAGTTAGCTGGAGGAACCGACAAGCCAGTTCGCAGTGTTGATTTAGCCATTAAGTTGGATGTCTCTAAGGCAAGTGTTAATAAGGCGATATCTGTTTTAAAAGCAAATGGATATGTTGTACAAGAGCCCTATGGCGATGTTTTTTTGACAACTAAGGGTGTGCAATATGGTAAGTCTGTATTTAAGCGTCATCTGGTTCTGTATCACTTTTTGATGGATGTTCTTGGTGTTGAAGGCGAGATTGCTGAACGTGAAGCATGCTTGATGGAGCATGCTATCAGCGATGATACTTTGTCGAGATGGATTAACTATCTTCAAGAAAATAATCCAGATGTTGCAAAGGCAGCAGAGATCGGATAGAAAATAACTCCCAAAAAAAGAGAAGTTCAAAAAATGAACTTCTCTTTTAATTAAGGCCAAGCTTTAAGGTTAAGCCTAAACTATGTTTATATCACTTAGATGTACAAATACTTAATATATAACTCTAAAGTTATTTAGTGACGTAGCATCTAAGTTGTCATATTTCTAAAGGCTTAGAAATTTAAGATCGGCTTAACAACCCTTCCTGCTGCCATGTCATCCATTGCAGTTTCAATCTCATCAAATGAGTAGTGCTTTACGAGCTTATTGATTGGGAATTCACCCTTCTTGTAATGTTCAACCATCCTAGGAATAAAGACTCTAGGATCACATCCGCCTTTGGAAAGACCTCTGAGGATCCTGTTCGGATTCATCAACTGTCCCTCTAGATTAATGGGCACCTCTGCGTCACCAGTAACACTGATTAGGCAGCAAGCTCCTCTTGTTGCAAGACAATCAAGAGCATTCAAGATAACGACAGGTACACCAGTGCACTCCAGACTGTAATTTACACCCTTGCCGCCTGTGATTTCCTTTATTTGCTCAACAGGATCTCCAGTCTTGGAATTGACACCATGTGTTGCACCAAATTCTTTTGCCTGCTCGAGGCGAGCATCGTCAATATCAACAGCAATGATTGTGCTGCAGCCTGCAATCTTGGCTGCCATAAGTGCGGCATTTCCAACCCCGCCTGTTCCAAAGACTGCAATAGAGCTTCCGGGCTCTGGCTTTAGACCCTCAAGAACAGTGCCGGATCCTGTCATAGCTCCACAACCAAGTGAGCAAAGATCCTTTAACTCCTCTTCATCGATATCAACTACGATTGCGCAGTTTGCAGAGGCAATAGCATGATCAGCAAAGCCGCCTTGCATATACATTGCAGAGCACTCTTGTCCATCAACTGCGGCACGGAATGTGCCATCTCTATAAGCTCCACCAAAGATGAATGTGTTGCCTATCTCACAGTTGTAAGAGTGACCGCTCTTGCACTCATCGCAATCACCGCATGATGGGAGGCATAGAATAACTTTGTCTCCAGGCTTATGGGTTGTAACACCTGGGCCAACTTTTTCTACAACACCCACGCCTTCATGACCTAAAATCGTAGGCCTAGGCATTGGGACAACACCCTTTAATACTGCAAAGTCGCTCTTACAAATTCCACAAGCAATAATGCGTACTAAAACTTCGCCCTCTTGTGGTTCAGAAAGATCTATTGTCTCCACCTTGTATGAGTCTACTTCACGCGAAATAGCAGCTTTGACCTTCATAGGAACTCCTTTCATCAAAAATTCACTGCTAAAAAGCGAGCCTAAAAATTATTAGAGTCGCTTGACGAGCCAGTACCTTTCCTACTCCATAACCAGAATAGGTTTGATAGTCTCTCCGCTTGCGGAGTCTGCAAAGGCTTTATCGATTTCATTAAAGCTGTAGAACTTACAAAGCTTGTCAAATGGGAAGCGCCCTTGCTTGTAGTATTCAATTAATTGAGGAATAAAGATCTTACTTACAGCATCGCCTTCGATAGATCCTCTAATTGTGCGTCCGCGACCCATGAGATCTGCTTCGATTCCTATAGTTAGATCATCCTCAGACATAGCGATTGTGCAAATTGTAGAGAACGACGCGGCGGCGTCTAGAGCAGTCCTAAGTACTGCGGCCTTTCCTGATGTATCAAATGCATACTTAACACCTGCGCCATTAGTAATCTTTAGGATTTCATCAACTGCATTTGTATTAACGGAATTAATAATGTGTGTAGCACCTAATTCACGAGCAAGATCGAGCCTGTTGTCTTTGATATCGATTGCGATGATCTTTTCGACGCCAGTGATCCTAGCGGCCATAACGGCAGCAAGACCAACCCCACCAGCTCCAAAGATGGCAAGAGAATCACCAAATCCAGCTTTTAAAACATTGATTACTGAACCAGCTCCGGTTCCAAATCCACACCCTAGTGGACCGAGTAAACGAAGGTCTACATCAGGATCAACAACAACTATCTGACGCTGATTTACTACAGCATATTGCGCAAAAGAAGATTGTCCAAAGAAAACCGCGATATCATTACCATCAACATCATGTATACGAGTGGAGTCATCGCTTAGCTTTCCAAAAAAGTTAAGCGGATACCAGCTGTCACAGCACGCTGGATGTCCGCCTAGACAGGAGTTACAAGATCCACAAGCTTGATATGACAAAACAACATGATCTCCAGGTTTGATATCTGTAACTAAAGATCCAACTTTCTCGACGATTCCAGAACCCTCATGCCCCAAAACGCCAGGAAGCGGGAATGGAGCTACGCCGTTGAGCGCACCAGAATCTGTATGACAACATCCAGAAGCAACGATCTTTACTAAAACTTCATCAGCTCGTGGCTCATCAAGTTCAACTTCCTGGAATTCAAACTTACCATGTTCGTTTGTAACAGCCGCTTGCATTCGCATGATAGGTCTCCTGTCTTTCATTTAAAAACACAGCAAAAAAACTTCACTTTATGAAGCTCTTTACGATAACGCATTCAAATTTTAAAACAGTTTATTTCTGGAGAATACCATAAAAATATGTTGCATTAAAAATTAGCTACAAATAAATAACATATATTTTTGTATCCTGTAATGCATAATCAAAATATTATAAAAGCTATAATTTAAAAGAGTTTTGTAAGGCTAGGGCATATTAGTGAGCAACTCCCACTAGATAGACAGGAAAACAAAATGGTTAATTATGCAAATGGAGTAGAGACTAGAGGAATAATTGTAGATACATGCAGGAAGCTCTTTTTAGAAAAGGGATATAAAGACACAACTTACTCTGAGATATACAAAGCAGCTATGGTTAATCCTGGTACAATTGCTCATCATTTTGGCAATAAGAGAAATATAGCTTCAATGCTATATGGCGAATTTATGTTCAATCTAACTAACCATGCAGAAACTTTATTTCCTGAAGAGGATGATACTCAAAAAGTCTTTCTGGGCGTAGCTTTGCATCGCAAGCTTGCTTACTGTGACGAACGCTATAGAAGGTTTGTCATGGAGTTTATGCTCGATGATCTTGCTAATGACGATGCAGGTCGTTATTTAGTAGATGATTTTAAGGCGTTTCGTACGACCAGTAGTTTGGTTGGAAATAATAAAGCCACCTTCTATTTTCTTGCTTATAAAGGAATTGAAGCTGCAGTTGATTCCTATTATGGAGCCCATCCTGATAAGATAACGTTCGAAGATATGTTTACTTTTTATGCAGAGATGTATTTCGGATATTTAGATTATGAGGATGTTAAAAAGCGCATTGAGCGTTCGCTAGAGCTCATGAAAGAAGTAGATATTAAAATTGAAGGTGACTTTGAGATCAAAGTTGAGCTCGTCAAAGAAAAATAATCGCTCTGCGTCCATTCTCTTTATCTAGGAGAGGACTTGTTTTTTATGGCAAAAACAGGGTTTGGGGCAGATAAGAGTACGTATGACAATGTCGACTGGGATGGATTTGGAATTGGGAGTAATGTCGTAACTATAGATGTTAAAGACGGCAAAATATTGAGAACTAGACCTCTCGATTATACTGAATCATATGATCTTGAAGAACTAAATCGTTATCGTTTAGAACACAATGGAAAGGTGTTTGTAGAGCCTTCAAAGTCTCCAATTCCACCATTTTCATTTGCATATAAAAAACATGCCTTTTCGAAAAATAGAATTCCGTATCCGTTAATTCGTGAGAGTTTTGATCCAAATGGCGATCGTCATCCGGAGCGTCGCGGTGAGGACAAGTATCGCCGTATCTCTTGGGACGAAGCTGCCGATATTATCGCTAAAGAGGTCTATAGACAATTTGAGACCTATGGGCCAGGTTCGATCCTGGTTCAGCAAGATGGTCATGGCGAGACAAAGATCGTCCATCCTTGCCATGGATGCATGACCAAATTACTAGATGATCTTGGAGGGGTTGTTGTTCAAGCTCGTCAGCCAGATTCTTGGGAAGGCTGGTATTGGGGAGCAAAGCATGCTTGGGGTCAAGAGCCACTAGGGCAGGGCAGAACCCAAAATCTTTTCTATGACATCACCAAAAACACAAAGATGTTACTCTATTGGGGTTGCGACAACGAGACTACTACATGGGGCTGGTGTGGACAGCTCCCATCTAAGCTCTCGTTTTGGTGGACCTCTATCGGAATTGAATCCATTGCCATCTCTCCAGATCTTAACTATTCAGGTGCTGTTCATGCTGATAAGTGGATTCCAGTTTATCCAAACACAGACCTTGCGCTTCAGATGGCGATTGCCTATGTGTGGATGACGGAAGGGATTTATGATCGCGAGTACATAGATGCTCATACGATTGGATTTGACTGGCTTGAGTACGAGGTCTTACAAGGCGGAGAGAACGGAATCGTTAAAACCCCAGAATGGGCCGAAAAACTTTGTGGCGTTCCAGTTCGTACGATAAAGGCTCTGGCTCGTAGATGGGCAGAGGTTCCAACAACAATTGCGCATTGCAATGGAGGTTCGTTTATCCGTTCGTGTTACTCTCATGAGCCAGCTCGTATGGAAGTTTGTCTATTGGCTATGCAGGGACTTGGCAAGCCAGGTCGTAATTACATGAAGTTTATCGAGTGGAATATCTACGAGATTCCTGATTTTAACCCGATGCCTCGAGATGAAGAATGGTTGACTGGTTGGGGCGGATATAACGCTTCGATGCTTGAGGCAGACAACTCCCGTTTTATTCCAAAGACCTTAATTCCAGAAGGGATTTTGGCTACTAAGGAAGAGCCAATTGATTGGTATGGACATGTTGTTTGTATGATGCCAGCCGATGATCAAACAAAATATTTTAAGTTCCCAGAAGATGGAGACCCAACTCTTCATATGATCTGGTCTGACGCACCGTGTTGGTCTACATGCTGGAACTGTGGAAATAAGTATCTTGAAGCGCTTCGTAGTCCAAATTTGGAATTTATAATTGCCCAACATCCTTGGTTTGAAAATGATGTTCACTTTGCAGATGTTATTCTTCCAATCTCAACTCGCTACGAGGTAGACGACATTGGCTATGACAACTACAACGGTTGCTTTAATACAATTGTTTTGTCCGAGAAGTGTGTTGAGCCATTTGGCGAGTCAAAGTCTGACTGGTTTGCTGTACAAGAAGTAGCAAAACGTCTTGAGGAACTCTATGGAGACGAAGAGCGTTATAAGGATATTTATAGTCGCTACACAGGTGGTCGTACCGTCGAATCTTCAATTGAATCAACATATCGTAACTCTCGCGCAGAGAAATATCGCTCTTATGAAGACTTTATGAGGATAGGCTATACTTCCATTCCTCATGCTGCCGATTGGCAAGAAGATCACGCGGGTTTTTATGACTTCTATATCGATCCGCAAAACAATCCTTTGTCTACTCCAACGGGTCTTATTGAGATCTATTCAACACGTCTTGCCGAGTTTTTCCCAGATGATAAAGAGCGTCGTCCTTATCCACAATATATTGCTTCGACAGATCGCTTTCAGGAGTATCGTGAAGATCCAAAGCATGACAAATATCCATTTTTGTTAGTCTCTAATCATCCAAGATGGCGTGTGCACGCTAATTTTGATGACAATGCATGGTTTAGGGAGATAGAGACTTGTAAGGTTATCGGCCCAGATGGATATGCTTACGAGCCAGTTTGGATCAACCCAAAGGATGCAGAGAAGCTTGGCGTTAAAAACGGCGATGTCGTTAAGATCGAAAACGATCGCGGCTGGACTATGGGTGGCGTCTATGTCACCGAACGTATTATGCCTGAGGTAGTTTTGCAAGATCACGGTGCAAGAATCGATTCCATTATTCCTGGAGAGTCTGACCGTGGTGGTGCAAATAACTTGATTGCACCAAAGGAGATTGTATCTGCAAATTGCGCTGGTGAAGTTACAAGTGGGTATCTTGTTGGTGTTGAGAAGGTAGATGTCTTCGAGATGGCAAAGCAATATCCAGATGCATTTGGACGTACCTTTACCGCAGAAGAGGGTGTTGATATTACAAACTGGATTATTGATGAGTAGGTTGGTTGTTCAAAAAATTGAGTTGCTTGTATTAAATTTGAGCTGCTCGTATAAAATTTCTACTAAATAAGTTTTCTTGTCTTTTTACCATTGCACATTTGATAAAAGTGCGCCCTACCATTAAAAGGTTTAGGGCGCTTAAACTTTATGACTCAAGTTTTATAGACTAAAAACTTAGGTATATTTCAATATTAAGCGGTTAATAATTTCACTCGCTTATATCATTTATTCAGGCTGTGGCACGTAAAACAAAATCGTGCAATTAGTTGCAATTAGTAGTTGGTTTGTTGGTCGAAGTGAGGGGGCATTAAATGCTTACTAAGAGAGAAAATTTCATTGAGACTAAAGACGGTGGAAACCCAGAGCATTTCGTAGATAACTTTGAGTATATGACTTTGATATTCGATTGCATCTCTGCAAATATGCAGCCACCAATCGAGGAGGGCGTAGTCTTTCAAAATGCTTGGGGAGTTTACCAACTTCTAGCTCCAGGCGAGCCAGGCATTATGCCTCTTACTGATGATGAGCATAAGTTAGTCACCGACATCTGCGAGTGGAAAGATCAAATCAACACTCCAAAGCTGATCTACACTCCAGAAGAGTGGCAGCCATTTGTTGATCAAGCAAACGCGATCGATCGTAACGAGACCTATGTTGCACCATTTTTGGGCAACGGAATCTTTGAGAAGCTTCACTACTTCATGGGCATGGAAGATGCGATGGTCAACTTCTATGAGGAGCCAGAGGCTATGCATGACCTCATCGACTACATCTCTGATTGGGAGGTCAAGCAGGCTGAAGAGATTGTTAAGTATCTACATCCAGATGCCATTTTCCATCATGATGACTGGGGCTCACAGAAGAACTCCTTCTTAGCTCCTGAGATGTTTGAAGAGTTCATCGTTCCTGCTTATGAAAAGATCTATGGATTCTGGAAGGAAAACGGTGTTGAGGTAATCGTTCATCACTCCGATTCCTTTGCGGCAAATCTTCTTCCATACTTTAAGACTATGCATATCGATGTATGGCAAGGCGCTATTCGTGAGAATGATATTCCAAAGTGCGTTGCTGAATATGACCAGCATGGCGTAACTATTATGGGTGGACTCAACAATGGTATCTATGACAAGCCAGAGACCACGGCCGATCAACTAGAGGCTGGATATCGTGAGCTTTTGGATGCATGTCCAAACAACGGTAAGCACTACCTCATCCCAGGTTTGACAATGGGTGAGCCAGGATCGGTTTTCAAGCATGTTTATCCAACCGCTTCCGAGGTTATCGCTAAGCTATCCAAGGAATATTTCTAATCAACATAAGCGCAATTTCATTATTTAGTAATTGTTGGAAAATCGTTTAGTCAGGAGCTGAATAGAATAATGCTTACAAAAAGAGAGAATTTTTTGGAGACCATCAATGGCGGTAGTCCGGATCGTTATGTAGATAACTTTGAGTATATGACTTTGGTTTTCGATGTTATTTCGATGAATATCATGGGAATGCCAGAGCCAGGAAAGCCAAATGTTAGCCAGTGGGGAGTTACATCTATCCTAGAGGAGGGTGCTCCAGGCCCTATGCCTCTAACAGATGATGAGCATAAGGTTATTAAGGATATCACCTGCTGGCAGGATCAGGTTAAGTCGGTTCCTAAGCTAATCTACACTCCAGAAGAGTGGCAGCCATTTGTTGATCAAGCGAATGCTGTTGATCGAAACGAAACCTATGTTGCACCATTTTTAGGCAACGGAATCTTTGAGAAGCTTCACTACTTCATGGGCATGGAAGATGCAATGGTTAATCTTTATGAAGAGCCAGAGGCCATGCATGATCTGATCGACTTCCTAGTTGATTTTGAGATCAAGCAGGCTGAAGAGATCGTTAAGTATCTACGTCCAGATGCCATTTTCCATCATGATGACTGGGGTTCGCAGAAGAATTCATTCTTCGCACCAGAGATGTTTGAGGAGTTTTTCGTTGAGCCATACAAGAAGATCTATGGTTTCTGGAAAGAAAATGGCGTAGAGGTTGTAGTACATCATAACGATGCTTATTCTGCAAATCTTCTTCCATACTTTAAGACTATGCATATCGATGTATGGCAGGGCGCTCTAATCGACAATGACATCCCACAATGCATTGCCGATTATGATAAACATGGCGTAATTATTATGGGTGGACTCAACAATGGTATCTATGACAAGCCAGAGACCACTTATGAGCAGGTCGAGGATGGCGTTCGTGAGCTCATAAATTCCTGCCCAAATCAAGGTAAGCATTACTTTATTCCAGGCCTAACAATGGGTGGTGGATACAGCGTTTATCCAGATGTTTATGCAATGGTTTCTAAGGCGATCGCAAAGCTAAGCGAGGAGAATTTCTAGATCCGTCTAGTTTTTGCGTTCTTTAAGTAATCAAGCTTTTAAAAATTATGTGACTGCTCTTGTACCAATGTGGTATGAGAGCAGTTTTTTAAAAATATTTGGAGGTAGGTAAGTTGTCATCTAGGGTTTTTCTAGTAAACCCCTCAAATACAAGGGCTATTTTCCAAGCCGTCTGTAAGATAATTGATGCCAAAAAATCCAACAATACAACCGTGTTGGTTTCGAGTTTTTCTGAAGTAAATCAGCTAAAAACCTTTATTGCAAGTAATTATCCCAATAGCGCTTTTGGTACAAAGGTATGCACGCTTCGTGAGTATGTCATTGAAGCTTGGGAGCTTTTTGGGGATGGAAAAGATATTGCTACCTCTGCCTTTACGCGAGCTTTGTTGATGAAAATCCTAGAGGATAAGTCAAAATTAGGGACTACAACTTTGCGTCCAACAGCTAAGACGGTAAAAATGTTGGCTCAGGCTATCTCTATAGGCTTTGGTCTAAACGATTTTGAAGAGATACTGACTCAAGCAGATATGTGGGATCAAGCTGAAGAAGATCAATCCGAAATCTGGGAGATTCTATATATTTTCTCGAAAGCTTTAGAAGAATATAACATGACGACCCTTAGTCGTTCGATGTCTTATCTAGTAGATACGTTACCAACAAAAGGCGATGTGATCTGTGCTGGGTATAAGACTTTCACACCTCCAGAGATCCATTTTTTAGGGAAGATAGACGCCGATGTTATTTTTGGTAGGGGAGAAAACGACGCTGCTTATGCCTGTATAGACAAGTTGGTGCACAGTATCTCTTCAAGTGCAAAAATACAACAGTTAGATATAGGACTTGATATAGACGAAGGCTATAAGGATCAACAAAGTTCAGAGATTGCAAGTCTTACTAAAACGATATTTAGCGGTCAAAATCCAATTAAGCCAACGGGGGATATTCGATTTGGGCTGCCTTTGGGGATCTATGCGGAGAGTCTACTTATCGCTGATATTGTGGAGTCGCTTATAGAACAAGGAATAGAGCCCTCCAAGATTTTTATAGTTAAGACAGGAATAGAGCGCCAAGAAGATCTCATCGAAAGACTCTATTCAAAAGGAATTGCTGTTGAGGGACGTTTTGAAGCAAAATTCAATCAGACAGCCTTTGGACGTGCTTTTTTGCAGTTTGTAAATGCTTCGAAGATCTTTGAGATCTCAGACTTTTGTAATTCAAGATTTAGTGGGATTAGATATAGCGACTATCTGATTATTTCTAAGAAGTGGCGTCAAAGACGCGATATTACTCTCGATGAAATATTAGACGATATTCAAAAGTGCTCTAAAGCAGCATCAGATATTGTGGATGCAAGGCACAATGAAGATTATCTGAGTATAGCTGCGGCTATGATTTCAGCCTTTGGAGTATGGACAGACCCAAATAATTTGGAATCTAAACTGGCTATCGCTGCCAAAAACAAGGTTGAAGAAATATTTGAAAATGCAAAAACACTTGGGATTTCTGTGGATAGTGCGCTCAGTTTATTGGAAGAGGAGTATGTGAGCTGTGCTTTTGTTACTTCGCCAAGCTTTGTCGTTTCGCCAAGTTTAGAAGGTAAGGACACCGACGGTGCTGTGGGCGATGGCTTAAGCAGTGATACTATGGGTGACGGCTTAAGCAATGATACTCAGAGAAAGGCGGGATTAACAGATGCTACAAACAGTGCTGGTGAGAGTAGGTCAGCGGTTAAAATCGGTACTCTAGCAGAAGCTTCGCAAAGAACCTATGATGTATTGTTGGCCTGTGGTCTTACGACAGAAGCATTTTCTTCAGAAGAAAAGTTAGATCCGATTGCTTCTGTGTTTAAGCAGGCAAATATTGTAGAAACTGTTAGTCAAATTGAGCTATTGAGACATGATTTTTGCAGAGCTCTTGATTCAACAAACAAGGCTGTAATAGTATCGCGTGTGCTAAACGATGAAAAAGGCGAGGAACTTCGTCCGAGTGTACTCTATGAAGAGCTAGTGGATAGCTATAGAGAAGATCTGTCTGACTTTACTAATATCGATAAGACAAGCGCTCTCCCAAAAGAATTAGTGTCTGGAATTTCCACAAAAAAGCTTGGGATTTTTGGAACCGATCTTGTTATCAAGGTTTCTGAAGATGAGCTATGCAAGATTGCCCATGCCCATCGATATCCACAAGATGTTAAGCCTCATGCTGAACTAACTTATAAAAAATTAGGGTCAGGTCTTACAGAAATTACTGCTCATGAGCTAATTAAGATCGCTAAAAAATCGAATGATATTAGAGTTTTTAGCCCTACAGAGGTAGAAATCTACTTTAATTGCCCCTATAGATGGTACATAGAGAGAGTTTGTTCGCCTCAATCGTTGGATGTAACATTAACTCCGGCCGATATAGGCACTCTTATTCATAGCGTTATCTCTGAATACTATTCAAATAAAGCGAAAAAGTTATCGAAAGCGACTAGGATCGAGCCGCGTGAGTTTAGCTCTCTAGACACAGAGATCCCTAAACTTATAGATAGATATATACAGGCTCTAGCTAGTTCAAATGAGACCAGTCCATTTAGAAATCTTAGTCTGCTAGAACGGCGTAAAATAGATGAAGCGCAGCGTAAAATCATCGATTTATTAAAAGATGACTACAAGTTTTTGCCCGACTTTGTTCCGTCAATATTTGAGCATTCGTTTGGAAGAGAGCAGCAGTTTGTATATGCTGGTCGCCCCTTTGTCGGGACAATTGATCGTGTGGATCTAGATAGAAGTAACAACGCGATAATCATAGATTACAAGGGCGGAAATCTTGATAAAGGCTATGGTCCAGCAAAAACGGAAACGGATGGTAGCGACGTTTTATCTATTCTGTCTTCAGATGGAATTAGTCACATACAAATTCTCATCTATGCAACTGCTATAGCTAGACAATTGGGCTTAAATGTTGTGGGCTTGCTATATCGCTCGTATGGAAAACGAAGAGTTGCTGCCGGCCTTATGGTCGAGGATTTTACTAATACAGCTGAAAGTTTTACAAAACAACAGCATATTGTGAACAGACAAACTTTCGATGAAGTTATGGATAGAGCAGAAGAAAAAATCTCAAAGGTCTTAGACAAGATGGAGCAAGGAGATATCTCACCCGATCCCTTCGCACAACATTCATGCCTTTTCTGCCCGGTTTCAAATTGTGTAAGGAGGCTTTCGTAGCATGGCTGGTCTCATACCTACACAAGGAGGCTTTCGTGGTATGGCTGGCCTTACACCTGCACAAGAAAGCTGCGTTACGTCTCTGGATAAAAATCTGATCATATCTGCTGGTGCAGGTACTGGAAAAACATTTACCATTACGCAAAAGATCGCCTGGATGATCGAAAATGGTGCAATTAACTCGATCGATGAAGTGCTAGCTATTACCTTTACGCAAAAGGCTGCATCCGAGATGAAAGGCAGAGCTAGGCAGGTCTTAAGATCTAAGGGTATGCATAAACAGGCTCTTTTGGTAGATGATGCGTGGATATCTACTATTCACGGGATGTGCTCGAGGATTTTGAAGGAAAATGCAATTGTTTTTGGGATAGATCCATCCTTTGAAATATTAGATGAAGTAACAGCCAATGAGTTGCTTGAGGAATGTATAGAGGAGACTCTCTCAAACGAAGATAGTCAAGAGCTTCAAAAAGCTATCGAGTCGATTTTTTCAGAATATGCAGTTGGGGATATTGATAATGCTGATCGTAGGACAAATGTAGTCTCGATTTTAAAATCGATCATCGATACTTCTGCACAATGTTTAGATGGAATAGATGGCTTTGATCTAGGGCCAACTCCTTTGTCGCTCACTGCTATTACAAAGATGTTAAAGCAAGCATTTTCACTCTCTTTAGATGAGCTAGAGTATTCTCAGTGCACCCTAACGACTGTTACGAGCGCAAGAGAAGCAATAGGAGATATCATATCTAGCCTAGATCAACTTTTAGAAAAAAATGATGCGGTTTCGTTTGATGAATTGGCTCGTATATTAGATGAGGCCGATGCTATAAAGCCATTGCCGGCTCGCTCGAAGGATAAATACCCTTTAGAATACGCTGTTTTGCTCTCAAGCAGGGCATTGATGGATTGGGCTTGTGCGTCGCTAACTGTCTGGAAAGGCAGGCAGGCCTTAGATGATTTTATGGTTGTAGGGAAGTTTTTGGCCAACCTTTTTGATAGCAAAAAACGTCTTCGTTCTTTTATGACGCAAGATGATCTTTTGATGCAGACTTTTAAGTGTTTGATGGCACATCCAAGTGTGGCACAAAAGTATCGTGACAAGTTTAAGCTTGTGATGGTCGACGAATTCCAAGATACATCAGGAATTCAGATTCTTTTGCTAAGAGCATTAACTTCAGATAAAGCTCAACTCTGCACAATTGGAGATGTTCAGCAGTCGATCTATCGTTTTAGAGGTGCTGATGTAAATGTCTACGAAAAATTTATTGAAGAAAGTGCTGTAGAGCCAGTTCAGCTCGATTTAAATTTTAGATCCCATAAAGATATTCTCGAATTTTCAAATAGGATTTTTGAAACTCCGGGCGTTTTTGATGATCGCTTCTTGTATCTTCATGCTGGCAGAAATGATGATGGCATGGACTTAAATGGCATGCCTCGCATCAACTTTATTCGGACTAAATTCAAAAGAGGTAAACGTGCGACCGAGCGAGCGCGCAAGTTAGAAGCTGCTTGTATTGCACAAACCTTTGCTGAGTATAGACAGCGTGGTGTAGATCCTGCCGATATGGTCTTGTTACTTGGCGTTATGAGTCATATGGATATCTATGTAGATGCGTTAATTGCCGAAGGTTTTGATGTTGTTGTTGCAGGTGGTTCTGGATTTTGGGCTACTGAGGAGTGTCAGACTGTTCGAGCTATTTTGGCTATTTTGGCAAATCAGTATGATAGCGAGGCAATATATCAGCTAATCGCTAGCGGAATTGTTCCCATGGACGATGAGGATCTAGCATGGCTTATATGCGACGAGAAGAAGAGGACGCTTTCGCAGGGATTTTTTGCTATTGATGAGTCGTCACCAAAAACTTTGCAAATTCTTAAAGCTTTGATCGATGACGCAATTAAAGTTTGCTCTAAGAGTGGAAATTCTATATCAGAGACGATAGAGAAGATCTTTGTAGATTCTGGCTTTTTTGCGTATCTGGAAACAAAGGGTGCTCCGGGAAGTGCAATAGCTGCAAACTACTTAAAGGCGTTGCGAAAAATCAACGAAATGCAAGAGAGCGGTTCGCTTGGAATAGTTGAAGTTTTTGATAGGTTTAGTCGAGAAATGACCTCAGGCAGCAAAGAGGGTCCGGGCGTTTTGATGACAGGTGCTGGTCACGCAGTAAGGGTTATGACAATTCACGCTTCAAAGGGTCTCGAATTTCCAATCGTTGCTCTAGCAGACTTTATCAATAGACCCAGGCCCTCTTCAATTTTGGTTAAGCTCAATGGTCTTAGCGCTTCAGTCTCTCTAAAACCTTATAGGTCTTTGGAGGAATATTCAAATATTAAGAAGTATTCTTCAAGATTTGCTAAAAACCTAAAAGATTATTCGGACATAGATCTATTCGATGGGATTATCTCTGATAATGATTGCGCAACTCATGCTTATCTAATGCAAGCAGCAGAGGCACGTGAAGAGTTTGAAGAGTCTAGGCGGCGTCTCTATGTTGGAATCACACGCGCCTCCGAGGCCTTGGTTTTAGCTCTTACTTATATGAGCAGTGAGAACATACTCGATAAAACTAGCCTTGTTTCAGATCTGCATCAAGCGTTTTTTGATACAAATACTGATTTTCCCGATGAAGATATGCACCTCTATTTTGGTGTTGAAAATCCTGCTCTTTATAGATCTATCGATCTAGATAAGCTCGATGAAGAGATGCATAATAGCTTGTCATCGAGCGATATATCCGAAGCGGATAGGCGTCAAGCTGAAGTATCTGGTTCGCAAGATAATCTGACTTCCCAAGATGCCACGGAAAAGCGATCTGCTATAGCAGAGCCGTCTGTTACAGAAGAGCCACAAACACCTCAAATTCTTTTCCACTACGATGGAAGGCCAAAGATGGCTTATGGTGCGCTAAACATATTCGACAATTCTAATATGTTTTCCTACAGCTCGCTTGCCACTAAGGCTAAGTATCTAAAGAAGATGCCCCATTACTATTTATCAAAGAGCTCTAAAGATATTAGTGAAGATAATGAGGCAAATCCCGCTGATCTGCTATCTGATGAAGATAATGCTACAAAACTAGGATCAGCTTTTCATACGATAGCCGAGTATATGGTAAAAACTCATCTAATCTCTTACGGCAACAACGTTATGCCAAAAGAAGAGCATATCGATCGAATTGCTTCGATGTTTAATATTTCGCAGTCTCAAAGAGTGAGATTATTTAGAGCGCTAGACAATTGGCATAACTCAAAGTGTGCTAAGAGAGCTGTAAGTTTTAAAAACATTTTGTCTGAAGTTCCATTTTGTTTAGAATTTGAGAATGATAAAGCGTCGTTGTATGGATCATCCTATATAAATGGCGAAATCGACCTCTTATGCACAGACGACGACAACAAAGACGAAGCCTACATCGTTGATTACAAAACAGGTGGGTCAGTCGATGAAACCCCTGAATACTTAGATGAAAAACACCGTCTACAAGCTATGTGTTATGCATGGGCTGTTCTGTCTTCACAAGGATATAAGAGGGTGGATATCGACTTTATTCGAGTCGAGATGATAAATAAAAACGATGAGGTGCAAGTCGTTAGCTACACATTCTTGCTTGAAGATCTTAAAGAGATCCACGATGCAATTTTATCTATTCACAACGCAGAGTCTGGCCAGTTATCAATTTAGATAATAAATGTTTTATCATCTGAAATGCACAAATAAATAATTGGTTAAGGAGATATTAGATGTCAAACATTGTTGACAAGATTGATGAACTCTATGCTTCAAAAACACCTGCTGAAGTCGAGAAATTTATGATTGAAACGCGAGATGAAATTCTTGCAAAGGATGAGCAAAATTCAGATGACATAAGCGTTTTGATAGCTGTCTGTAATGAGCTCGGTGCTCTCTATAGAGAGCAGAGCCGTTGGAGCGATTCTGCATATAATTTTGAACTTGCGCTAGAGAAGCTAGAGGAGTTTTTTGGAACTAAAGTTACTGAGCAATATGCTGTTGTGTTGCTAAATGTTGCAGGCACTTACAGGCATATGCGCGATTTTGAGAAGGCACTTTCGTTTTATCGAGATGCTTTTGAGATCTTGACAGGACTTCATAAAGATAAGTCGTATGAGTTTGCAAGTCTTTTGAACAATATGTCTTTAACTTATGAGGATATGAACGATCTTAATCGTGCTTTAGATTATTCAACTGCAGCCTATGAAATTATCGTAAGTCTTGAGCCAGGGCAATCTGAAGAGGCTATCTCTCTTATGAACATGGCATCTTTGGCAATTCGTATGGGAGATCTAAACAAGGCATCTATTTTTACAAATAAGGCAATCGACATCTACAAATCACTTGACTCGACATCTGGACACTATCCAGCGGCAGTCAATCTAGCTGCAGTTATTGCATTCAAACAAGAACATTACGAAGAAGCTCTCAAGGGGTTTGAGCTTTCAGCAGAACTGACATATAAATCGTTTGGCGAGAACAAGGACTATGCATCTGCGCTAGTCAATATTGCAATGTCTCTCGATAAGCTTGGGAGAAAGGAAGAGGCTAAAAAAACACTTGATAAGGCCGAGGAGATCAAGGCGGGCTTGAAGTGAAAGGCGCTTTAGAGCTTAGCCAAAAGTTTGTTGAAGAATTTGCTCTGCCTTCGTTAAGAGAACTCTTTGGAGACAAAGCAGATAATATTGCACTCGGTCTTGTGGGAAATGGCTCAGAGTGCTTTGGTTATGATGATGAGCTCTCTCGTGATCACGACTGGGGAATTGAGTTTTTCTGCTGGATGACAGATGAGGATTTTGCGAATTTTGGCACAGACGTTGTTAGATGGAAAGAAGATCTTTTCGTTAAGCATTCTGATAAGCAGTTTAGATCTATCTCAGATTACGGCATCAAAAATACTGTGATGCCAGTTGGGCGTTTTTATGCATCTTTGATCGGCTCTGAAAAATGCCCATCTACTATTTTGGAGTGGAGACGAGCGCCTGAGGCTAATCTCGCAATGTGTATCAATGGCCGAGTGTTTGTCGATAAGCTTGGTAATTTTAGTAGGATTCGCGAGGATATTTCAAAGTACTATCCTGAGGATTTGCGTCTAAAAAAGATTGCGGCAAGGTGTTTGGCGATAGCACAGACTGGTCAGTATAACTTCTTGAGAACCGCACAAAGAGGCGATATCATTACGCGCGAAATAACAATAGCAAAGTTTGTTTCTGACACAATCTCGATGGTCTTTTTGCTAAACAAGCGATTTATGCCCTATTACAAGTGGGCTTTTCGAGCGATGAAGGACCTAGATATTTTATCGGGTGAGATAGCGCCGTTACTTGAGGCACTATATAACGGCACCAAGATCGAGGGGCGACTCGACCCTGGCAATGTTATTATCAGTGAGATTACAGATGATGATGAACGCAGAGCTATTATTGTGGAAAAGATCTGCTCTCTAATAATCTCGGAGCTGCGCTCCCAGGGCTTATCAAATTCGACTAGTACCTTTTTGTTGCAGCATGGCGAAGAAGTTCAAAATAAGATCAAAGACCCCGATCTTGCTAAGTTGCCTACTCAATATGAGTAACGAGCGCTAAAACTTGTCAATCAACTTGCGCTATCACCATACGTGCCGTAAAGCCAATGTCATCCGCTTAAGTTAATGACATTGCGTAAAGCTCCTGCCCTTTGAATGACGAGTGCCAAAAACTTCTCAAGCAGCTGCGCTATCAAGATTTGTGACTAAAATGGTTTATATGACAAATTATTAATTTCAAAAAGCTAAAGAGTTTTGAGAGGAGAAGAGATGTCTGAAAAATATACAGACGAAATAATTCAAATCGAATTCGATCTCTTCGATAAGGTCAATAACGAGGGCGGTCGTGCCGCTTGCCAGGACGACTTTAAAACCTTCGAGATTATGAGAGGTGCACAATTTGATGCTTGGAATGAAGAGATGCGCAAGAGCTATCTCGAAGATCTAAATCGAGCAAAAGAGTCTGAGCGTAATCTGGTACTAGAGAAGTACGCCTATATGAGTGGTTATTCTTATATGGGTGAGCTCGATGGTATTTTGGAAAAGCAGGAACTAATCCAAGAGATCATGCCAGAGATGCTTCGCGAGACTATCAATATGCGTGAAGCTTATCCAAATATCTCAAAGCGCTCAAGACCGATGGGAAATGAAGAGGGCGAGCTCTATCCGCTAGATAGTTATCTACTTTGCGAAATTATGACCTATTCGGTTCAAACTTTGCGCTTATTTAGGGATTATTTGGCTGAGCTTACGTCGCAGGGTAAGAACTTGCCGATGATGATTTTAGAAAACACTGCCAAAAGATATGGCTTTAAGAGTTTGGATGAGGCTGAGCAAAGAATGTAGATGATTGCTCTGCTTGATATTTGTGGGCTGTAATAGTTTAGGTCCGTGGGTTGTAACGGCTAAATCTGTGGGTTGTAA
>CAZLCK010000011.1:24679-35460 GCA_964558235.1 uncultured Coriobacteriaceae bacterium
TGGGCTGTAATAGTTTAGGTCCGTGGGTTGTAACGGCTAAATCTGTGGGTTGTAATGGTTAATTTACCGTTCCATAAATGCCGCCCCAACCATGACCTGCAATAGCAGAATTTATCTGATCGCAAAGTGATTGGCGATCATAAGTTCCTGGTGGAACGATGTTGCAAATCTCAAGCAAATCTACGTTTAAGTCTCGTATTTCTGCATTTAAAACCAGCTCCATCGTTGTTATGGTTTGTCTCGATGAAAAGAGTTCATCTATTAGCCTTTGAAGCTCTCCATAGTGCTCACTTCTTTTCATCACTAAAACTCCTCACAAAGTGTTACTAACTAATAAAAAGTTTGGCAATTATATCGTCTTCACCAGATTTGACCCTTAAAATAACATGGGGCTGCACTAATGTGTAGAATGCACGATAATCTAGCAATAACTATAGAGTCAAATCTTTACCTATAAATAAAAGGAAGTTCGTAAAAATGTCTCTTTCTGAAAAAGATGTTCAAGATATAGCGACATATACTCGTATTGGGCTTACCGATGATGAGCTAGTGCAGATGACTAAGGATCTAAATGACATCATCGAAAGCCTAAAGCCAATCACTGAGTTTGATCTAGAGGGCGTTGAGCCAACATTTCATCCGATTGCAGGTCTGGTAAATGTTATGCGTGCCGATGAACCAAAACAAGGATTTACTCAGCAAGAAGCGCTTGCAAATACTGCTTCGACTCAAGATGGTTCGTTTTTGATCCCTTCGATTTTGGGTGGAGGCGATAATTAATGGCTATGGATATTTCGTCACTTAGCGCAAGAGAGATCGCCCAAGGAATTGCTGCCAAAACCTTTTCGGCTAAAGAAGTTGCACAGGGTGCAATTGAGGCTATAGAAAGATACGATGGAGAGGTTCATGCCTTTTTACAGACTACATTTGATGAGGCTTTAATTGCAGCTAATAGAATCGATTCTATGGTAGCATCTGGCCAAGAGCTTCCTTTGATGGCAGGCGTGCCATGTGCGTTCAAGGACAATATGAACCAGCTTGGAACTCGTACAACGTGCGGCTCTAAGATGTTAGAAAATTATGAGTCAACTTACACTGCTACTTGTGTTTCTAAGATGCTAAACGCTGGAGTTTTGCCTTTGGGCAAGCTCAATATGGATGAATTTGCGTTCGGCTCTTCAACGGAAACATCCTATTTTGGTCCAACTCGTAATCCTTGGGATTTAAGTAGAGTCCCAGGTGGGTCTTCTGGAGGATCGGCAGCTGCTGTTGCTGCCGGCATGGTGACGATTAGCCTTGGAAGCGACACAGGTGGCTCGATTCGACAACCAGCATCATTTTGTGGTGTTGTTGGGCTGAAGCCAACCTATGGAATGGTCTCGCGTTTTGGCGTGGTTGCCTTTGGATCTTCGCTAGATCAGGTTGGTCCTTTTGCAAAGACAGTCGAAGACGCCGCTCTTAGTCTAAATGCGCTCTCTGGTCGCGATCCTTACGATTGCACATCTCAGAAGATCGATACCGATTTTACTTCTAATCTTTCGCAGGGCGTTAAAGGAATGAAGCTAGGCATTGTGCCGGAGTTTATGGAGGCACAGGGCCTCTCTGCTGAAGTTAAAGAATCGGTAGAGAAGGCAATTTCAAATTTGGAAGATCTGGGTGCTCAAATTATCGAAGTAGAACTTCCTTATGCATCTGCTGCGATGAGCGCCTATTACGTGATTGGCCCATGTGAGGCATTCTCTAATCTCAGCCGCTTTGATTCTGTGAGATATGGAAACAGAGTCGATGGTTCAGAGCTGGGAGAGCAATACGAGCGCTCCCGCGCTGATGGATTTGGCATGGAAGCAAAAAGGCGCATTATGTTGGGGAGCTACCTCTTATCTTCTGGTGTATATAACACCTATTACTATCCAGCTCAGCAGGTTAGAACTCTTATTACCGATGATTACAAAAAGGCCTATGAGATGGTCGATGCAATCGTTATGCCATGTTCTCCTCGCACTGCATTTAAGTTTGGTGAGATAGCTGATCCAACATCGATGTATCTCTCTGATATGTTTACGATCTCGCTCAATATTGCTGGAAATGGAGGCATGAGCGTTCCTGTTGGGCTTGGAAGTGAGACAGGCTTGCCAATAGGTGTACAAATCGTTGGCCCACAATTTAAAGATGAAAATATCCTGCGTGTTGGCGCTGCTTTGGAGAGGTGTTATGACATCGATAGGCTTGCTCCTATTGCTAGTAAAGGAGGCGAGCAATAATGAAGGAATTAGTTGAGGTCTTAAAGGATTGGGAGGCCGTTATTGGCCTTGAGATTCACACCGAGCTAACTACGCTAAAGACCAAGATGTTTTGCTCGTGTTCTATTGAATTTGGAGATGAACCAAATACTCATACATGTCCGGTCTGCTTGGGAATGCCTGGAGCACTTCCTGTTCCAAATAGAGCTGCTATTGAGTCGATCATTTTAGCCGGACTTGCAACTGGGTGCGATATTGAGCGTAGATCGATGTTTTATCGCAAGAACTACTTTTACCCAGATATGGCCAAAAACTTTCAGACAACGCAGGGTCCAATCGCATTTTGTATGAGAGGCAGCCTAGATTTAGAAGTTGAGGAACGCGCAGCAGTACAGCGCTATGGCGCATTGGAGCTTAAAGAGGGTCAGACTAACGAGAATATCACTCGTACAGATTATGGTTACCTTGCCAAGGTTGGAATTACGCGTATCCACATGGAAGAGGATGCTGGCAAGATGATCCACATCGGTGGAACAGATGGTCGCATCTCTGGAGCTACTCACAGCTTGGTTGATTACAACCGCGCTGGAACGCCACTGATTGAGCTTGTTACCGAGCCAGATCTTCGTACTCCAGAAGAGGCAAGGCTTTTTATGCAAGAGTTGCGCTCGATATTTTTATCTTTGGGCATTTCAGACTGCTCTATGGAAGAGGGTTCCATGCGCTGCGATGGAAATGTCAGTCTAAGGCGCCGTGGAGAGAGTGAGTTTGGTACAAAAACTGAGCTCAAGAATATGAACTCTTTTAAGAATTTACACGATGGACTGGCTTATGAGATCTGCAGGCAGGCCGAGGTTCTAGAGAGTGGTGGAGTTGTAAGGCAGGAGACCAGACACTGGGAGCCAGCTTCTAAACGCACTGTTACTATGAGAATAAAAGAGACTGCCGATGACTACAGACTGTTCCCAGAACCTGATCTTGCCCCATACGATCTGTCTGAAGAATTTGTTGAGGATGTTCGAAAAAAGCTTCCCGAGCTTCCAAAGCAAAGAAAAGATAGATATATGAGCACTTATGGCTTGGGACGAAATGAAAGCATCACAATTTCTTCAGACCCTGACACTTCTAGGCTTTTTGATGAGGCTGTCGTAATCGATGCCTCACTTGCCAAAACACTTGCCAATCTATTGGTAAATGATTTGGCTGGATATCTAAATACAAATGGCGTGGAATTAAAAGATACAAAAGTAAATGCGCAAGGAATCGTTGATGTTGCCAAGCTGATATCTAGCGATGAGATCTCTGCCAAGCAGGGACGTGATGTTTTGGCGATTTTGGCTCAAGAAGGCACAGATGTTGCCAAGATCGTTGAATCGCATGGCATGAAACAACTTAGCGATGAGGGTATGATTATCGAAGCTGTTAAGAAGGTTTTAGAACAAAATCCTGATAAGGTTGAGGCTTACAAGAATGGTAAGACCGGGCTTTCTGGATTTTTCATTGGTCAGGTTATGAAAGCTACTGGTGGAAGTGCTAATCCAAAGGTCGTAAGTAAGGTAGTTAGCGATCTACTCGATTAGGGGGATTAAATGAGCAGGCAGAGGTTCGACTACTTTGATGCAATGGCGCAGATTGTAGATCATGCATGTGAAGGGGCAGAAAAGCTTGTAAAGATTGTAAGAGAGTATGATTCTGAGAAGATTTTTGATGACATGACCGATATGCATCAAATCGAAAACGCTGCTGATTCTATAAATCATGCTATTAATGACAATTTGATCAAGGAGTTTATAACTCCAATCGATCGCGATGACATACTCGAGCTTGCTCAATATCTTGATGATGTTGTCGATAACATCGAAGAGCTACCTATGCTTTTTTATGTGTATGATGTTCACAATATGCATCACAGCGCTACCGATATGGTGATGCTGATTGAAAAGTCTGTAAATGCGCTGCGCATTGCGATGGTTGATTTTAAGAACTTTAGAAAATCAAAGACCATACAGAAGCTTTTGATCGATGTAAGTGACTATGAAGAGGCTGCTGATAGAACTTATGTTAAGACTCTACACGACCTTTATGTAGACCACGCAGATGACCCACTCTACGTAATAATTTGGGACAATATTATCACTAGGATGGAGAAGTGTTGCGATGCGTGCTCTAGAGCAGCCGATAAGATGAGCACTATCATTACGAAAAACCAGTAGTCACAGATGGGGGTGTGGACAAAAACTTGGACATCTTAAGACAAGGAGATGGCCATGTATCACCACCACACTCCACATAGTAGTCACACATAGTGGTCGTACTTTTTATTTTATTTAGGTCGGTTATTTTATTTAGGTCGGCTTTAAATCAAGTTTGGTTTTGTTTTCGTCCACTCTTTAGAACCAAGATCTAGCATTCCTCTCAAGGATTTTGTTTATCTGTGTTGCCTTAACTAATCAAGGCCAAACACTTCCTTGAGAGGAGGATTTATGCTCTTTTGTAATCGACGATCTGTTGATAGGCTTAAAAAAGATGTCAATAGCGCATCACGTTGCAGTTTTGTATCTGTCTTTTTATTGATTGCTCTAATTACCTTTGGATCTTTATCTATGGCAGCACAGCCAGCCTATGCGGTAAATATTCCGCAGACTGTTGCTGGAGTTCCTGCTCAAATGGATACTTCCAAATACACACAGACTGTTCAGTTGCCAGTAACTTTGTATGATTATGGACGCATGATCGATGGTCAGTGGGTTACTAAAGCTCCAGCAATATTGAATATGGATCTAGATGCTGTAGATTGTTGGACAGTTTTACCAGTAGATTTTCCAGCTACTATGCGTTTTTGGGATACATCCTATAAATCATGGACAGATCCTAAAGACACAAGCTCAATGTTAACCTCTGAAGGCCATGTTTTAGCTGGCGGTGGTTTTGGCTGGGGACTATTCAGTAGGCAATTTAATGGATGGTCAGATATCATCTTGGCAGAGTCTCGAGATCTCTTTGGCACAGATCCTTCTACCTGTTCGTATAACGGAGAGATATTCAAGCAGGTCTATGAAAATGTGATGATGGATTTTAGCTACGATCCAAACACCAACTCCTATCACTATTCTTCCAATGAATCAAAAGCTACCTTTAATGGAGAGTCAAGAATCATTAAAAGTGAGCTAGGTGAAGATGCAACCACAGAAGATGTTGGTTTCTGGCCATTTGGCAATGGTGAAGTCCATTTTGGAATGACGATGGATTTTGATTTCTATCTTCCAACTCAAGAATACTTAGATGCTAATGAGTACTACTTTGCATTTTCTGGTGATGATGATCTAGTTGTGTATGTCGATGATGTGCTGACATTGGACTTGGGTGGCGCTCATCGCGCAGTTGCTGGATATATTGATTTTTCAAATGAGATAGTTGTCTATGGAGTTAATGAGAGTGATATCCAGGCTGCATCATTTGATCAACAGGTGGAAAAATCTGACATCGAGTTTATTCGCAGTGGGTTTGATGAAGCTGGTATCGATTGGAATATGGAGACATTGGGATATGTGACTTTTGAAGAGCTTGGTATAGATCTAGAGAAGTCTTCTACTCATAATTTTAAGCTTGCATATCTTGAGCGTGGCGGCAATGAATCAAATCTAATGATTGAGATGAATATGGTTGTCGATGCTGAAGTTATGTATGAGGTTGTTGGAGAAGATCAGCCAGATGCAAATCTTACAGATCCTATTCCGGTAGAAGATAGTGAACTTTATCTCTACGATACCTATGTTGCCAAAGAGAGTCTGACTACAACTGATTCAGGTTGGACTTTTTCAGGATGGTATGAGGATGAAGAGTGCACACAAGAATGGGAGGATGGGTCTCCATTATTATCTGAAACTACCATCTTGTATGGTAAATGGGATTACGGTGAGCTAAGTAAAACATCTGATCCCACACCAGGTACTACGCTTTTACCAAATGACACCATTTCTTATACGCTGACGTATCAAAACCAAAAAGACTATTCTGAAAAGGTTGTAATTGAGGATCTAATTCCTGCAGGAACTACATATATCGATTCAACTCTAGTGGCAGATGGTGCTGATAACGTGCAATTTATAGAGGGCAAAAGCGATAGTCGGGGCTTAATAAGTTGTACATGGGATTCTCTGGAGCCACTAGAGATTGCACAGGTGGAATTTGAGGTAAGAGTCGATCCAAGCTATGTGGGAGAAGTAATTACAAATTATGCAACTGCAACGGTGGATAACGGTAGTTATGTTTATACAAGCCCAATAATTGATCATCCAGTGACATCAAGTGGGTTAAGGATAATTAAATCATCTGACCCTCAAGAGGGATCTAGCGTTGAGAGTGGACAGATTATCAGCTATACAGTTGAGTTAATCAACGAGGGGGATGTTTCTATAAGGGATCTTGTCTTATTAGATGCTATTCCTGAATACACAACATATTGTGAAGATTCGGCAGTCGTAAGTGGAACAAATATGGAGTATGAAGTTGTAGAGTATGAAGTTGAGTTGGGTCTGGATGGAGTATTGTTTAGCGAGATCGAAACTCTAAATCCACAGGAAAGCGTTGTTTTAACTTTTCAAGTAGTAGTTGATGAACTAGAAATTGGTGAAGGTGAAAGAGAGATAAGAAATGTCTCTCAAGTAGCAAGTCCATCCTTAGAAGATAAGGATTCTGAAACTCCAGGTATTCTCTATTCCAATGAGGTTGTACATATTCAAAATCAGGTGGAATTAGAAGAGCCAATAATTATTGGCAAAAATGGCGACAATCTTCCAAAGACGTCTGATTCTTTACTTTCAGATATTGTCTTTATTTCAGTTGGCTTAGCATGTGTAGCAGGTTGTATAGTTGCTATTGTAGTTGCGTTTCAAAGGCGCTAATTTGTCCAGATAGAGATGATTAATAAGACTTGATAAATGTTTTAGTGAGCTTTGCGATTTAATAAACAATAATACTTTATTATTAGTCTGTTTTAATGCTGAGGTGATACTGAAAGGGGCAAGAGCATCATGGCGATAACTGCGCCAAGAGGTACCGAAGATCTTTTGGGATCTAAAGCAAATGCATGGGATGTGATGTGTGCTAAGGCTGCGGAGATTTTTTCAAGGTATGGCTATAAGATGGCTAGCACTCCAATATTTGAGCATCAAGATGTTTTTATCAGAGGCATTGGTCAATCAACAGATGTTGTAAGCAAAGAGATGTTTCATGTGCTTTCTAAAGATGCATATTCAAAGGTTTCTTCGGGCGAAAAACCAGACGATGCTCAAAATCTCTCGTTGCGTCCAGAGGGAACGGCTGGAATTGTTAGATCTGTTATCGAGCACAATTTAGTTCCAGCTGGTGGTCCTGTAGTAAAGCTGATGTATGCAGGATCGATGTTTCGTTGTGAGCGTCAACAAAAAGGTCGCCTTAGAGAGTTTCACCAGATTGGTGCTGAGTGTTTAGGTGCTATAGATC
The DNA here is from genome assembly GCA_964558235.1 of uncultured Coriobacteriaceae bacterium. Lineage (GTDB taxonomy): Bacteria > Actinomycetota > Coriobacteriia > Coriobacteriales > CADBOM01 > CAZLCK01. The sequence continues at coordinate 32,404 of CAZLCK010000011.1, forward strand.
CATCTTGTGATGCTGAAATGATAGAGATGCTCATGGCATTTTTTACAGAGCTAGGAATAGAAGTATCTTCGATGAAGTTATATATCAATTCCATGGGAGATGATTCATGCCGGCCAGCTTACAGGCAGATGATTAAAGATTTTATTTTGGATCATACAGAAGATCTCTGTGAGGATTGTATAAAAAGAGCGCAGATCAACCCTCTTAGAGCCTTTGATTGCAAGAATGAAAAGTGCACTAAGATTATGAGTAATGCACCGAGCATCATAGATAACCTGTGCGATGATTGCAAAGATCATTATGACAAAGTTAAGGAATATCTTGCTATTTCTGGCATTAGCTACGAGGAAGATCCAAGGCTTGTAAGGGGTCTTGATTACTACACTCGTACGGTTTTTGAGGTTCAAGTAGATGCCGGATTAGGGTCGCAAAATGCAATTGGTGGTGGCGGAAGATATGACAAGCTTGTTGAGGTAATGGGCGGCAAACCAACTGCAGGAATTGGATTTGCTCTTGGCTTTGAGAGAACATTGCTTGCACTTGATTATGCTGGAGTTGAATTAGAAGATCAGCAGACTTGCGATTGCTATGTTGCAATTGTTGATAAGAGTTGCTCGAATTTGGCTTATGAGTTAGTCAGCCAGATGCGTCATCTCGGAGTTCATTGTGATATGGATCATCAATCTAGATCTTTGAAGTCTCAGTTTAAGCAGGCAGACAGAATGCAAAGCAAGTATGTTGTAATCGTTGGTCCAGAAGAGCTAGAGGCTAATGAGGCAACAATACGAGAGATGGCAACACATGAGCAGCGTCGCGTTTCTATAAGTACGATCGCCGAGGACATTGCAAAAGCGTGCTCTAAGCTGTGAGATAATCGCAAGGCAATACAAAATACTAGGTGTAAGTGACTAAAAGGCTTTTAGGAGACGGTTTATTAATCATGTCAGGGCAGTACTCAATGCATACATATACTTGTGGCGAGCTTGGTGTTCAAAACATTGGTAATGAAGTTGTGTTAACTGGATGGGTCGCACGTAGGCGTGATCATGGCGGATTGATCTTTATTGATCTGCGAGATCGCGAAGGATATACCCAATGTACTTTTGACCCAGATAGTTCTGGCGAGTCTTTTGCGCTGGCTGAAAAGGTTAGGCCAGAGTGGACTGTTTTAATCAAAGGCAGAGTTAGGCAAAGACCTGACGATACAGAAAATCAGTCACTTTCAACTGGAGAGATCGAAGTTGAAGTTAGCGAGATGGAAGTCTTAAGTAAGTCTAAGACTCCTCCATTTTTGATTGAAGATGGAATTGATACCGATGAGTTAACGAGACTTCGTTGGAGGTATCTCGATATACGTAGACCTGAAGTTCTTTCGGCGATCAAACTTCGTTCTAAGATTACTAGCACAATGAGAAATGCTCTAGATAAAAGAGGATTTTTAGAGGTTGAGACTCCAATTTTAGGCAAGTCTACACCTGAGGGTGCAAGAGACTTTATCGTTCCTGCAAGGCTTTCGCCTGGAAAGTTCTATGCCCTTCCACAGTCACCGCAGCTCTTTAAGCAACTTTTAATGGTCGGAGGAATTGAGCGCTATTATCAGATCGCAAGGTGTTTTAGAGATGAAGATCTAAGAGCTGATCGTCAGCCAGAATTTACTCAGCTCGATATTGAGATGGGTTTTGTAACACAAGATGACATCATGCAGATGATGGAAGATGTTATGCAAGAGGTCTTGGAAGCTGTTGGAATTGAGCAGGCTTTTCCGCTTCAACGCATGAGCTGGAAAGAGGCTATGGATCGATTTGGGTGCGACCGTCCAGATATCCGCTTTGGTATGGAGCTAGTTGATCTTTCTTCAATCGTTGAAGGTTGTGGCTTTAAAGTCTTTAGCAGCGCTCTAGAAGCCGGTGGAGTTGTTAAGGCAATCAATGTAAAAGGAGCAGGAGATTGGTCTCGTGGAGAGATCGATAAGCTTGGCAAGGTTGCTTCTGATAATGGAGCAAAGGGCATGGCTTGGATTGCATTTACTTCTTCTGGCGAAGAGAAGTCTCCAATTATCAAGTTCTTCTCGGACGATACATATGCTGCGATCAAAGAGGCTGTAGATGCTCAACCAGGAGATCTGGTCTTATTCGCTGCAGATACTTTTGAAGTCGCAAGTGCTGTTTTAAGTGCACTTCGTCTGCATGTTGCTGATCTTTTGGAAATTGATAGATCTGCTCATGCGCTTTTATGGATCGTTGACTTTCCAATGTTTATATACGACCAGGAAGAGAAGCGCTATAGTGCAAACCATCATCCATTTACGCGCATCAATGATGATGATCTCGACAAGATTGAGGACGATCCTTTAGCTTGCGGAAGTTATTCATATGACCTTGTGATGGATGGATTTGAAGTTGGCGGAGGAACAATGCGTATCCATACGCCAGAGTTGCAGATGAGAGTTTTGCGTCGACTAGGCTTTACTGACGAAGAGGCGCAAGAGCAGTTCGGATTCTTGCTCGAGGCTCTTTCGTTTGGTGCTCCTCCTCATGGCGGAATTGCTTTAGGACTAGATAGAGTTGCAATGTTGATCGGTGGATATCAATCAATTAGAGATGTGATTGCATTTCCGAAGACTTCAAGTGGATCTGATCCGATGACGGGAGCTCCTAGTGAGGTGTCTAATAGACAACTAAAAGAGGTAAGCATATCGATTAGATCGTAATTTTGCATACAATAACTTCTCGAACTTACACGGCCCCTGGCATTTGCGGTGCGTATGGAAAGTTTCGAATTTTGCATACAGTAACTCAAATTCTGAAGCCTGTGTATAGGTAAAGTCAAGACTTTTACTATTTGCGATATTGGGGCATACTATTTTTACGCTCCATTCTCGTTTCCGGCTCATGATGGACCGACATATGAGAATAGGGAACCTGCGTACCGCACAGGGACAGGTATCCTCCTTAGTTGTGGAAGCTGGAACTTGCGGTCAGGGTACCCACCTAGTAGAGGTGGGTTCATCCTTTCCGGACGAGGATGGGGTAACTTATTTCAGATAACTTATTTCAG
>CAZLCK010000012.1:0-33548 GCA_964558235.1 uncultured Coriobacteriaceae bacterium
CCTCTTCTTTCTTTTTTCGCTCGGCTACACGGCGTACATCAGCTATTCAACGCGGTACCTCCTAATTGGCGATAGGTCCCAAACAGGCCTATATCACCCAAATAGGGACGAGTTACACATTTCTGTCAAATTTGGGAATAGAATTCCCAAATTTAGCTATTCCCACTCAATGGTGGCCGGCGGCTTTGGTGTCACATCGTACACCACACGGTTCACACCCGACACCTCAGCCACGATACGGCTCGAAATTCGCCCCAGCACATCATAAGGAAGCTTAGCCCAATCGGCCGTCATCGCATCACTACTCTCAACCGCGCGAACAATGACTGGTCTAGCATACGTACGTTCATCACCCATTACGCCGACCGACCTAATATCAGGTAAAACTGCAAAATATTGCCAGCAGCTATGTTCACTGTTACGCTCACCTGTCTCCTGATACAGCCTCTCGTTATACGCATCCAACTCTTCGCGCACAATCGCGTCGGCCTCTTTTAGAATCGCCAGCTTCTCTTCGGTCACATCGCCAATAATTCTTATCGCCAAACCAGGCCCCGGGAAAGGCTGCCTATAAACCATCTTGTCAGGCAATCCCAAAGCCACACCAAGCTCTCTGACCTCATCTTTAAAGAAGTGATCTAGCGGCTCAATTAACTCAAAACTCACTCCATCGGGAAAAGGAATCAAATTATGATGGCTCTTAATTGTCGAAGCCTTACCGCCTGTTTTTCTAGCACCACTCTCAATAATGTCTGGGTAAATAGTCCCCTGCGCTAACATCTCAACATCGCCAATACGCTGTGCCTCATCAAAAAAGACCTTCCAAAACTCAGTGCCAATTAGCTTGCGCTTTTGTTCGGGATCGGTCACTCCCCTAAGCAAGTCTGCATAACGCTTTTGCGCCTGTACATGCACCAAGTCAACTTTAAACTGATCACGAAAAACAGCTTCAACCATTTCTGGCTCGCCTTTACGCAACATCCCATGATCCACAAAAACGCAGGTTAGTTGATCGCCAATCGCTCTATGAACAAGAGCAGCCACAACGGAAGAGTCGACTCCTCCAGAGAGCGCCAAAATAACCTTTCTATCCCCCACCTGCTCACGAATCTGTGTAACCTTTAATTCAATAATACCTTCCATAGTCCAATTCGGTTCAAGTCTGCAAATCTTAAAGAGAAAATTCGACAAAATCTCGTTGCCAAACTCCGTATGTCTTACCTCTGGATGAAATTGCGTAGCATAAAGCTTCTTTTGTGCAAACTCCATCGAAGCCACAGGACATACATCTGTTCGAGAGGTGATGATAAACCCTTTAGGAACCTCTGTAACAGCATCTCGATGGCTCATCCAAACGGTCTGTGCATCTGGAGTATTGCCAAAGAGCTCCGACGAACCACCATCGACACGCTCAATAGTCGCAGGACCATACTCACCCTTGTCGGTATACCCAACCTTACCGCCCAAAAGCGATGCCATAATCTGTTGGCCATAGCAAAATCCCAAAATTGGCACACCAAGGTCAAAAACTGCCTTGTCAACACTTGGAGCATCCTCGGCATAAACGCTAGCTGGACCACCAGATAAAATGATTGCCGAAGGATTCATCGAAGCAATCTCACTAGCGGGAGCATCACACGCCACAATCTCAGAATACACATGCAAATCCCTCACACGCCTGGCAATCAACTGCCCATATTGCGCACCAAAATCAAGCACTACGACCTTTTGTGACCCCTGTACTTGAATCTGCTCACTAGTAGGTTGAATCTGCTCACCCGAAGTATTTGTGACGTTTGCATTCACTGCAATTCTCCTCTAAACATTAAACCTAAAGTGCATGACATCACCATCTTGCACAATATACTCTTTACCTTCCATACGAAGCTTTCCAGCAGCTCTGCAGCCTGCCTCACCACCAAGTTCAACATAATCACTATAGCTTGCTGTTTCGGCCTTAATAAATCCACGCTCAAAATCACTATGAATTACTCCTGCCGCCTGTGGAGCCTTAGCACCCTGTGGAATTGTCCAGGCCTTAACTTCCATCTCCCCAGCGGTAAAAAACGACTGCAGACCCAGCAAGTTATAGGCCTCTCTTACTAACCTAGCCAATCCCGACTCTTCTAGCCCTAAGCTCTCCAAATACTCCTTGGCCTCCTCAGGCTCAAGTTCAGCAAGTTCTGCCTCTGTCTTTGCACAAATTGGAATTGGATTAACTCCATCGATCGGAGCAACATCGCTACCAATCTGATCCTCATCAATATTGGACAAATACATAAAAGGCTTCATCGTAATCAGATGCAAATCGTACAAAAGATCGCGCTCATCATCGCTCATATCCATCTCAATCGCACGATTTCCCTCATTTAACCAATCCAACATGCGCTTCGCTAGCTCAAATTTTGGTATTGCAGCTTTATCGCGCTTGGTCTCTTTCTCTAGGCGTCCAAGCGACTTTTCAACCGTTGCTAAATCGGCCAAGACAAGCTCGGTCTTGATAATATCAACATCCCCTTGCGGATCGACCCCACCAGTCACATGCACAACATCTGGATCGGAAAAATATCTAACTACCTCGCAAATTGCGTCGGTCTCGCGGATATTTGCTAAAAACTGATTGCCAAGGCCCTCCCCTTCAGATGCGCCTTTTACAAGTCCGGCGATATCAACAAATTCAACCGTTGCAGGAACAATTCGTCCAGGATGCACAATCTCGGCTAGCTTATACAGACGCTCGTCTGGAACATCTACAACGCCAACATTTGGATCTATGGTTGCAAATGGATAATTAGCAGCTAAACCGCCCTTTTTTGTAAGCGCAGTAAACAGTGTTGACTTACCAACATTTGGTAATCCAATAATCCCCAAGGATAACGACACTAAATTCTCCTTCTACTTTACCCAAAAGGCACATAAACTAGCCTAAAGCATAGTTTCGATGCTATGATAACACCCATGTCAGATGCTGATTCACACAACTTTAAGTCTATGGGGTCAAGCCAGTCGTCTATAGTGCGTATGGATCCTAAACCGACCATCTTAGTTATGCATGCCTCGGTAGGATCGGGACATAAGGCAGCGGCAGACGCTATTGCACAAGCTTTGCGAATTGAGTTAGCAAGCGATGAAAAAGTATGCCCTGATATTCCAGATGATGTTTATGTTGAGGTCCTAGACAGCCTGCGTTTTGCGCGCTGTTTTATCGATGGCGATGTCACTGCTTCTGGATTTGTAGGTTCTATGAGGCCAATTTACGATGTAACATGGCGCTATATTTACACCGGCAGAATCTTATGGAATGGTGGAAGTGCATGGCTTCACGTAATGTTTCCTAAATTTGCTAAATGGGTTGAAATCAACAAGCCAGCTGCAATTGTTTGCACTCATATCACAGCAGCCAATATAGCTATCGGTGCACGCATGGTTACAAAGCAGCATTTCCCGATCATCTGTGTTCCAACAGATTATGAGGTGGAAGGACAGTGGCCACATCTCTATACCGATCTGTTTTGCGCAGCCTCAGAGTATATGTCGGAGACTTTGCGTGCTAGGCGTGTGCCAGAAAATCGAATTCAAGTCACAGGCATTCCTGTAAGTCCAAAGTTTAGCGTTGAATATGATCGCGAAGCTGCTAGAAAGAAATGGGATTTTCCAAAAGATAAAAAGATCGCTTTAGTCTTGGCTGGCGCGAAGATCCCACGTCCTTACTTACGTTTTAGAGAAATATTATTCGACCTCCTACCGCGCGTGCATAAGCTTTCTGAGATCGAATTTGTTTTTGTTGCAGGAACTGACAATGAATATGCAACCAAGTTGCGCGAAACTATAGCCGAAGAAAATCTGCAAAACGTTCGTGTCTTAGACTATGTAACAGATATGGCAGAGCTAATGAGTTGTTGCGACTTTTGTATTTGTAAGGCGGGTGGCTTGACTGTTACTGAATGTCTTTGTGCTCGCATACCAATGATTTTAGTTGGCAAAGCCTATGGTCAAGAAAAGATCAACATGCGGATGCTTACATCATTAGGAGCAGCGATGCATGTACAGACCGCTCGTGAGCTTTCAGAGATGCTAAATTACATTTCTAAAACCGACAACGGTCTAAGATCTCTTGTATATAGCAGTGATATGTTAAGACGACCAAATGCAGCGCAAGATATTGCAAAATCCACCCTTAAACTTGCATTTACCCCATTAACTGAGGCAGAGCTTGCCGATAGACTTAAATATCACTTCATCTGGTATTTAGGTAAAAAACCAGCCCACACACGTTAGTCTATTCAGCTGACTCATCGGATGTTCCATCATTAGATGGAACATCATCTACGCTAGCCTTAACATTTTGTGTGTCGATATCGCTATTCTGAACAGCTTTATCACCTTTGGCAAATTTGCTAACAGTTCCCATCACCATATCGCGCTTAAAGAAAAATATTGCCAAAATTAAAACTGCGATTACAACAATTATCACAAACAAAACCCACTCTCCCTCAGCGATGGACGAGCCAATAAAGCTCGACACAAAAACACCGGGAGCGCGGCCTGCTGTGGACAAAATAAAGAACCTGCTCGGCTTAATTGACGTTAATGCCACAAGATATGTAATAAAATCCTTTGGAAGTGCTGGAATCAAAAAGAGCACAAAAACGATGATATCAATGCGGTTAGTTTGGGTAATGAAAGCCAGCTTATCCTCAGTTTCCTTGGGAACCATTTTCATAACGAACGGTCGTCCAAGTTTTCGAACTACATAGTAGATAACCACCGTAGATAGAAACGCACCGACCAATATAATGGCAGACCCAACATATGGTCCATACAATACTCCCGCGACAATTTGTACAACCTCACCAGGTATAAAAGCGATGATTATCTGTAGCAATTGCAAAATGAGCAGGATTCCAACAGCAACCGGCCCAGCTTCGCGGACAGTATCTAAGAGTTCGTCGAGCCCCTCTTCTGTAGTAAATTGCATAATATAGGGCCATAAAGCGACCGTGATAACAATTGATGCAAGTAAAATTCCTACTAAAACACCAAATTTGGCAATATCACCTTTAGTAAGTGATTTTGTGTTAGTAGAGTTATCTTTTTGCTCTGCATCTTTTTGCTTTACGTCTTTTTCAGCGCTAAGCGAATTTGAACTGTCAGATGAATTGTGTTGATCGTTAGACAAATCTTCTCCCAGCATCTTAATTAGTTATTTAATTAGTTATTTAAAATGTTCCTTATTTCGTGCCCCTTATTTTGAGCAAGGTTTTCAAAAGATTTTATTTTCAAAAGACTTTAGCATATCTAAACCTTGCGAGATACTTTGCAAGCTCCCTTGCGAACTCCTTTGCAAGATTCTTTATGAGATTTTTTGCAAACTTCTTTGCGAGATTCATTGACATTGCAAAGCGAAAATCTAAAAAAGCCTATTTTGATGACTCACACCGAAACAACACGGATGAATTATAAATACACAATGAAAATCTTTTCTTGATTTGATATGCTAATCAGCGTGTTTTTTGAGGCCGCACGGAGAGCTGACCGAGAGGCCGAAGGTGCTCGCCTGCTAAGCGAGTAAGGGCCACAAAGCCCTTCTGGGGTTCGAATCCCCAGCTCTCCGCCATCCTCCTAACGTTAATAGACTAACCGCAACACTACAAACGATGTTATAAAGCTAGTTAGTTGCGCATAATTAATATGAAATTAAATAAAAGCAAGGTTGCAGTTAGTGTTGCGCGGAGGGGTAAAAAGTTTCTGAATAAAGGCATTTAGCCGTTTGCGTATATTGCAACCCCATAAGGCGTCGTTTGTATTTGACTTCAATAGCCTAAGATGTAGAATCGTAAATCGCGGTTGCGCCCTTACCTCAGCTGGATAGAGGGACTGACTACGAATCAGTACGTCGGGGGTTCGAATCCCTCAGGGCGCGCCAACTTTAAAATTTATACGGCGGACACTCAAAATTGAATATCCGCCGTTTCTTTTTTGTTCTATAAGCCTTTAAGCCTCATTTTCAGTTTCTAGCCGTATCAGATGACTTTTTATAGTCCTATCTGGCTTATAAGGTGACTTTTAGCCTATGAGCTGAGACTTTTAGCCCTGATTTTCTAAGTCAGCTTTTTGATATATTCTCTTCCACCCATATAAGGAACTAAAACATCGGGTATCTTAATCGATCCATCGGCTTGCTGATAGTTCTCCATAATCGCAGCCATAGTGCGTCCAACAGCAAGACCGCTTCCATTCAAAGTATGCAAAAATGCTGTCTTTTTCTTGTTGTCAGAAAGCCTGTACTTGATATTAGCGCGACGAGCTTGAAAATCAGAGCAGCACGAACATGAAGAGATCTCTTTGTAACCGTTATACGATGGCAACCAAACTTCCAAGTCGTAGGTCTTAGCGGCAGAAAATCCGAGGTCACCACTACATAGATTTACCACCCTATATGGCAGGCCAAGTAATTGTAATATGTTCTCAGCATCTGCAACCATGAGTTCAAGTTCATTAAAAGAGTTCTCAGGAGTAGCAAATTTAACCATCTCGACCTTGTCGAACTGATGAACTCTGATCAACCCGCGTGTATCGCGGCCAGCACTACCGGCCTCTTCTCTAAAACATGGTGTAAATGCGCAGTATTTTAAGGGAAGCACCTCTTCATCAAGCACCTCATCGTTATGGATGTTTGTAAGCATAACTTCTGCAGTTGGAATTAAATACATTCCGCCTGTCGTCTTAAAGAGGTCATCTTCAAACTTTGGCAGCTGCCCTGTACCCGTAAGTGTGTTGGCATTAGCCAAAACTGGACACCACCACTCCTTGTATCCACGCTCAAGATGAGTAGCAATCATGAAATTGATGATGGCACGCTCTAGCATTGCGCCCAGTCCACCAAGCAAAACAAATCTAGCACCAGAGAGCTTAACAGCACGATCAAAATCGATTATCTCTAGATCTGGACCTAGATCCCAATGTGCTTTGGGTTCAAAATCAAATTCTGTGGGATCTCCCCAACGTCTAACTTCAACATTCTCAGAATCGTCTAAGCCTTCTGGAACACTTGAATCAGGAATATTTGGAGTAGACAACAAGATCTTATTTAGAGCCTCTTCAGTTTGCGAAAGCTCAACATTGATCTCGTTAATTTGGGAGTTGATCTCCTTTACCTGAATCTTCTTAGCTTCAGCCTCATCTGCTTGGCCGCTCGACATAAGCTTCCCGATCTCTTTAGATGATGAATTGCGATCGGCCTGCAGACTCTCCACCTCAGTGATAAGCGTTCTGCGTCTGGTATCCAATTCAATAAAGCTATCTGGATTCCAATCTTTGTAATTCCTAAGATTCATCGCCCTAGTGACATCATCTAGATTCTCACGAACGAATCTTGCGTCAAGCATTGCATCCTCCTGAACCTACATACAAAAAGTGCATATTTAATCGTCTGAGTCTTGCACCTCATCCGATTCATCGTATACCTGTTGAATAGAAAATGAAATAGAGTCGATTCTGTTATGAGCCATCTTAGTAACCTTAAAAGTCACCATCTTATCTGAACCCTCTACAGAAGTAACATCTCCAACTTCTGGAATGCGATCAAACAGACTCAACAAAAGTCCACCAGCAGTCTCGCATTCTTTGGCCTCTTGAGGTGTAAATCCCATAAATTCGCATAGGTCATCGATTGGCAAAGAGCCCTCAATTCTATAAGTACCATCGGGCTGCTCTTCGATCTTGTCCACCATATCATGGAAATATTCATCGTCTGTACGACCAATAATCTCGCCAAAAATATCGCTCATCGTAACAATTCCAGCAGTTCCACCATACTCATCCACAACAACTGCAATTTTTGTATGCTTTTCTTGTAAAACCCTCAAAAGTTTCGCGATAGAGATGCTCCCTGGCACAGCCTGAATTGTACGAATCTTAAGCTCATCGATCGTTGAATCATGCGTCATGGTATATAAATCCTTCACATGCACAAATCCAACAATGCTATCTTTACTGCCGCGACAAACTGGGTAACGCGTGAATTTGTATTTCGAGATAATCTTAAGATTGTCCTCAAGAGGGTCATCTAAATCGAGATAGATTACATCTGTCCTTGGCGTCATAATAGCCTCGGCATCTTTATCTCTTAAATCGAAGATGTTATCTACAAATTTGTTTTGATCAGGATCGATTAAGCCACTTTCTGTGCTTTCATCGATTAAAAGCTTGATCTCATCACCCGTATAAACATCATGTTCATTAGCTGGGTCGTGGCCAAAAAGTTTTACAACGCCACCGGTAATTCCATTAAACAAAATCATAACTGGATATGTGATCTTATAAAATGCATCCAAAACACCTGCAGTCTTTAATGCCCACTTCTCGGTAGCAAAAATTGCAAATGACTTTGGAATAAGCTCACCAGCAACAACATGTAGCGCTGTCATAAGAAAATATCCTATTGCAACGGCAATAGCTGAAATTGCTGCTTGTGGAAGACCTATTAGCTCAAATAATGGACGAATTAACTCTGAAAGAGCTGGTTCACCCAACCAACCTAATGCAAGAGAGGCAAGTGTGATTCCAAGCTGACAAGCTGAAAGATAATCATTAATATTATCAGCGATTTTTTTCGCTTTTTTAGCTCCCTTTTTTCCCTCTTCAACGGCCATTTCGAGCTGGGAGCGTCTGACTCTGACTAACGCAAATTCTGCGATAACAAAAAATGCGTTCATGATAAGAAAAAGAACTACAAGAAGTAAACTGATAGCTATGTGCATCTAATGGTTAGGCCTCCTATATTTTGCACCATGCTAAAATACAGACGCTTTAAGGATTAAGGGCGCGTCTTATGCAAAACACGCTATAAAAGTGGTGCGGGTGAAAGGACTTGAACCTTCATGGAGAATCTCCATACGGACCTGAACCGCACGCGTCTGCCAATTCCGCCACACCCGCAGCTAGTAGCTAGGTATATTACCATAAATAGATACTAATTATTTCGCCAAGGAGCAGTGTTGAACAATAAAATCCTGCTAGATAGATATATTCTTCAAGAAAATCTCGGTCGTGGTAGCTCTGGCGAGGTTGATCTTGCATGGGATAGCAGGATTCGCCGCAATGTTGCCATAAAACGCATTCCCCTACCGGCTCGTGCCTATGCTTCTTCGATCCCTGGTCTCGAAGAAGCAAGAACTGGCGCTCAACTCCACGATGCGCGCATCGTTAATGTCTTTGACTTTGAGATCTCTGATCGCGAAGCCTTTTTGATAATGGAGTTTGTTGATGGCATGTCTCTAGGCACACTGATGGACAGGGTCTCAGAGATGCTCTCGCTAGATGAGATCGCCTCCATTGTCCAAAACGTTGGGAAGGCTCTCCAACATGCCCATAACAACCATGTTTTGCACTTAGACGTAAAACCAGACAATATCTTGATCAACTCTAGCGGAATGAGCAAAGTTACCGATTTTGGCATCGCACGACTAGCAAGCTCAGAAGGGTTTGGTTTTGCAACCGCTGGAACCATAGGCTATATGCCACCAGAACAATTACAAGGTCAAGAAGTTGACGAAAAAACCGATCAATGGGCATTTGCCTCCATGATCTATGAGTTGATAGTTGGTGAAAATCCATTCGTAGCTAAGAGTTTTACCGAATCGCTACAGGTCATTCAAACAGCTGAGATTTTTTTGCCATCCGCTATAAACGAAGATCTTGATACAGGTGCTGATGATGTGCTCTTTAAAGCTCTAAATCCCAATCCTGCGATTAGATACGATTCAATTGCAGATTTTGTAACCGAACTCATGCCATATCTTGGAAAGCCAAAATCTGGACGTGGAAAACTAAAAAAGCACGTAAAACTTTTAGCTGATCCTATTATCTTAGGAAGTCCAGAAGAACGCATGAGATCGATGCTTGAGTCGTCGACTTCTCTTGAGGAAAACACACCTCCTATATCGGAAAATGATGAAGATTTCTACGACTCCGATACAACAGAGAATTTTGATGAATATTACGACGATGAGGATGATTATTACGACTCGAGGCGACTTGTACCAAAGCTTGCAATTCGAAACTGTATTGGTGAGCGGGGCTCTCTTGTAATTGGAAAAATTGTCAATGCAGCTAGCACAGGTACGGTGATGTATCTTGGAGTCGGCGCTATGGAAATCCCATTTTGGTTTGCACCATGGGTGGCTGCAGCAGTTGGTGCAGTTCTAGGAGCGATCATCCCACGAATAGCCTTTGTTATAGCGTTTTTGTCACTTGGAATCGGCATAATCGCTGCTGGATGGGTTCCAAATGGAGTAATTCTTTTAGCAATATGTGCAATTTGGTGGCTCGCAATTGGAAAAGATGGTCAAGTAGAAGCGGGCTGTGGCCTTTTAGCGCCAGCACTTGGGCTTATCAATCTAGGTTATTTACAACCTTTAGCATGTGGATATTTTCTTTCAATCAAAAAGGCAACTATCACAGCACTATTTAGTGCAGCAATTATGATGATCCTATGTCCAATAACTTCTTCTCAAGAATTATCTGCGTTAAATCCGCAGATTGAACACTATGCAACTACTTCATCGGACTTAAGTTATATCTATTACGAAGGTTCAATTTGGATAAACGCCGGCGCTTGGATAGCAGCCGCCTTGGTTATGTCTTTGCTCGCCGAACACAGGTCAAAAGCAATTTCATTAGCTGGAGTTGGACTCTCTATAGGTATAATTGTGGTCTTAAGAATGCTTGGAAGAGCAGTCTTTGATCAAGATCTGCAACTTTTTACACCAAATATTATTATTTCCCTTGTAATTAGTGCTTTAATAGGCTTAATAGTTATATGGCTGCATGATCAGACAAAGACATCTCGTCCATGATTTAAATGTTGCTATTAAACGAAGTATCTGCCCAGATAGTTTTTAAGGGGCATACGGAAGGATTGAGACAAAACAGTGGGCATCTTCTCAAAATTTGAGGGAAAGGTTGACGACGCCCTCGATGGAATGGCTGGGTCGGTATTTAAATCTCCAATTGAACCCACGCAGATTGCAAAAAAATGCGAAAAGCAGATGCATCGCAATAAGTTAGTTGGTAAAGGAGTTCAATATGCTCCTACGCTCTACACTGTTTTAGTAAATACCAAAGATGACAGTAGACTATTCGGTTTTTATCCAACATTAGCTGGAGAGATAGAGACCTATCTTGTCGGAAGTGCAGAGGATGCAGGTCTTGCGCTTGAGTGTCGTCCTCTAGTTCGCTTTATCGCCGATGAAGGTTTAAAAAGCGGAAAGTTCGATGTTATTGCTGAAGTTGTAACTTCCAATATTGTTTCAGAGCTTCGTGAAGAAGAGGCAGAGTATTACGGCCTTGACACCTTCCCCAATAAGGGTGCTGTAAAGCAAAACTTAAATCGTCAATCTGTTAAACAGTACGCAGGTCAAGCTGATATAAACCAAAGACGCCCACAACCTGTTCAAAATGCTGGGTATATGCAAAATCAAGTAGCAGACTATGCTGGTGGAGCTGGAATATCTAATATACCTCCGGTAGGAGTTGGTATAGCCAACATAAATTTGGATAACGCAGGTGCTGTAAACAACATTGGTCGCGCTGACGCAATAGCAGATGTTGGACAGATTAATGGCGCAGGTGTTGCAGGTGGGGCTGCAGCTAGTGGATATGACGCTCAACCTAGTTATGGATTTCAACCAGGAGTTTTGGTTGAGGCTAGAACTGGCCAAGTATTTCCTATCGACTTTGATAGTGTAATTATTGGCCGTGAAAGCACAAACGATATTGTGTTACCCGATTCCAGTGTCTCGCGCGCGCATGCTCGTATAACGCGCGATCAAATGGGAGCTTGGAGTGTTACAGACCTCAACTCCACAAATGGCACCAAAGTAAATGGTCAAAAAATCACAACTTCGCCTTTGCACTTTGGCGACCAAATTACATTCGGTACTACAATTATGATTTTTCAGAAAGGCTAGACGTTGATTGACGTAGCCCTGTGGATAGGACGCATTCTTTTAGTTGCATTTCTATTCCTTTTTTTGTTTGCCGTTATAAAAACAGGTATCAACCTTGTTAAAGACCAAAACAAAAAGGAAAGAGGTTGGTATATCACTGTCACAAAAGGACCACGCGAGCTAAAAGGTGTTCGCATTAAAGTAAATGGTCCTGTCATTGTTGGACGCTCCCCTGGTGCAGACATTGTTATTGGCGACTCATTTGTCTCTGGAAGACACGCACGTTTTAGTATTGCCGATCAGGATTTGATTGTTGAAGACCTGCAATCAACCAATGGAACTTTACTCAATGGTGAGCCTCTTTTTCAACCTACATATCTACACAAAAACGATCTGATTTTAATCGGAGATGTTGAAATGAAGGTCGACAAAAGCTAATGGCTAGAGATAGTAAAAAAGCCAATCCTTTTTTGCGTGTTGGTGCTAGGACTGATACAGGAAGAGTTCGCGAGCATAATGAAGATTCTATGCTTGTAAATTCTCCAGTCTTAGTTGTCGCTGACGGAGTTGGAGGACGAGAGGCTGGCGAAGTTGCAAGCAAGATTGCAGTTGATACGTTAGATGCTGAATCTCCGCGTACTCCTGATGCAAAGCTTTTAGGTCGAGCAGTCGAGATGGCTAATAACGCTATAATCCAGGCGATTCAAGACGGAACTGGCCGTTCGGGGATGGGTACTACCGTAACTGCCGCTGTTGTTGGACAGCATACAATGGCAGTTGCTCAAGTTGGAGATTCTAGGGCATATAGGCTCCGCTCTGGAAAACTTGAACAGCTTACTCAAGATCACTCACTTGTGGCTGCGATGGTTCAAAGTGGGCAGATTACTGCTCACGAAGCAATGACACACCCAAAACGCTCGATTATCACACGTGCCCTTGGCTCCGATATTGACGCATATCCAGATCTCTATGAGTTTGAAGTTTTGCCTGGTGACAGGTTTTTACTTTGTTCAGATGGTCTTTGCGGTGTTTTATATGAGGAGGATATCGAAAATATCCTGCTAGATACTCCAGATCCACAAATCGCAGCTGACGTTTTGGTAAATGCAGCAAATCAAGTGGGTGGTCCAGATAACATTACTGTAATAGTTGCTGATGTTGCTGGAAGTACAAAAAAACTGATCAAAAATACAGCACGCACAGCCAAGAAAAGAGGTAGATCAAAAAAGCGCCTCAGTGTAATTGTTTTTTGTTCTGTGGCTGCTGTTTTGATTGCGTGTGCAATTGGAGGCTTTTTCTTATTCGTTAAAAACTCGGCTTATCTAATTGCTGAAGATGGTCGTGTAGCTCTTTACTCAGGCAGATTAGAAAGCTTTATGGGTATGAACTTTTCGTGGTACGAAGAGACTAGTGATATAGAGGTTGAGGATTTGCCTGCTTTAACTGCACAAAGACTAGAAGATGGCATTCAATTTGATTCTATGGA
The DNA here is from genome assembly GCA_964558235.1 of uncultured Coriobacteriaceae bacterium. Classification (GTDB taxonomy): domain Bacteria; phylum Actinomycetota; class Coriobacteriia; order Coriobacteriales; family CADBOM01; genus CAZLCK01. The sequence continues at coordinate 13,438 of CAZLCK010000012.1, forward strand.
TAAAGCTCGCGATGCGCTATCGGACTACGAACAACAAATTATTTTGACGCAAAGCCAAGATGATGCAGATAGTACAGAAGACAACACAGACTCATCTAATTCGTCGGTCTCATCAGTCTCATCGATCTCATCGATCTCATCGCATGCATCTGATTCATCTGTAGCTTATGACAACACAGGTGATGTAGATGTTTAGTTGGAGAAGTACCGAGCTATATCTGATCTTAGGAGCAACGCCAATACTAGCGCTGCTATTTATCATGTCGGTCATCTCTACAGGTGAGACGATTACATTTGAGTCTTTAATCGTCCCAATCGGGCTATTCTGTTCTTTTATCGCAGCTCACTTTGCAATATGCAAACTTGCCCCTAATTCCGACAATACTCTACTGCCTATAACCTACCTGCTCTCTGGAATTGGAATAGCTTTTGTATTTCGTCTAGCGCCAGATCTTGCAACTAATCAGCTGATATGGCTTTTTCTTGGCATCGCATTGATGGTTTTAGCTCTTATTTTTGTTAAATCTATATCGGCTCTAGCACGCTACAAATACACAATCATGATTGCAGGACTAACGCTACTTATTTTGCCTGCAATCATAGGCACAGAACACTATGGATCAAAAATTTGGCTCACCATTGGGAGCTTTTCATTCCAACCAGGCGAGATCGCAAAGATATTAATCGTCATCTTTTTTGCATCATATCTGGCTGAAAATCGTGAGATGCTCTCCGTATCATCAAGACGCATCTTTGGTATCCAGTTGCCAGATCTAAAAACGCTTACACCACTTATAGCGTTTTTGCTAATCGCACTTATGATCGTCATCTTTGAGCGTGACCTAGGTAGTGCGCTTCTGTTTTTCGGTCTCTTCCTTGTGATGATCTATGTAGCTACAGGACGTATCAGCTACGTTTTGGTTAGCATACTGATCATAGGGATTGCTGGTGTTGGTCTTTACTTTATGTTTGACCATGTTCAAGAGAGAATTGCAATCTGGATAGATCCGTTTGAATATGCTCAAGATGAGGGCTATCAGCTCGTTCAAGCGCTATATTCCATGGCCGATGGTGGAATGATAGGCACAGGTATCGGCAGAGGAATGCCAACATCTATCCCAGTTGTTGAAAGCGACTTTATCTTTGCTGCAATCGCTGAAGAGATGGGTCTTTTAGGGGCTGCCGGAGTACTTATTTTGTACCTACTCTTTTGCATCAGAGGCTTCGTGACCGCCGCAAGAGCACGTCGAGATGTCGATGCATTTGCAGCAGTTGGACTTACAGCCGCTATTTCGTTTCAGGCTTTCGTAATCGTTGGAGGAGTTACAGGACTTATTCCTCTAACTGGTGTTACCTTACCATTTATGAGCCAGGGCGGTTCATCTTTAATTTCGAGCTTTATAATCGTTGGACTTTTGCTTCGCACAGGTGACGATGCTCCTCAAAAGGGCGCAGAGCTGACAATGGCCTCCAGAAGATTTGATACTGGAGTTTTAGGAAGAGTTGCACTCGGCAAAAGGATCACACGCGGTCTTGGAATTTTCTCGATCTTCTTTGCGCTTTTGATCGCCAATCTAACTGGAATTATGGTCTTTAGAGCAGATGCAATCCAGGCCATGTCAAGCAATAACCATACCATCGCCAAGAGTGCAAAAGTCGAACGCGGCTCGATAATCACATCTGATGATGTGGTTTTAGCAGAATCTATTCTGCAAGACGATGGTACATACGAACGCTACTATCCGCAGGGTGATTTAGCCTCCCATCTAATCGGATATTACTCGACTACATACGGATCATCTGGCCTTGAAGCATCGCTCAATGAAACACTGACTGGAAACAAAGACTTTTCGTCGATTAGTTCAGCGATTAAGTCACTTGCTGGAATCTCAAATCCAGGCAACGACGTTGTACTAACCATCAACTCCACAATTCAACAGGCAGCTCAAGATGCCTTAAGTGGTCGCGTTGGCGCTGTAGTAGTTTTAGATCCAGAAACTGGAGCTATCCTTGCCATGGCCTCCTCACCTACATATGACAACAATGATGTTGCATCTTTGCTCGGAGAAAATGTCGACACTGATGCACTATTTAACAGAGCGACCTACGGCCTTTACGCGCCAGGATCAACATTTAAGACTGTCACCCTTGCTGGAGCATTAGAACTAGGCATTGTGACATTAGATTCGATATACGATTCTCCTGGCAGTATAGAAATTGGTGGCGGAACCATTACAACTATTAGAGAAACTGACTATGGAGATATCTCTGTTGTACGAGCTTTTGCATTGTCATCAAACACTGTATTTGCGCAGATCGGAGACGAGCTTGGATCTGACGAACTTGTAAGTATCGCCGAAAGCTTCGGCTTTAATCGCGATCTAAATACTGATTTTAGCGTCACTCAATCACTTATGCCCGATCCTTCAGAGATGACAGATTGGGAGACTGCATGGGCAGCAGTTGGCCAGCCCGTTGGAGAGCATGAAAGCCCGGCTGGGCCACAGGTTACTGTTATCCAAATGGCCATGATTGCTGCAGCTATTGCCAACGATGGAACAATAATGACCCCATATGTTGTTCAAAATATAGTTAGCCCAGAGGGTGTTATTGTTAATAGCACAACACCTTCTGTTTACTTACAAGCTATTAGCGCTGATACTGCAGAAGAAGTTGCAGAGGCGATGCGAGCCGTTATTTCATATGGAACTGGAACTGCAGCAAATATCAGCGGAGCCGATGTCATGGGTAAAACAGGAACTGCACAGACAAGTTCTGAAGATGACAACTCATGGTTTATCGGTACAGCTACTGCAAATGGACAGAGTGTCACAATTGCAATTGTTGTTGAAGATACAACAGAATCCGTAACAGCTGACGCTGGTTCGATCTTGCAGACCTCTCTTCAAGCCTTAGGGGCATTATAGAGAACCAATAATGTAATGAACACATAAAATAAATGATAGACTTCTATGGATTGATTTTTTTAGGAAGCCGAGGGACAAACAGTGATTAATAAGACCATCGCATCTCGCTACAAAATTATAGAAAGAGTAGGCATCGGTGGGATGGCCGAGGTGTACAAAGCACAAGACGAAGTTTTAGGAAGGATCGATGCCATTAAGGTGTTGCTCCCCCAATATGCATCTGATCAAACATTTGCAGCTAGATTTAGACAAGAAGCTCAAGCTGCTGCAAATCTATCAAGCCCATATATCGTAAATATCTATGACTGGGGATCAGAGGGCGAAACTTACTACATCGTCATGGAGTTTGTCAAAGGAGTAGACCTTAAGACTGCAATCGCAAACCGTGGTGCAATTGATCAACGCAAAGTTGCTCAAATTGGTGTACAGATTTGCTCTGGTCTTGCAGTTGCGCACGAAAACGATGTCATCCATAGAGATATCAAGCCGCAAAATATCATGATTCAGCCCGATGGCAATATCAAGATCATGGACTTTGGTGTGGCTCGTGCTGGCAATTCAACTATGACCCAAACCGGATCGGTTTTAGGAACTGCCAACTATGTATCCCCAGAACAGGCGCAGGGCAAGACTCCGACAGCAGCTTCCGATATCTATTCACTAGGTATTTTGATGTACGAAGCTGTAACTGGTCGACTACCTTTTGAAGGGCCAGATGCTATTTCAGTTGCACTCAAACAGGTAAACGAGCTTCCTGTTCCTCCAAGTACCTATAACCCATCGATTGATCCTTCTTTTGAAGCAATTATCCTAAAAGCCTTAGAGAAAGATCCCCTAAATAGGTTTACATCTGCCGATGAGATGAAAGCGACTTTGAATTCCTATCTCAATGGCACGCCTATAGATCTTGGGCTTAGTGCTGGGGTAACTAGGGTTATCTCTGATGACGCTAATACCACTCAGGTAATTAGTGACGATGCATCAAAGACCTCAGTTATGCCTGCAGGATATGGAAGTAACAAAGGGGTAATTCGTGAAAAGTCTCAAAAGAAAAAGAGTAAAAAACCTCTAATCATTGCAATTTGCGTTATTGCTGTATTGGCAATTGCTGGTGTAGCTATCTGGGGTATATTCTTTAGCGGAAATAATGGAGTTGAAGTTCCAAATGTTTTAGGCCAAGAACAGTCTGTTGCTGAACAAACGCTTCAAGATGCTGGTTTTGAGGTAACTGTAAAGCAAGATTATTCCGATAGCGTTGATGCAGGGCTTGTTATGAGCCAAAGTCCTGAAGGTGATACTTTGGCTGCTAGCGGTTCTACTGTAGAAATTACAATTTCACAGGGTTCTCGCCCAGCTGAAACTGTCACCGTGCCGGATTTAACTAATATGACAGTCGATGAAGCAACAGAGGTACTTGCCAGATACAACTTAAGTATTGCATCGGGCAATCCTGTTTATGATGACGATGTTGAAGTGGGGCTGATAGCTCAACAAAGCCCGACATCTGGAAGTACCGTTGAAGTCGGAAGTACAGTCACTATCTACACTTCCCTTGGGGCTGAGGGCGTTACAATCCCAGATGTGCGCGGAGATGACGTTGAGACAGCACGTGCGACTTTACAAAATGCCGGGCTAAATGTCGTTATCCAAGAACAAGCTTCTAGCCAAGCTGAAGGTACAGTCATTGCTGTGAGTCCAACTGTTGGTAATAGCGTAAGCAAAGGAACTACTGTAACTATTACAGTCTCTAGTGGGCCTGCTACGGTCACCGTCCCTAATGTTGTAGGAGATAGCTTGTCGTCTGCTGTTTCGACATTAGAGAATTTGGGACTTGTTGTGAACGTGTCGCCTTCAACGGCTACTTCAGGAACAGTTACTAGCACAAGTCCATCTTCTGGATCTAGCGTAGCAGCAGGTTCGACCATTACGGTCTACGTTGAATAAGTACACTCTATTTGAAAACATCTGACGTTAACGTTTGACTCTAAGATCTTGGCACTCCCTGCAACTAATAGTAAGGAGTGTCAATTGTTGAAACAATATCGTAGTTCGAACGTATGAGCTGTAGCGAATAAAGAAGTAAGGAAAGGGAGAGATCTCTTGGATCTGCTCAAGAATAATAGAGTCTACTGGGAATTTTTGGGACAATGCACCCAATGCAAACACTGTGTAGAGTCTTGTGAATCGCTTACCAATAATCATATGTCGCTAGGTGATATTGCAAAAAAGCTGCTAAATGCTGAGCGCATTTCAAATAACCCAGAGGATCTATTTCAAACGATCTCTGATGACGGTGAACTAGTTAGTGCAATTCGTGGATGCTTTTTTTGCACATCATGCAAGAATACCTGCTTTGCTCATAACGATGTTTGTGAACTAATTTACAGTGCGCGTGAAGATTTCCAGAATCTAGGACTTATAGATAGAGCATCGTATTCGAGCGTTATGGTCGATTGTGAATGGGATATATTCAAAGCCTACCGTGCAATTCATGGTATTGGATATGTTGATTTGACACGTCATTTAAGTCTTGATGACAAAACGGACGACACTGCCAGCACTGTACAAAAGTTTGATACAGCATTTTTTCCAGGATGTGCGCTTGCTGCCTATGGAGAAAATCTTACTCGCGAGATCTTTCTAACTATGGAAGAGCTCGGTGACAATGTTACGATGATCGATTCGTGCTGTGGATCTTCCCTTAAAAGCGCTGGATTTTTAGAACGTGCCGAAGCACTTTGCCAAAGAAATGCAGACGAACTAGAGATGAGCGGCGCAAAGGAATTAGTTTGCGTCTGCCCTGGATGTGCCAATGATATGAAAAAAGCTTTAGCTGCGCGCGGGGATGATAAAACAAAAGTGATTTCGCTTGCAAAATGGCTAAGCGATAGAGGATTTAAGCCAAAACAAACGTTACCTGAGAGCGAAATTTACCTATCAAAATCTTGCCAAGACCGTGACGGAACTTATTTAGATGAGACCGAAAAGGTCTTGGGACTAGATGATCAAAAACATGAAATCTTTCATGGATGCTGTGGTGCTGGAGGAGCAGTTAGTGCATTTGATCCGAACCGCCAAGCTCGGCAGAGTGATAAAAAACTCTCCTTTGCCCCAGAAGGTTCTACTGTTGTAACAATGTGTCCAACTTGCACATATACATATGCTTATTTGATACTGCAAAATCCACGAAATATAACCAACAAACACTACACAGAACTCATGTTTGAAAACCAATTTGATTGGAACACCACTTTTTCCCAACTAAGCAGCATGTGGTATGGGGAATATGGCTCTTGGTTAGCACAGGTCTTTGCATAAGAGTATGCTTAAATGTGTCGGATTTAAATGTGTCGAAAAAACTAAGGTTTTAAAATAGAGAGATTACCAAGCCTTACTGGAGGAATTAATGGAAAAAGTTGTAGCAATTATTGGCTTTGGTGTTGGTGGCCTAAACGCTGCAATTGGACTTAGAAACGCAGGGTTTAGCGGCCAAATCTTAGCGTTTTCAGATACAAATATCCCTCCATATAGCCCGATCTTAACTTCCTATTATGTAGGAGGCGAAAAAACATATGATGACTGCTTTCCTTGGAGCAAAGAGGAACTCGATGAGCTAAATTGCACCGTAATAAGTGGAGAACGCGTATGTAATATCGATCCAAAAGCACACCAAATCACAACCGAATCAAACCAGACTTATACCTATGACAAATGCGTAATCTCAATTGGTGCGCGCCCAGCAACCTTTGGTTTTCCCGAAGTTGAAGGTTATGAGCCTTTGGTTCTTCGAACGATGGATAATGCTGAGACTATGAAGAAGCGTTTTAGCCGTCCAGAGTGCAAAAAAGTTCTAGTTAGCGGAGCTTCTATGATTGCACTTAAGGCAGCAGAGGCAGCTTTGCGTCTGGGCAAAGATGTTTCTATTGTCGGAATGAATGAGCACATCTTGGACTTTAGCGCCATGCCACAAACTGCAATTCGTTTCGAAAAAGGTCTTGCCAGCAAAGGCATAACGATGAGGTTTTCGCAAAAAATTACTGATATTGCACTTGTTGATGATGGTGGAATAGATCGTTTAGATGTCACCTACTCTTCTGGAGATCGAGATATCTACGACGAAATTGTTGTAGCTCATGGTGTAAGAAGCGATTTAAGTTTTATTCCGAAAGGAACACTCGATATTGATCGTGCTATTGTAGTGGACGAATTCATGCGAACGAGTGATCCTGACATCTATGCAGCAGGTGATGTTGCACAGGCAAAGGAGCTTATATCTGGAGATAACCGCGTCATTGGAATTTGGAAAACAGCTGCATTGCAGGGACAATGTGCTGGCATGGCTATAGCAGCCGAACTTGATGGAAAATCTCCCGATAGTGCTTATGCCTATAAGGGTGCTTTTCCATCTAATACGATAGCTGTAGATGGAACGCTATTTATTTCTGCTGGTATCTCACAAGCTCATGATGGCATGGATGTGGAGATCGACGAAAAGGACACCTATACGGTTGCAAGAATCTTTGATACTGATAACGCAGGACAAAAACGTCTAGTTGGCTATAACGTAGCAAGCGATATCGATGAACCGGGCGGGCCTGCGTATGACACCGCTGCTATGTTGTCACTTCGTATTGAAAAAGCTTTTAGCGATTAAGCTACCAAACAAATCGGATATACTAGATATTCGTATAATTTAGCTGCAAAAAATATTTTCATGTGCTAAGTCGCATCGTCTAATTCATTTATCAGACACCTATCTATTCGACTTAATGTAGATAGTTGATTTTAAATCTCTACTAGTTTCCTTTCGGAATCACCGCGCCAAATGGACATGAATGATAGCAATTTCCACATTCATCGCATCTCTCACCTAAAATTGAATAAATGTCACCAGCTACTATAGCCTTATGTGTGCAGACGCTTACACATGCTCCACAAGCTTGACACCTATCAGGATCAATAGAAAGCCCAGCACAGTCAACCTTATCTCCACCAAATGAAATACGCTTTCTTAGCAGCTTATGATCACGATTTACCATATTAAAGTCATAATCATAAAGTTCGGCATGTCCTTTATAAAGAACGAAGACAACTGTTTGCGGATACTTCTTAATGTCATAGATCGCAACGTTAAAAAAAGGATTATTAGCGGCCTTTTTGTCAACCTCTTGCTGTGTAAGCTCGCGAACCTTGCCCGTGACTCTAACCATACGTCCAGGCTGAAAATGTGGCATATTATCTTCATCCCATATACACGGCCCATCTGTTATTTCACCACAGACACTTACAGATTTGCCCTCAGAAAGTTGTTTGTAAAATGGCTTTACATTCATCGTTCTTAAATAAAGTCCATCCTCATCCCATGCAAAAAAATGTGCAATACGGCTGTCAACCCCACCATGACTATCCAAAGTAGCAAACGAACAGCATCCTATTTTCTTAAACATTTCGAAAATGTCTTCAACAGTTTCAAACTTCTCCATCGTCTCCACTTCCCATGTAATCCTAAATTTTTAAGCCTCATCCTTATAAATTGATGCAATTTCACTAGCGTATTCAGCCATCAAATCCATATTGAACATCTCAGTGTTATCTTCAGAAACATTCGAGACCGAATTGCTGTCTATCACAAAAGCGCCTCGTGTATTTTCAATAATGTCAAAGCTCCCAAACTCAATTGACAAAATCTCACCAGAGCGCTGAGCAGCAGATAAAACATTTTCTGGACAATCTGGGTAAAGCTCATAGCGCGATCCTAAATGGTAGGCTGAAAGCCCGTTATCAACTACGCTTCGCTTTACCACAAGCTTACATTTTTTGTTTACTAGCTCCATTCGCGTTGTAAACCCATATATTGGTTCAATGTACTCTTGAACTATGAACTCAAAATCAGGCGCATTGGCCAAAAAAATTTCAGCCTCACCTCGGCTATGAGCTAGCAAGGTATATGTTGTTCTTCCACCACAATTCGGCTTTATGATGCAGGGGTATTCCCACTGAGAGGGATTCAACTCATCAGGAATCCCAATCCCATACACAGTCGGAACATCAATTCCAGCCTTAGTAAGTTCTTCTGCTGCCAAAAACTTACTAATCTCAAAATTGTGCGCTGAGACAGGATTTATAAATCTAATTTCGCTAGCTTTGGCAATTGTACAAATCTGTTCAAAACGTTTATGCGCAATCGCATGTCCCCTAAATACTGCACTTGCAAAGATACGACTAATCAAAATCTTGCAACTCAAAGCAGTTTCAAAGAGCTTGGCATCGCTAACTTCATCTTTATCGATCTGACCTTTAGCTAAATCGAGCATAGTAACATCGATGCCATAAGCAGAGATCTCTTTTGCTAACTTATAATCCGACCACTCATCTGATTCAAATAAAATCCCAATCATCTAGATTCTCCACTCCAAAAGCTTGCTTAAAAATCGCTGTAGTTGAGTAGTCTGAGGATTATCAAATATAGACGAGCTCTTCCCATATTCCAAAAGCCTGCCTTCGCACAAAAACGCAACTTTATCACAGGCATGACGAGCAAATCCCATCTCGTGTGTCACAACTATAAAATGTGTACCCTCATCTCGAAGAGTGCGTAGTAGGTCCAAGACATCAGTTGTGTATTCAGGGTCAAGCGCAGAGGTTGGTTCGTCTAAAAGTAACATCTGTGGGCGTGCAGCAACGGCTCTAGCAATTGCAACTCTTTGTCTTTGGCCTCCAGATAGTTGCGCAGGACGCTTGTCGCTCTCACTTGCTATACCAAATCTTTCTAGCAACTCATCAGCTTGTCTTTCGGCCTCCTCTTCAGGTATTCCATGTACAACTGAAAGCGGAGTTGCGATATTGTCCCTAGCGCTCATATGATAAAAAAGACCACCGTCTTGAAAGACAAAACCTAATGTAGATCGATATTTTGCAAGCTCAACCTCATCGCTTGGAATCGCCTTACCATTAATTAAAACCTCACCAGAAGTCTGTGGCAAAAGTCCACCTAAAATCCTAAGTAGAGTCGACTTTCCTCCGCCTGAAGGTCCGATAATAGCAAGCGTTGTGACCTCATCGCTAAAGTCAATCGAGTCCAAAACTTTTACATCGTCGAAGCTTTTGCAGAGACTTTTCAGGCTAATGTGCATAATCAAGTCTCTTTTCAAATCGCTTGCTTACAAACATTATTGGCAAGGTCAAACATAGATAAAGCGCTGCCAAAAACAGATACCCACCAAAGAGGTTGAAGTTTGTAGCCGTAATCTCACGAAGAGTCTGTGTAATCTCAATTACTGCGATGACAGATAGCAGCGATGAATCCTTAACAATAGTTGCAAATTGCCCTGTTAGCGCAGGCAATGTGCGTGATACAAGCTGTGGGATAACCACATGTTTAGCGGTTTGCACCTTTGTAAAACCCACCGATTTAGCTGCTTCAATTTGAGAAGAGTCTAAAGATGAAAGACTTCCTCTGATAATTTCTGCAATATAAGCGCCCGAAAATACTGAAAGTATTAAAATGCCGGCTACAATACGATTATTTAAACCCCATGCTGTCCCTATGATGTAGTAAAAAAGATATATTTGAGCCAAAAGCGGTGTACCACGAATGATCTTTACGTAAAAGTCGCAAAAATATCTGAGAGGCAAGATTTTGCTTCTTTGACCAAAAGCTACTGGCACCCCGATGATAAGGCTAAGTGCCAATGAGCCCAAAGAAATCCCTATTGTTAGCAAAAACCCATCTAAGATTCGCTGACGATATTGCCAAACAAAATCGAAATTGAGACTAATGCCAGCCATTCCGAGCGATACCCAAAATAATACTACTACCACCACGCATATCAGCAGATAATTGAGCGCTGCTTTGCCTGGACGCGTTGGGCTATTCTTCTCTGCCACAAAGGGATTTTTCATGACTTTTCCTGTTTTTCAAGCTATTTAGAGGTCATCTAAACCGCTAGAAGCCTACTCCTCATCAAAATCGAAAAACCATCTGAAGCCAAGCTCATCAAAGGCAGCTTTTTCATCCGACAAATACTGCTCGGTAAGTCTATCGAAACCACCATCAGCCTTATATTGTGCGATAAACTCGTTTAGCTGCTCCCTTAACTCGTCATTACCACTTTGAACCGCAATACCCCAATACTCAGCATCTTGAAATGGAACATACACTGCCTCTGTTGTATCTGGATTTGCCAAATTATTTCGATAAATAGTCAATTGATCGTAGAAAAATCCATCTGCACGTCCCTGAACAACCTCTGTTACACAGGCGCTCTCATCGGAAAAACGCAAGATCTCTGCATTTGTTAGATGTTCAGTCGCATAGACATCACCTGTAGATCCAGTCTTAACAGCAACAGTCATACCTACTTGATCGAGATCATCGATGCTTTCAATTCCAGAATTTGCATTAGCTAAGATTGCTAGCTGAGCAACCGCATAAGGATCGGTAAAGTCGACTTGTTCTTCACGAGCATCGGTAATTGTGATTGAGCTCATGACAACATCTGCTAAACCAGTTTGAAGAGCTGGGATAAGACCATCAAATGCAGTATTTTCTATTACTAAATCATACCCATAGGCATCGGCAAAATCCTGCATAAACGTAACCGAAACTCCAGTTGGATTGCCCTGTTCGTCACGGGTTTCAAATGGTGGATAGGCTAATTCCATAGCAACCGTTAGTGTGGTTTTGGATGTTTCATCTATGTCAGCAGTCTGATCTTGACTAGATGAACATCCTCCGATGACTACCAATAATGCCAATATGGCCATCAAAAATACAGCTACTAATATACGGTGAACAGTTAGTGGTTTATCTTGAGTTGTAATTTCAAAAAGTCTCATGCTATCCCCTCTCTTTTTAATATTTTGTCCAAAGCATAGAGGTCTGTAGTTTCTTTTGCTATTTCTAAAGTTTCTTTAGCTATTGCAAATAGTAGATTCTCCCCAATTTTTTCCATAACTTTATATGCAATTTCGAGTTCGGATGGCTCTATTTCATCTTGCCATGCAGAATTTAATCTTTGAGAAATTTCATCAAAATCTGAACGAAGCTGCTTACCTTTAGAGGTAAGGAAAACTATTGTTTGACGCTTGTCATCCTCGCTTTTCTTTGTGCTCGCAAAGCCCAAAGAAACTAACTTTTTTACCAAAGCAGTAACTGTAGATGGATCTCGTGAAATACGTTTAGCAAGCTCGGACATAACTTCCTCTTGCTCTTCAAACAAAATAGATAAGATGTCTCCATGAGATGGAGCTAAGCCATATAATCCACTATTTTCCATCATCATCAAGAGATACTTATTTGAAAGCCTCATTGTAGTAGAGACTTTATTAGCAAAGTTTTCCACTTTATCCCCTCTTTAATCACTACATTGAATAAAGTATTGAGGAGTTTTTATTTGATGTCAATATTTGATATCAAAGTTTTATCTTATAAGGACTAGATTTTTGACGGTCTTAACTTCCAAACTTTTTAAACTCCACACCCCCGGAGTGCGGCAAGTTTAAGAAGTTACCTAAGCTTTAACTTCAAAATGAGGGACTGAAACTTTTTATAGGACAAAAAGAACCACTTAGAGGTAACAATAACTTTTTTTTTAAATATTTATATGTTTTATGTGGTTAACTTTATATGTTTTATATATCTAACTTTTTAAGAGACTTTCACTTAAGAGTTTTCACTCTATTAAACCTTTTGAAATAAATTCATTTTCTCAAGGTTGCTAAGAACTAGTTAGATATATCTAACTACAAATAATACTAGGTATACTCCCCCTAGTTTTTAATAATGATCCTTAGATTAGGAAGGACAAGGCTATTAAAGGAAGAAGAAGTACTATCGTGCTCGCCATAGTACTGTTGATAACATCAGTATCTTCACTTTTCGTCGGTGTGCTCGATATGGATATTTCAGGGATTCTCTCTGGAGACCTCGACCAACTACATACCTTGCTTGCCTCTCGCCTTCCTAGGTTGCTTGCAATACTTTGCACAGGAATAGGAATGAGCGTTGCGGGTCTTATAATGCAACAACTTTGTATGAACAAATTCGTATCCCCAACAACTGGTGCAACAATTTCATCGGCTCAGTTTGGAATATTAGTTGCTCTTATTTTTTTGCCAACACTAGGTTTTTGGGGACGTGCATTATTTGCATTTGCTGCTGCTTTAATTGGAACATGGATCTTTGTCTGGTTTATTCAACGCATCCAGTTCAAGGATGTAGTTATGGTTCCGCTTGTAGGAATTATGTTTGGAAACGTAATTAGCGGAGTCACCAATTTTCTCGCCTATCAGTATGAGATGACCCAAGCTCTCTCTACTTGGACTGTAGGTCACTTCTCTTTGGTTTTGAGAGGTAACTATGAACTAGTTTGGTTAGCTGTCCCGCTAGTTATAGTGGCTTTCGTATTCGCTAATCACTTTAACATCGTTGGAATGGGTAAAGGTTTTTCTAAAAACCTAGGTGTCAACTACAATCTAGTCCTCTTTGGAGGACTTACTATTGCAGCTGCAATAACTGCAAGCGTCGTATGCACAGTTGGAACAATCTCCTACATTGGATTAATTGTTCCTAACATCATAGCAATGTTTAAAGGTGACCATGTCAGAGGAACTCTAGCAGATACTGCACTATTTGGAGCTTTATTCGTTTTAGCCTGTGATTTGATCGCAAGAACTGTAATTGCTCCATATGAACTCCCAATCGAACTCATTGTTGGAATTCTTGGAAGCATCATATTCGTAGGACTTCTTCTGTATCGACTTAAGAATGGACGTAGAGCAATACGCCCAACTGGTCCGCTAATGAGAAAGCTACTAGAACGCACCGAACAATCGGAAGCAACAACAAAGGGGTGAGAATATGAGAGAAGAGGCTATCGAATCGCTGTCTGCATCTAATGCAAAAAGTATTTCATATAGTGAAGCAGCAAAAAGAGCCAATATAAAAAAGATAGTTGCTATGTCTGCCATATCACTAGTAGCTGCGATAGCATATATGCTAGTAGATGTGAATTTTGACAATCAAGCACTTTTTGCCTATTCCATTAAAATCAGACTGCCTAAATTGTTAGCAATGTTTATAGCTGCATTTACAATAGGCTCAGCTTCAATAGTCTTTCAATCGATTATTAACAACACAATTGTCACCCCATGCCTGCTTGGTATGAATGCTCTTTACACGCTAATTCATACAGCTGTTGTATTCGTAGTTGGCACAGGCAGCATTCTCGCGACGAACTCAAATTTGATGTTCATAGTTGACCTATTGATTATGGGTATTGTTGCAACTTTTCTATATAGCTATCTCTTTAAAAGAACTAACTACAATGTTTTATACGTGTTACTAATTGGCACAGTATTGACTTCGTTTTTTGGATCGATCCAGTCTACCCTTACTAGGGTTATGGATCCTAACGAGTATGACACTCTTCTAAACTCTTTAGTTGCTAGTTTTAGCAACATTAACGCAGAGATTATGATCTTTGCTGTTGTGATGTTAGTAGCAGTTGCCTTTTTACTCAGACGAGAGCTCGCGCTTCTCGATGTTATAACCCTTGGTAAAGAGCAGGCTATAAACCTCGGTGTTGACTACGACCATTGCATCAAAAAACTCTTGCTTGGAGTTGTTCTATATATTGCAATAGCTACTGCAATGGTAGGCCCTATATCATTTCTTGGCCTAATTATCGCCAACCTTTCTAGGCAATTTTTAAAGACCTTTAGACATACACAGCTTATAACAGCTTCAGCGTTATTTGGTGTCATCGTATTAGTAATAGGACAGTTGATTGTCGAACATGTATTCACATACAGTGTCCCAGTCAGCGTGTTTATAACCATAGGCGGCGGAGGCTACTTCCTCTACTTGTTGCTTCGCGCGAAGCAATCCACAAAACCACCTAAGCGTCGAAATGCAGGAAATGCCAGATCGTAAGTAGACAAAAAAATGTAGCACTCAACTTCATTTTGGCGTGAGGAAGGAACTAGGGAATGCAAGTAAGTGAACTTACTAAAAGATATGGAGAAGTAACGGTCGTAGACGACGTAAGTTTTTCTCTACCTAAAGGCAAAATTGTATCGTTAATAGGTCCTAACGGTGCTGGTAAATCAACGGTAATGGGCATAATCTCACGTCTTATAGAACGAGATAGCGGCTCAGTTGACTTTTTAGAAAAAGATATATCTGACTGGAAAAGTAAAGACCTAGCACAGCGTCTTGCAATACTTACACAAACAAACAACATTCAGATGAAGCTAACAGTAAGAGAGCTTGTAAGTTTCGGCAGATTCCCATATTCCGGCAGCCACTTAAACAAAGAAGATGAAGAGATAGTAGATAGAGCTATTGGATACATGGAGCTTAAAGAGTTTGAAGATAGTTTTATTGATGAGCTATCGGGCGGACAACGCCAAAGAGCTTATATATCTATGATTATCGCACAAGATACTGAGTATGTTTTGTTGGATGAACCTACTAATAACTTAGATATTTATCATGCTACAAACATGATGAAGATCGTAAGACGACTGTGTGATGAGTTGAATAAGACAGTCGTTTTAGTACTGCATGAAATCAACTATGCAGCATTTTATTCAGATTATATCTGCGCTTTTAAGGATGGAAAGATCGTTAAATTTGGCACTGTTGAGGAGGTGATGAACAAAGAAACATTGTCCGAGATTTATGGGGTGGAGTTTGAAATCCTGATGATCGAGGGCAAGCCATTGTCAATCTATTACTGATACTAGTCGGTAATAATTACATCCGATACCTAAACAAAAGAAAGTAAAAGAGAGTAAGCCTAAAGTCTAGGCATCGGATGCAGATACAAAAGGAGATTATCGTATGAAAATCGTTTCAGGTCAATTATTTAAAAAGATTGTGATCGCATGCATCGGGGCAGCACTTGCCTTATGCCTTGCTGCATGTTCGAGTGGATCTGATTCAGAAGCTAGTGCACAAGAGACTATTACCATTGAAACTCTTGACGGCAGCGGAACACTAATCGAACTCGAAGTTCCTTATGATCCTCAAAGATTAGCCGTAATGGACTTGGCAAGCCTCGATATTATAGATAATCTTGGCTTAGGTGATAGAGTTGTTGGCGCTTCTACTTCTTCTTCGCTTGATTACTTGGCAAGCTATTCCGAAGACGAAAATGTAACCAACCTAGGAACCATAAAAGAAGCCGATTTAGAGGCTGTTATGGCGTGTGAACCAGATGTTATTTTCATCGGAGGAAGACTTTCTGAATCCTACGATGAACTTAGTGAGATTGCTCCTGTTATTTATTTAGCAACCGATAGCGATAAAGGAGTAGTGCAAAGCACTAATGACAATGCCGTAACAATCGCTTCAATGTTTGGACTTGAAGAGCAAGTTAGTGAATTAATGAGCGAATACGACGATAGAATTGCTGCACTTGCTGAAGTTGCTGAGGGACATACTGCATTGGTTGCTCTATATACCAGCGGCAGTGTTAATGCTCTTGGAAATGATGGTCGTTGCTCGCTTATAGGAATTGAAGTTGGATTTACCAATATTGCTTCTGAAGATGTCACATCTACACATGGAAATGAGATGTCATTTGAGACAATCGTTGCAATGAATCCAGAGTATATCTTTATACTTAACCGCGATGCTGCAATAGGATCTGATGGCGCTGATCAAGCTCAAGAAGTAGTAGAAAACGAGCTAACCATGACTACAGATGCCTATCAAAATGGCAATATCTACTATCTATCCAGCCCTGCTGTTTGGTATACAGCTGAAGGTGGAATCACTGCTCTAGGTATCATGCTCGAAGATTTAGAGCAGGTATTGCTATAGAGATGGAAGCCTTCGGATAATTAGTAGTACAGTTTAGGATTTGGTAATCCTGAAAGTTTATTGACATAGCCGCTATTATTGCGGCTATGTTTTTATAACCAGATCGATATTAAAAGCGGGTTAGAGCTTTTCAATCTCTCTGACCTGCTTTTTCTTTTGAGCCGAATGAAAAGAAGATAGAGAGTGTGGTGAAGACGAGCTTAGAGAGATCCTAGGAAGCGGCAGCGTCTAACTGCGCCTTTCCCTGAAGGAATAACCGATGCCGTGTCGCCGATAACGAAAAACAAGATAAGACTCCACTTGCCAGAGACTACTCTGAATCAGAGATTATTCTCAATAGACTATAAAGAATCCCTATGGGAATCACAAGTGTGGGCAAGACCTGAACACGCGGCTCATACTAGGGGCCATGTGTGAGCCATGTGTATGTAAATAGCAGGCGGGAAAGGAGACTTATCATGAGGATATCTGCACGAAACCAGCTCAAGGGTGTCGTCTCCAGCGTCACCGAGGGCGCTGTCAACGGGATCGTAGCCATCGATCTGGGAGATGTTACCGTCAAGGCCGACATCACAATGGAGTCGATCGCCGAGCTCGGTCTGGAGAAGGGCATGACCGCATATGCGATCATCAAAGCGACCAATGTGATGTTTGCCGCCGGAAACGAGCGCATCTCCGGGATCTCGGCGCGCAACCAACTTCCCGGAAAGGTGGTATCGGTGAATAAGGGTGCTGTCAACGGGCACGTGTCCGTGAAGCTTGCCGATGGCAACCTTGTATCCGGCTCCATCACCAACGAAGCGATAGACGATCTAGGACTAGTCGAGGGTGCGGAAGCTCTCGCCATTGTCAAATCCACCGACGTCATAGTAGGTGTGGAGTAGAGGGTCGGCCTCACTCACGCAATCCTGAAGATCTTAAGTTGAGGGTTGGGGTGATCCTTCCCTACGCAGACAGCTTGCAAGCGCCACAGGCCTTGCAAGCAATGGATAAGCCTAATAGGAAAATGAGCAGCGAACAAAAAAGAGCCGCTTACAGCGGCTCGAAGAAGCTTGGAGGGGTTAACAGTCGCATAGGGTGTAAAACTTCATTTACGCCCGTATACCCTACTCCTATGTCCAACATCAACAACAGACACCACAAGCCTTTCGGACTCAATATCACATATGAGTCGATAATCGTCCACACGATAGCGCCATAACCCGGAGAGGTTTCCCGTTAGTGCCTTTCCGCGACTTCTTGGGTCGTCAAGTGCTGCCACCTCATCCATATAATCAATGATACGCGCTACGGTCGACTTGTCTCGCTTTGATAGTTTGACAAGTGTTTCTGTCGCATCGTCTGAGTACTCAACTATCCAAGCCACAGAGTTCTCTCACTTCATCTGGCGTATAGGTCTTTGCACGTCCCGCACGCAAGTCCTCGGCTTTTTTGAGAATGCCGTACTCCCATTCAAGCCGATCTATGGAGGTTGCTAATGCTTCGTTGACGTAATAACTTCTTGGTCTGCCAGTCCCCTGCGCAAGTTTCGTATAGCGCTCCATTACATCTTTTGGTACCCTAGTGGCCATTGATGTCGTTGTTTCCATACCATCTTCCTTTCCGTGCTGTATATCAAATTGTATCACCGTATTACGTTTATACATCGATGAAATAAGGCTGACAAAATATAAAGGGGAATCTATGAACCGAAATCTGGCCTAAGAAGGAATGAAGTGAGTATCAAAAGATTAAGCAAAGTATTAATAATTCCATTTATTTTGGTGATTGTTGCCTGTCTCTGATAAGCCTTGCCTATTCCCTAATGCTTGTTAGGTCTGGTGGCTTACATCAATAGCTAAGCTCAGCTCCTTCGAACATGCTTCCCTCTTATGCTGCGCCTTCTCATACGCAGGACGGAAGCTGCCGCAGTGAAAAATGCTGTAAGTGCTACAGATACGATGATTGGAAGTAGTGTAGATGTGCTATCTCCTGTCTTAGGCAGAGTGTCGCCTGTGCTTGTGTCATCGCCATCTGTTTCACTTGTGACAACATCATCCGAAGAATCATCGCTACCACCGCCTGTGGTGCCCTCATCGCCACCATCGACAGTGACCGTCCAAGTGTCATCATCACCATCAGGGTCATCGTCAGAGGTTACCGTAGCATAGTTGGTGAGTTCTGAACCATCGTAGTTATCAGCCATTGTCACTGTATAGGTGACGGTAAGAATCTCACCATAGGAAAGCTGCTGTATGCCTTCTATTGTTAGTACATTGTTATCAGTTGTTATGCTAAGACCATCTGCTTCAGTAAATGTAGTATCCCCTATCTTTACTACAACTGAGTCTTTATTGTGAGTTAAGCCACTGGGCAGTGTATCTATAACAACTACGTTGTGTGCAATAGCGTCTTCAACTGTTTGGGTAACAGTTAGGCTGTATTCGACCGTATCTCCTGCACTAGCACTAGTGGATCCATTGCTAGTGGTCTTTACGATATTAAGAACAGGGTCAATATCTTTATGGTTTTGAAAACCTGCAATTGAGGTATAACCTTGATAGATTGTGCCACTTACAGAGATTGTGCCACTTGCAGAGTTTTTGCCACTTACATTGTTTGCACTAACTTCATAGCCATCGTCTGAGTAGTCAGCCTCTTCTACGGTGTATTTTGTGCCATCGGCCAAACCGAGAATGGTAACGCTTTGGCCATGTGTGAGGTTAAAGGTGTAAGTACCATCATTATCGAAGGTCACAGTGGTAGGTTCAGTACCATCTGAATAGATGACAGATATCTCACCAGTGATAGGTTGGTCGTTAGGATCTGGCTCTTTTAGGGTTACCGTGAAGCTAAAGTCTTTTTGATAATCATCACTATCAAGCCCACTACCCGAAATCGTCTTGGAGATGATTAGGTTACCTGTAGCAGCATCCTTAGAGTTAGTAAAGGCTACAGTTGTAGTTCCATGTTCAGCGATTTCGCCTGATGCTGTCTTGCTTTCATTTCTGCTTACTTCCCCACTTGCATCTACGGTAGTTACGGTGGTTGTATAGCCATCGCTTGAGGAGCTATCCTCAGCTACGGTATAGCTTATGCCAGCAGGAAGACCTGTGATGGCAAGTGTTTCACCATGCTTGAGTGTGAAGGAGTATTGGCCATCGGAGTTGAATTCTATGCCACCAAAGGTGCCGAAGACAGCATTGTTTTCGCTGTCTTTTAGAGTAATCGTGAAGGTGAAGTCTTTATCAGTTTCAGCTTCAGTACCAGAAACTGTCTTAGAGATTATTAAATCCCCTGTTTCAAAATGATTGTTAAAGGTAAGTGCTGCTGTTTCATTTTGTGTAATTGTGCCTGTAGCTGTATTGCTTTTT